>NZ_VSZO01000001.1:693069-1039604 GCF_008312935.1 Roseiconus lacunae | reverse complement strand
CTGCAGATCGACGCCGAGTTTATCAACGCCAAACACGCGTTGGTCAGCGTCACCATCAACAAGACCAAACTCGATCCGGTCTCGTTCAATACGACCGGAGCAACCACGCACCTCAATCAATCGCTCGGCACCCGTGGGATCTATCCGGCGCCGGGCAAGGTCGCTCCGATCTACCAGGGTGCAATCGGGGTCAGCGACTCCGGTGTGGAAGGCGTCGATGTGACCGTGCCGGCTTTCGAGTTCTCCGTGCGGAAGAAATTCGAGTGGGTTTCGACCGCCTATCTGTTGGCCGTTGTGTCGATGACCGGCCGCACGAACTCGACCGACTGGTCCATATTCGCTCCTGGCGAAGCTCTGTTTCTCGGAGCCGAAGGTGGTGAAGACGAGCAGAATTGGGTCGACATTACTTATCACTTCGCCGCGCGGCCCAATCAACCGGCGTTGTCCGTCGGCGCGATCTCGGGAATCAGTAAGCGGGGATGGGACTACTTGTGGGTCCGGCACGATGAAGAGGTCGTCGGTGATCGAGTGCTTCGCCGGCCGGCCGCCGCCTACGTCGAGCAAGTCTATCCGGAGGGCAATTTTAACGCGCTGGGCATCAGCTGATGACACGAAGAGTTCGCCCCGGCGACCAGTACAATATCACCGCCACCGAGTACAACCGGCTGTTGGCGGCAGCCGACGCGTTGCACAAGAATCGGTTGCCCGGTGGAGGTGGACCAAGGACGCACCTGCAGAACGCAGCGACGGTTCGCGTTCACAACATCACAACGCAAACGATTCCGATTGGTGGCGCCACTGGTTTTATTCAGCCACTGACCGACCCGCTCGATGGTCCGGTCGAACTTGCTCGATTCGTCCGCGATGCGACAATCAAAGTTGGCAGACCCGGGGCGAGCGCTTCCACGGGGCGAGTGGGCGTCTCCATCGAACCGATCGCCGAAGATAAGGTCGGTCGCGTCGTCTTCGATGGCGTTGTCGCGGCTCAAGTTAATATCACCGAGACCTGGCATGACTTTGCCGACGCATCACTGTCGCCGAGCTTCTATCTGGAATCCAAACCAGAGGGTTCGGCACAGATCCTCTGGCGACGAAACCCGTCGGAAACCGGTTTGCAGTGGGCGGTCGTTCGGGTTGGTCATCCGACCGACATCGCACATTTGGTCAAGGTTCCGGTCGGCGGCATCAGCGCCCGAAAGGGAACGACGACCGGCAACGGGACATGTGATCTCCACCGACTGGACCAATCCGGCAACATCGAACCGGTGTTGGATGTCGACGGCGAACAGGTCCGCATCGTTGCACGAAATCACTCGGCCCAGCGGATACGCGGACCAATTGAAGGTTCTCGCGACCAGTATCTCTCGGTCACCTTCGATGGCAATCAGTCGTGGGTGCTCGATCCGCCCAAGCAAACGTTGCTTTGCAAGCCAACACATCGGATCAAAGCCCAGTCTTGGGGAACGGCTCGCGAGCTGCGATTTGACGGAACACAGTGGCGACCGGTCGGCGTCAAGGTTTCGGTCTACAACGTCTGCGACTACGCGCTGCTTGCGTCACAACAGATCGTTTGCCATTTCCACGAGGACACATCGGCCTACCTCACGATTGGTTGCCGTTGCTGCGATGGCAGTAGCTCAAGCTCCAGCAGTTCCTCATCCAGCTCCGGTAGCAGCTCATCGTCAAGCAGCTCCTCGTCGGGTAGTTCATCATCCAGTGACTCGTCGTCCAGCAGTAGCTCTAGCAGCGCATCATCCAGCCAAAGTTCATCGAGCAGCCTGGGGTCATCCAACTCGAGCAGCCTATCGTCGAGTTCCAGTAGCTCGCTATCCAGTTCTTCATCAAGCTCGCTCTCGTCGTCGTCATCTAGCAGCTCCTCATCATCATCAAGTCCCAGCTCATCCAGCAGTTCCCCTTACAGTAGTTCGTCTAAATCCAGCTCGAGTTCATCCACCTCGTCATCCAGCAGTTCCTCATCATCCAGTTCGTCCTCATCTGAAAGTAGCTCATCATCTAGCGATTCAAGTTCATCCAAAAGCAGCGGATCGAGTTCATCTAGCGAATCATCAGACTTATCGAGCCAGTCATCCAGCGACAGTTCGGCGTCATCCTCTGACTCGTCAGAATCATCCGATTCGAAATCTGATTCGTCCGATGCATCAAGCTCTGTTTCGTCATCCAGCGATTCGAGTGCGTCATCGGCAAGTAGCAGTGACTCCGATTCGAGCCAGTCCGAGAGCGAAAGCGAATCGAGCCGCTCCTACAGCGAGCCGAGTTACTCAGGACCTTCGATTTCCGGGAGTTCGTCATCAAACTCATCCGACTCATCTTCCGGATCTCAGTCGGCGAGTTCGTCGGGATCGGGCTCGAGTGATTCGGATAGCGACTCGGACAGCTCAGCCAGTGAAAGCGAGACATCGAGTGTCAGTGAGTCGGTCTCTGCGTCATCCGAGTCCAAGTCTGAATCGAGCGATTCAGAAAGTGAGTCGGGAAGCGACTCACACAGCGTATCTGCAAGCGAATCGTATTCTCAGCCCAGCCATTCACGTTCTTACTCGGCTTCAGCAAGCAGTCACAGTAAATCGGAATCAAGCCAATCGCAATCCGAGTCGGAATCCGAATCAGAGAGTGAATCGCATTCGCAATCGACAAGCGAATCGGTAAGCGAACCAAACTACTCTCGAGAATCGTCCGCCAGCGGATCGCAGTCCTACAGCCAGTCCGACTCAGGGACCGGCTCGGCATCCGTCAGTGGATCTCAAAGCGAGTCCGGTTCACTAAGCGGTTCTGCCTTGCAATCAACGAGTGAATCCGAGTCAGGTAGTGATTCCAAATCCGCGTCCAATAGCCGTTCACAATCGCATTCGGATAGCGGATCGCAATCAATCTCCGATAGCGACCGTCCCAGCGACAGCATTGATGATCCTAGTGTCGGTGATTCATCGGCAAGCAATAGTGAACCACCGTCAGAAAGCCATCCATCAACTTCCGACTCCGATCGACCGAGCCACAGCGACAGTGAACCGCCGTCCGAGGATAGCAGCGGATCGAGCGAACCGTGCAACAGCACCTGGATCTGGTCTTGCGGTTGGGAATTAGTCGATAGCGACTGCGAAGATCCCGGCGAGCCACCGAGCAGTTCCGGAGCCTATGACGGTCAAGTTGCAGGGATGACCGCATGATTCACTGTCCTCACCTGACCCAAGACAACGCGTGCGAAGTCGCCGGGCAAATGGCTGGCTGCAAGGTCCGAACGACACCTTCAGCGTGCAACGCCTGCCAAGCCAACGAAAATCCGAGAGCGATCAACTTGGTCACTATCGGCATGGCGGTAGTCAACAAGAAACGCCGTAAACAGGACACTCGCGAACTCGAGTCACTGCTTCGCAATTATCTGCCCGAACGCGATGAACCGGAGACGATCAAGATCGATCGTTTCCGTCCTGGTCCTGGCAACGAACTGAAACGCATGCTGGCTTGGTTTGCCAAGCCGAGCAAAACATGCAACTGCGAAACCCGAGTCGACACGATGAACGACTGGGGTGCCGAAGGTTGCAGGCGCAACATCGACACGATCGTCGACTGGTTACTCGAAGAAGCCCAACTAAGAGGTCTGCCCCATGGAAGGTTCACCGCCGCGATTGCCCGCGGACTCGCAGGCACCGCCATCCGCAAGTACGAGCAAAAATTCCCCGAAGGGCCATCCGAGCCAGACGACGAAACTGAATAGCCGCGCGATCGTTGAGCGTTGCTTCCTCATCAACCTTGATCGGCGACCGGATCGGCTACGAGAGTGGCTCGAGCAGTTGCCTGATCCTTGGCCGTTCCCCGAGCCAGAGAGATTCGCGGCAATCGATGGACGGAATGTCGCGACACCTCCGCAGTGGCGAGCCGGCAACGGAGCTTGGGGATGCTACCGATCACATCTCTTGATCTTGGAAAAGTGTTTGAGCGAGCACATCGATTCGTACGTGGTATTTGAAGATGACGCAGGGTTTGCTGAAGACTTCGCGGAACAACTGAACGAATTTGTCGACGAACTGCCGCCTGATTGGGGATTGGCCTACCTCGGCGGCCAGCACTTGTACGCCGGAAAGCATCCGCCACACAAAGTCAGCGAGCACGTCTACCGCCCGTACAACGTCAATCGCACGCACGCGTTCATGGTCCGTGGCCGTGACAACATGAAGGCGTTGTATCGGCATTTGACTTGGAACGATTGGCACACTAAGCATCACGTCGACCATCATCTCGGACGTTTCATCCAACGCCGCTACGAGTCGCTTGTTCAAGGTAAGAACGTCCAACGCGAGTCGATTGCGGTCTACACGCCGGACCGTTGGATGGTCGGGCAACTTCCGACGAAGTCCAACATCTGTGGTCGCAAGTGGAATCAAACGAGGTTCTTCAACGACGCGCGAAACGCCGATCATTCGGACGCACCTTTCTTTGCGGTTCTGGGACCGCATCGTTCGGGTACTTCCTGCGTTGCAATGGTGATGCATCACCTTGGCGTCCACATGGGCAATCAGCTGGGCGGCTACGAAGCGACCGGCGGAGGCGAAGCGGTCGGACTAGCACAGCTTTGCGAAAGAGCGATGCGATTCCCTGCGATCGATCCTAGTATCAGCGATCAACAACTCACGCAACAACTCAAATCCTGGATCGTCGCCCGCAAGTCAGAAGCCAACCGAGACAAGACCGTGGCGGGTGGAAAGTACCCGCATCTGTGCCGCTTTGCCGGGCATCTGCATGAAGCCCTGGGCGATTCACTTCGCATCGTTTCGGTTCATCGCGATATCAAGGCTTCCATCCGCAGTTTGCAAGATCGGTCCAACAAGCATCGCGGACAGTGGTTCGCCGCGGACGACGATGCATGCGACATGTTACAGAGAAGCCTTGCCGAACATCGCGATCAATTCATTGAAGAGCATCCCGATGTGCCAGTTTTCCGCATCGAGTTCTCCGAACTGACCGCTGATCCGGAAAGTGTCATTGGCGAGCTCGTCGAGTTCCTTGGAATCGAACCTTCTGACGAAGAGCTCGCATCTGCTATCGCGCACGTGAACCCTGACCTCAGAAAGCACGGGTGATGCAATGAGTGAAGCGAAGCCATTCTCGCCGGACGACCTCACGTTCTGCATCAAGACCATCCATCGACCTTGGTCCTGCCATCGGTTGGTCGAGTCGCTGCGAAAACACTTTGTGGATCCAAAGATCGTCGTTGTCGATGACGGTCGTCCTGAACTGCGTTTCTCGGAGAAGTACCCGGAAACTGCCAAACACTGCAAGGTGATTGATCTCGACAAACACGATGTGGGTGTTGGCGTGGGACGCAATGCAGCGATCGATGCTGCAGAGACTGAGTTCATCTTCCTGCTAGACGACGATCACGTCATCACGAACGATTTCCACCTCGCATCGGTTTACGAGCGTTTCCAGCAACACGAGATCGATATTCTCGGTGTGCGTCAGGGTGGAGGCGGGCGGCCAATGTTGTTTGCGCCGTTAATGAATGGCAAACGTATCTGGATGTTTCGCGGTGAGCATCGGCGGGTTGGTTCACTCGCCTGGTGCGATATGTCCAGCAACGCGTTTCTCGCTCGACGGGACACTATCGCCAAACTTCGGTGGGATCCGGAGATCAAGACTTATGAACACTGGGAGTTCTTCTACCGCGCCAGTCATGTCGAGAACCTGAAGGTCGCGGTTGCGGAAGACAACATGGTGGTTCACGCCCACGTTGGTGCCAAGCCTTATGGCGATCTGCGTTGTCGCCCGAAGTTCAGGAAGCTTGGACTACGCAAACACGGATTCCATTCACTGCGTTATCCCGGCGGAGGCATTGTCCATGCGTGACCAAGTTACCTTCTGCATTAAGACCATTCACCGTCCGCAATGCTGTGCAGCTTTGGTGCGAAGTATCCATGAACACTGTGGATCGAATCGGCCGGCGATTCATGTTCTAGATGACGGAAAGCCAGAGCTTCGCTTCTCGGCAAACTGCCCCGCCGAAACGGGAATGGTGGATGAGCTGATCGAAACGGAATATGACATCGGTTTGTCTGCTGGTCGCAATCGCTTGCTCGACTCTGGTAACTCGCCGACTGTTGTGTTTACGGACGACGATCATCTGGTGACCGCGCGGACGCGATTGCCGGAACTGGTCGACAAACTGAAGCGGAACAATGACATCGATCTGCTCGCTGCGCTTAGCAATAACGACGAGCGACCACGGTTGCTTCGTAGCAACGGAACACGATTGCGAATCCATCGCGGTTCGCTGAAGCAACGCGGTTCAATTCGATGGTGCCATTACGTTGGCAATTGCTTTGTCGCCTATCGAGACATCCTGCAGGCGATCCGCTGGGATGAGGAACTCAAGGTTGAAGAGCACTGGGACTTCTTCTGGCGTTGCAAACTGGCCGGCGTGAATGTTGCGGTCGATGTTGACCATTCTTTCAAGCACGAGCACGTTGATCCGCCTGGTTACCAACGTCATCGTCCTCAGTTCCTAAAACGTGGCCTCGATAAGCACGGACTGGAGAAGGTGATCTGGCGATGATCGAGCTGTCCGCTCTGGAATACCACCTTGCACACGGCTGCAATCTGTCATGCCAACAGTGCAGCCACTACAGCAACTTTCGATTGGCTGGAGCGATGCCCACGCCAGCCGAAGCAAAGGTTGAATACGAAGCTTGGAATCTGCGTATTCTGCCGAAACGGTTTGCCTTGCTCGGTGGTGAACCACTGCTGAACCCCAAGTTGATTGAGCATCTGCTCTTAGCGCGTGAATGCTGGCCACACTCGAACTTGATGCTTGTCACAAATGGCTTCTTCTTCGATCGGCATCCGGATTTGCCCAAGACCCTCGTTGAGGTCGATTGCCGGTTGGAAGTCAGTCAGCATGGGACGCACGAGGCATACCTCGCAAAATTTCGCCAAGCCAAACAAACCGTCTGGCGGTGGCGTGAAGAGTATCCGGGCATCCAGATCAAGATTCGGCAATCGCACCAAGGGTGGATGAGACAGTACCGAATTGAAGATGGCAAACCGATGCCGTTCGATTCGAGGCCGCAAGCTGCATACAAGATCTGCATGCAGAAGACCTGCACGCAGTTGTTCAAGCAGCGACTTTGGAAATGTCCGGCACTCGCTTATTGGTCCCAACTTCAACAGCGATTGAACCTAGAAGATATCCCTGAGTGGCAATTGTTCCGGGACTACAAAGCTTGCTCTTCCGAACGCAGCGATGCTGAACTCTTGGCCTTCCTTCGCTCAGAGGCAATTCCTCAATGTGGGCTCTGCCCAAGCAAGCGGAAGCCCTTTCGTCATCCCGATCCAACTCAAAGGAGTGAGCTTCGATGAGCTTCCGTCCGCGCCGTCCGCGCCGTCCCGACATGCCGCCTCCGTGGCCACCGTTCATCCCGCCATTCGATCCGCCGGGAAGCGAGCCGCCACCACTTCCGCCCGAATCAGATCCGCCGGAGGGTTCGAGTACCGACGACAGTACCTCGGGTTCCGAATCAAGACCCGACTGGTGGCCCGAAGATTGGCCGTGGCCGCCCGAACCCGAAGAGCCCGTTGAGATTCTCGCGCCGCCACCAATCCACACGTGGCCGCGACTGCCGCCCGACCATCCGTATCACGTCCCACCTGGCTATTCCGCGCCCGACAATCTGCCACCCGGACACCCCGGCGAGTACTATCCAGGCATGCCGCCATATCCCGTCGTGCATCCAGTTCCCAGCGCCGAAGACTCATCGAATGATGGCAGCGCGTCTTAACCTTGCGCGATCTATCCACTGACAGTCAACAAGAATCAAAATCGAGAATCTTTCCAAGCCGGCTAACCGCCGGCTTTTTTCGTTTTCGCGTCGGACTGCTTGGGCTGCCGCAGGCGTTACAACAATACAACCAACATCCAGCTTGCTGAGACCAACTTGTCTCGATAGGTTTCGATAACGGACGCACAAGTAAGCGAAGCGTCGAAGTTAAATCCAGTAGAAGAACAGCCGACGGAGCCAACCATCTGATGTCAGAACCACTCTTAAAGATTCCCAACCATCACGCCGCGTCGTGTGGCGATCCGCCGATCGTCAATGGTACTGTTCGAAACAACTACCTCGGCTACTTTGAGAATGAACACGGGGAACAGTGGATTTTTACCCGCGATCGCAAGACCGGAATCGCTACGCTACGTGGTGGCGATATTGGCTGGAATACAGCGATCGATGTAACCGCTGGGCCTTCACCAGATTTAATACTCAATCCATCCGAAAGAAGTTGGCTGAACGCGTGTTTGACCGCAACGATTCCACGTCGTGAAGCGTGATATTGGTGGTTTCACTTTGCGGTTTCAATAATCTCTCGAATGTGGCTGCGAACCTGCTTTAATTGCTCATCGTTCAAACGATCGGCCTCACGAATCAACGCAGGCATCTCGATAGGATGGCTTTGGATGATGGACGGCAGATCGTCAGGAACTCGGCCAGCGAGTGCGGTCCATTCGTCGGCGCTGGCGTCGAGAAGTTCCGCCATGACTTTGACGCGTTCGGCGGTAGGCGGCGCCACGTTCCCCTTTTCAACTTGAGAAAGATAGGTTGGGCTGACACCGGACAATTCGGCGAACTTTCGGATGCTGTAGCGCCCCTCCCGAGCCTTCCGAAGTACCTCACCGAATGGCTTCTTACGTCGACTCATGATTCATCGACTCCCGATTTCATCAGTCCAGCCTCGCTCTGCTGCCAGACGTGCTCGTACAAACGACCTGCTAACTCGTTGGTTTCTT
The DNA here is from genome assembly GCF_008312935.1 of Roseiconus lacunae. Lineage (NCBI taxonomy): Bacteria > Pseudomonadati > Planctomycetota > Planctomycetia > Pirellulales > Pirellulaceae > Roseiconus > Roseiconus lacunae. The sequence continues at coordinate 1,030,813 of NZ_VSZO01000001.1, read as the reverse complement.
TGTCATTGAACGGTGGGCGAGGGAGGGTTTCGAACAACCAATCCAAGATAGATGTCTCGACCTCAGCTTGTGTTTGCGCATTTCTGGTCCAATGCTCCATCGGCGCCAGCAATTCGCGGATGCTTGCCAAAAGGGATTGGCTCGCCTGCTTCACTTTCTCGCGATCCTTCTGTGAGAGCTTGTCGCGTTTGAGCAAATCGAAGATTGCCAGCTCTTCCGGCGTAAGTCCTTCCTCAACCGTTCTCTGCTGCTCGGCATCTAGGCTTTCAGCCAGGGCGATCAACGCAGCAAACGTCTGCTCAACCGTTGTTCGATCTTTTTCTCGGTTGTAATCCGCGATGATCTCCTGGTAGCGACGGTAGTAATCCATCGTCAACGGATTCGTCGTGATCATGGCCTGAAGTTTCTGCTCGATCACATCGCGAATATCTCGCAAGGCAATATTTCGCCGGGGGACTCGTTTGAATTCTTCTTTCAGCTTCTCGAAATCGACTTCGCTGAGGTCGATGGACAATCCCTCGGCATGATCCTCGCCGGGACCGGCCGCACGGATCGCGTTGTTGACGATACGGTGTAATTCTTTCATCAGGGCCGTTACGTCGGCCGTATCACGTTTCTCGTCTAGCTTTTTGTAGATTGCCTCGATGTTGTCGTGCCGTTCGGCATAGGTATAGATGCTGGGCTCGGTCGCCAGCGCCCGAAAGCGATTGAACAGCTCCCTCGCCATGATTTCAAATCGGCGGCGTGTTTCGTCGGTCGTACACACGGCGTTAACACCATCCTTGATGACTTCGATGCGATTGAATCCCGTGGCCCCGACGAACCGGCTGACGTCAAAGCCCAATTCCAATAGAAATCCTTCGACAACCTCCAGAGCGTCGATCAGCGATGCGACCAGATTCTCGATCGGCTCGGCGATCTCATCCGGCTGCGTCGCATCGTCGTCGCCGACCGCATACTGTGCGAGTGCCTTTCGTAGACTTTTGAGCATCCCGTTGTAGTCGACGATGACACCGCAGTCCTTGCCGGGATAAACTCGATTGGCTCTCGCAATCGCTTGCATCAGGGTGTGAGCCTTCATTGGTTTATCGATGTAGAGCGTTGACAAACACTCGACATCGAAGCCGGTCAGCCACATGGCACAGACGATTGCCACACGAAAAGGGTGCTCCGGCTTCTTGAAGGCATCTTCGAGTGTCAGTGTTTTTCCTGAAGCGTCGGTAAAGCCGCGTTTGATCAGATCACGATGCGGAACGATGTCGATGCCCCAACGAGCGAAATCACGGACTTCGTTCTGCGCTTCGCTGATATTGATTGCGATGATGGTCGATTCCATCCAGGCAATTCGAGCCTGCAGATCTGCCAGCTCTTCAGTCCGCTTCTCCCGTAAACTTGGGTCGCTGGTTGCCGCGACCTGAGCTTCCGCAATCGGCAACTGTGCTTTTAGCTCATCGATACGACGTTTCCAGCGTGGTTCAATGCGCTCGAGCATTCGCCCGCAGGTGATCTTGTCAACGCAGACCAACATTGCCTTGCCCGATTGCCACCGTGTCGAGCAATGCTCGACAAAATCATCGGCCAACTTGTCCAACCGATCATCCGCTGTGATGACCTCATAGTCTTGCCCGAGCAGCTTTTCGAGAAGGCGAGTCTGGTCCTGATCCAGGTCGGCCTCGGCGACCTTTTCAGCAATCCGATCATTCAGGTCCAACCGAGCTAGCCCCAGCTTTTCTCCTCGGTTCTCGTACACGAGTCGGACCGTCGAATGGTCTTCCTGAGAACGCTTGAAGTCATACTTGGATACGTAGCTGCCGAAAATTCGCCGTGTCAGGTGATCCCGCTTGAAAAGCGGCGTGCCGGTGAAGCCGATGAACGATGCGTTCGGCAAGGCAAGCCGCATATTGCGAGCTAACTTGCCCGCCTGTGTTCGGTGCGCTTCATCGGACATCACAATGATGTTGTCGCTCTCGCTATACGGCTCATCCGGCTTGAGGTCTTTATTAAACTTGTGAACCAGGCTAAAGACGAAGCGATGAGATTGCTGCAGCAATTCCTTGAGTTCGTCACCAGATCCGGCTCGCGGAGTCTTTTCGTTAGCAACGCCGCAGCCGACGAAGGTACGAAAGATCTGGTCGTCCAAATCCTCGCGGTCGGTCATCACGACGAACGTAAAGCTCTGCGGGACCTTGCGTCGCACCTTTTGCGCGAAAAACGCCATAGAGTAGGACTTGCCGCTGCCTTGCGTGTGCCAGAACACTCCCAGTCGACCAAGGTCCGGATGCGCCCTTTCAACCAATGGCAACTCCATCGTTCGTGGTGACGCTTCACGGACATTCATCGTCGCATCGGCAGTGTGCTCGTACTCCAACGAATCGTCCGATGTTTCCGTGGTCCGCTCCGGCATTTCCACCGTCGCCATTCGATATCGCAAGCGTTCTTGAATGGGAAACCGTTCTTTCAGTTCCTCTTGCTTGAAGACGGAAGCAACCGCACGGTTGACACCAAGAACCTGGTGATTTCGAGCAACGATTTTCCGCACACCATCTGGTCGGCTGGCGTCGAACAGAATGAAGTTCTCGACGAGGTCCAAAAAACGCCTTCGCTCCAGCATGCCATCCAACAAAACCTTTGCGTCCAACTCCCCCTTCTGTTTTTCGTCGTTACGCTTCCATTCGGCAAAATGCTCCCACTTGCTGGTGATCGAACCGTACTTCGCTCGATCGCCATTGCTGACGACCAGGAATACGTTGTGGTGAAACAAGTGATTGATCGACGTCGGCGACATATAATCCGTTAGGTTGTCATCGAAGCCCTGACGGATGTTGCGATAGACCGCTTTCAACTCGATCACCACCAATGGCAATCCATTGACGAAACAGACGATGTCGGCGCGGCGGTTATAGTGCGGGACGCCCAGCCCCTGAACCTTTAATTCCCGTACCGCCAAGAAACGATTGTTGGGAACGCCAGCTGTTTCGCCGTCGGCAAAGTCGATTACTTTTGCGCGTTCATTGCGTTCTTCGTCCGTAGCCGGGTCTCGCCAAGTGACCGGTACGCCGCCGCGGATGTAGTCATAAAACGTCTGGTTGTGTTGGACGAGCGTTCTTGAGAAGTCGACCTGGGTGATCTTTTCAAATGCCTGCTTCTGAACATGATCCGGCAGGTCTGGGTTTAATCGCGAGATCGCGGCTTTGAGATCGGGGACAAGGACGGCGTCCTTCTCGTGACTGCGTCCCAGCGATCCGGTCGGACCGAACGTTTCCGTATTGAAGGCGTAGACGCTCTCCCAGCCGCAGTGATCCTGCAAGTGGTCGGCAAACGTGGCCTGTACGAGGCGATCTTCGCCGTTGATGTTGGTGATTGCCATGGTTCGTTTATTCAATCATCTGCTTGTCCGTTATTGCCCGGTTTTTGCCACCTCTTGTCTTGATTCAACCGCTTTTGGCGCAATCCTAAGTCTCGACAGAATCGCGACTTACGGCGAAACACCTGCATTTTACGTCTCTGGGATTGCGCCAAATTCCCCTGATTCGGCCGGATTTGGCGCAATCCGGTATCTTCGGGCCCCGCGGTCGCCAATCGCCAAGAGTCGCCCATCAGCAACCATATCCGCCAATTCCCGCTGAATCGTCCTCCGTGGGATTTCACTGCCGATACGCTGGTGCAGTTCGCCTATACGGACCTCCTGATAAATCCCGATATCTTGCAGAATCAACGCTTGGAGCCGGGGCTTTTCGATTCCCTTCAAGGACGTCGCGCCCTCAAACGCCAGCCGACGCAGCACATCCGGTTCAATGAAGTATGTCGTCGCTTTAGTTTGGCCACGCGAACGGACCAGTCCCCAGTCACGCAAATTTCCAAGCCAAGGTCGTAGCTCAACCGAATCCTTCAACTCCAACAAGCTCGCCAGTTCCATAGCCGTCAACGATTCGTGCTGAGCGATCAACCCCAGCGTGATCAGTTCCTTTTGCGTTGGAAAGAACGTCTGATGAACTTTGACCATAAAGTCAACGATTTCGCGGCGAGCGATGTGTTTTCGAACCGTCGCAACGACACGATCGTTCCCTTCACTGACGATCGGCGGTTTCTTTCCGCTCGCGAGCAGCACTTCGTACATCCGGTCATATCCGCTGCCCTCGCGTTCCATCAGTTTTAGGTCGTAGAAGACCCTGGCCAAATGCGGGTTCCGCTGGCTCGACGTATGCAAGATGTTTCGCGGAGTCACACCGATCGGCAACAAGCCTGGGTTGTGAATCTCAAGCCGATCGGGATAGAGATTGATGAAGATGTCGCCCCGCTGCGAATAAGGCCGATGGACGAGCGCATTGGCAAGCAACTCGCGTACGACCACTTCGTCGTAATGCGGCACGTTTTTGCGAAATAAGCCGGCCGGGAATTCATCGCTGTAACTCCAGTCGGGAATCTCGTCCCAGACCGCTTGAATCAACTCCTGCGGGTTCCGGCTGTAATCGTCCCACACCCACTTGGCTACTTTCCGTTCATTCTCATCGAACTTCATGCACTGGATGACTGGAGCATGCAGCAGCGCCGCGCGATCCTCGCGGCGGCCGACCCAAAGCACTCCAAGATTCGTCAGGTAACCGTCTTTGACAAATAGGTAGTGATCGAGGATCTCCCGGTCGGTCTTGCCTTTCACAAACGGTGTGACACGATCCGAGGCTCGAATCTGTCTGACAAAGTCTGCCAGCTTCTCGGGCTCAACCTGCGAGGCCGGAACGCGACGAACGACACTCAATTCCCAGACGAGCGAGTTTCGGTCTGCGAGCAAACGCCCCAAGTCGTCGGGCATCAAGCGTTTCGTCTCGTCCGAGACTCGAAGGTAGTATCGTCCATCGGACGTAGCGCCGATGCTTTGCTGGTTGCCCGGAATGCGAATGTCGATGTACTCACCACCGTTATCGGCGAGGACCAATTGAGGCACCACGTGAACGTTTAACGTGACTTGCGGGATACGCTTCCGGATCGATTCAATCAGTTGCGCTGGCACCTTTTGTCCGACTGGCGGCAGGCTCTCTCCATCTTCAATTCCCAGCAAAATGTTCCCGCCCGAGGCGTTTGCGAAAGCAACGCAATCGCTGGCCAAGCCATCAAGGTCTTTGTGTTTGTCCATTGCATAACGAATGGACTTCACATCGAGTTCTTGGCCTTCGTCCGTCATACCGGCACCTCTCCACTCATCAACCGTGGAAGCAAGTGATCGCGGGCGGCCTTGAGTTTGGTATTCTGCGACCAACACCGATCCCAAAGTTCGTGCATTGGTGACACGTACTCACAATAAGCATCCTGAATTGCCATCGGAGGAACGGGGATTGGCGTCGATGACAGCACGGCCGTGTCAAGCTTCTTTGTGCCGTGAGATGCCTCGGTGGATCGGTCACGAATCACCTCGCGTTGGGCTATCAGCGCTGAGTACAGAAAAAGCGGTCTGACATCCTCATTGGCAGTAATGGCCTTTAGATCCTGGTTGAAAGTCATCGAGCGACTACACATCGCGATTCTAAATTCCTTAGCCAACGACATACCACGCACGACCGCAAGAATCGTCCCTGGGGGAACAAGCCGCGTGCCGTTCTCCGAGCCTTCTGATGTGACGCGACGTTCAGAATCGTGTAGCCGCCAATGAGTCATTTCGCCAGAACTGATCCACGGAATATCCCCATCCCAATATTCCGCGTTGCTCTTCCTGGGTGTCCCACCGGATGAAAACGTTGAACAGTCGGAAAGCGGTCGAGTGACCCATCCCTTGGGCACACCGTCTTTGATAGGCGTGTGTTCGTGGCCGGGAAAGCGGAGGCGGACAAACCACTCTTCGTACAGGTGCCGGGCCGACGCTTCGAGTAACTCCATCCGACGACGATTGTTCTCGATTAAATCGTCGTACGCGGAGAGACGGTCAGCGATATCCTTTTGAACACTGACCGGAGGTACCGATAGCGGAATCGACAGTAGCTTCTGCTGACTTAAGTTGGCCTGAGCCGCGCCTTGCGACACCTTCTGGAATTCCTGCTTGACTACGTCCAATTTGTATTTAATGAAGCGTACGTCCGAGACTTCGTCGTCGGCTACAAAACCAATGACACTGTCCGGAAAACACGCTTCGATTCCAAGGATCGCGGTTTCAGCAATATTAGCAGCGATTGTGATGCACAGCGTGTTTACCGGCCACTTCTTGCTCTGTGCGAGCCCTGCATCACTGTATGTTTGAGTAAATCGATTCAAATAAAGCTGCGCCGATTTGATATCGCCGGTTTGCACAAATGGATGAGGACCTCCGTATAAATGCTCTGCGTCACGGGGACGATGACGCGATCGTCCGCGGGACACGTGACCTAGTTCATCGAGTCGCATTGGCTTCCAGCTCAAACGACCATCTCCTGATAGTTCGCTTGAATCTTCGCCGCTAACTCAATCGCTTCCTCATTCAGGTCCGCCAGCTCGGTGTGGATGTCTTGCATGGTCTGTTCGAAGTCGAAATCTTCATCGACTTCAGCCGGAACGACGCCTACGTAGCGTCCCGGCGTCAGACTCCATTCGGCGTCTTCGACGTCTTTACGCGAAACCAGCTTTACCAAACCGGGGACGTCGGCCAACTTGCCGTCCGGGAATCGCTCGAGCAACCACACGGCTTGACGGTAGAAATAGACGCCCCTCCTAAGCTGAGCGATCAGCCGCACCCGAATCTCATCGAGCTGCTTTAGCTGGCGACTGACAGCGCGCCGATCGTATTCCAACTCCTTTTTAGCTTCGTCGCTGGCATCCGACAACAACGCCACGACTAACGGGTGAACGCGACCAACCAGCTTGCACAGCAAATCAATCTGTTTCACCAAACCTCGAACGCGTTCCGCCAGCGGTGCAAATTTTTCGATTGCGTTTAATTGCGGCTTTGTGGTTGCCGGCGTCTTCACTGTAAAACTCTTGAGTTGCTTATGGAGATCCTTCAGTAACGCCTTGCGATCCTTTCGATACGCGTCGTCAGCTTCGGTCACTTCGCTAGCGGCGGATCCGATCGGCTCTTTCTGCTCAGCCTTGATGTGTTTGGTTTCGGCTAGATTCGTCAGAAAAGAATCAACCCCATCGCGGAGACTATCCATCACGGAGTCCAGTTCGGCGGCCAGTGGCTCAACCGTGCCCGTTTCTTCACGGATCGATTTGAGATACCGCTGGACAAGCGAAATGAAGCGATCTTTCTGCCCCCGATAGAGCCACACGATCGACGACAGATTCGCCATCTGTTCGGGCGAAAAGTCGTTGATGGTTCGATTGACTTTGCGATACACATTGCGGGCATCGATCATCAGCACGTGGTCGCGATGTTCGTCCGGTTTGCCTCGATCAATGAACCACAGCTCGCACGGAACTTGGCGAGTGTAGAAGAATCCGGAGCGAATCGACATCATCACGTCGACGTCGCCGGTGCGAACGATCCGCTCGCGAACATCCTTTTCACCGTGGCCGGCGCTGGACGCCTGCGACGACATTACGAAACCAGCTCGACCGGTCTCGCTCAGGTAACTCCAGAAATACGAGATCCACAGGTAGTTCCCGTTGGACACTTTCTTTTGTTTGTTGACGCCCGGCAGTCCGAAGGGCAATCGATCGGTATCGGTCTTGATCCGCTCGGCATCGACCAGATCGACGTTGAACGGAGGATTGGCCATCACGAAGTCCGCTTCGCCGACCAAGTTGTGCTGATCTTGGTAATAGGTGATTGCTTCGCCAATCTCCCCGGTCAATCCGTGTACCGCCAGGTTCATCTTGGCGATGCGGATGGTGTCCGGGTTCTTTTCTTGACCATAGAACACCACGCTCTTCGCCGTATCGCCGCCTTCGTGTTCGATAAAGTGGCTGGACTGGACGAACATGCCGCCGCTGCCACACGCTGGGTCGAAGACTTTGCCGTGGTTCGGCTCGATGACATTGACCAGCATCTGAACCAGGGACGATGGCGTGAAGAACTCGCCGTTGTCGTGAGCTTTCTGAATGGAGAAACGAGCCAGGAAGTACTCGTAAATCCGGCCGAAAACATCGCCCGTCGCCTGCTTGATCTGTTCGCTGTTGAACAGCCGCATCAAATCTTCGAGTACCTGCGATTCGAAGATGCCGTAGTCTTTCGGCAACACACCTTGCAGCGGAGCGAACTTCTTCTCGATCGCCCGCATCGCTTCCGTCACCAGGGCCGGGAGCGGTTTCTCACCGCTCGTGGCCATCCGCATGATCCAGTCGAAACGAGCTTGCTCCGGTAACGGCAAAGCGCGGCGGCGGACGTAATCCTGGTCGATGACCTTCCGTTTCGGCATTCGGCCGGCGGCCTTGTCGGCTTCGATCTGCTCGGTCGCAGCAACAAACCGGTTTTCCGCGTGGCGAAGAAAGATGATGCCCAACACAGGCATGAAATAATCGCTGGAGGTGAGCTTCGAGTTCGCGCGTAAATTGTCCGCCGCCGACCAAAGGTCCGCTTCCAGCTTCTCAATATCCGCAAACGAGCTTCCATCCATCCGCCTAGCACCCCGGTCGTCCAGTCGCCAAATCAAGCAGCAATCCACTGCACATGTTTACCAAACAGTGCGCAGTCGGGCAAGCTGATATACGTATGCGAAACCGCAATTCTGATTCACTTCCCATGCGGACAGACCACCACCGATACGCGGAAGTCGTCATCTTCCGACGCAAGATCCTTCTCCAAGGCAACTGGATTCTTCAGTCGGAGATTCGGGTCATAAATGAAGCAAATCAAGTGCTTGCAGGTCGTTTCCTGGCGATAATATCGAGCGTCAATAATAAGCTGATCGGCAATGTGGCGCTGAGTCAGCCGATCACCGGTGTGCTTCACCTCAATGGCAAGTTGATGATCAGGCAACACGAAATCTATTCTGTTTTGATTGTCCGCATACGACGGAGTCCAGGGCTCCGCACGAACGTCCTCAAAAAATAACAGCAGGATCGCATGGAACGCGTCTTGGACGTCATACTCATCAACCATCGCGATGGTGGGTCTCGGGAGCCTTTTCTTTGTTCCGTCTTGCTTTACATCTTTTCGCCGCTTTTGAAGTTGCCGGGCGAACAGGGGAAAATTTCGGCATAGCTGTTCGACCAGCCGTGCTGCGTCACGATCAGTCGCGGGAACAATTGCAGTTTCATTAAGACGAGATCTAAGACGCCGTTCGATGCTTTCCTCCAAAGCGATCAACAGAAGCGTCGCGTCTGCGACATTCTTGAGGTCAAATTTTCCGACGGCGACATCGTTCAGAATCTTATCTTCGACCGCAATAACAAGATCGGAGTCGATTGATACTTCGACCGTGTTCTGCGTGTCCAGCCACTTAATGACAACTGCCATTTCAAAGGAAATTTGGTCGCCCAGTAGCCTTGGCAGTTCGTTGTTACCTTGCTCTAGAAGAATTTCCGCGAAACGATAGAGCAATCGAGATTTCGCGTCTTGGTTTGCCTTGGACAGGCAACTGCGAACCGTCTCGGTGAACGCAGAGAATAGCGAACCGGATGGATCGGCCAATAGCTTAATGCCGTAAGCGATACCCAGCACCTCGATTGGCCGAAATGTGAATGCTTGCCGATCGATGGGGAACAAGTCACGACTCAGAGCCGACTCGCAGGCTGCGGGCCAATCTTTCTGGTGGTTTCTCTCGTACGCTGGATCTATCGCCATGAGATAGCCGAAGCAGGCGAGTGACTGTGGATGCTTGAAACTTGTACCTTTGGGCCATAAGGGAAGCGACAGATTTGTCGCGGGCTGTCGAAGATTGAGCGAACGCAATAAAAGCGAAAACCCCGCTTCTGGATTTGGTAACTCGCAATTCTGCTCCACGAACGAGCGAAGCTCAGCGGCGGTTGTGGCGAGGCTCTGAGAGAGTCTTTCATGCATCAGAGAAACCACTTGCTGTTTCGGAGCTTCGTGTTCAGGACCGCTGGCGACCAGTCATCGACGGACTTCATCCGTGCGAGCAACTCAGCTATCAGCGATGAATACAGAATGGTGACGGGTTTTTCAGATGGCAGCGTTGATCTCCACGAAAGCGTCGTGAAGTTTAGGACTTGTTCAGAAAGGTAAGACAAATCACGGTAGGTCGATTGTTTGTGAAGGTGAATCAGTAGGGGTTTGGGCAGCGGCAAATTCGCACGTTTGACCATGTGTGGCCCAGTTGTTGTGACCAATCGGGTGTATTTCCCAACCTGTGCAGATAGCCCTCGTCGGGGCACGAACACTCCCTTCGTTTGATTGCGTTTGGTCACACCTCTCTGTGCCATGTCGAGCAGAGAAAACGAATGATCTAGCGATACGTTTAGGAAGGCGAACTCAATCGTTTGCTCACTGCCCACCTCTTTGACACTGGAGGCAATGATGTCAGCCACCTCAACGTTCTTCAACGGTTTGAATGCGTGAAAGACGATCCTCACGGTTTGCCCGGGTTGCCAATTGTTCCGTGTCTTTACTTCGCGAAGAACCGCGACTGTCGACTCGCGAAGTACGGCTGGATAGTCTTCGTATTTGCACTCTTTGGAAAGATTCGAGAGCAGGTAGTTTCCGTCACCACGAAAGACCGTCGTAATCCCTATATGACGCTGGCGTTTTTCAAAGCGGCTCCCTGACAATTCCGCATTTCCAATGCCTACGACCAATTCGTCATCGACGGTCTCGCCATGGTCAACAGTCCACGGAACGCCACCCATTTTTGCGTAGAGTGCAGTGGCAAGATTCCTGAATGTGAACTGAAGCGGGTATTCATCTGCCGTCAACGTGGAGACACGTGCTTCCTGAACGGGAATACCGTGCGACAGCAGAATAGATTTGGCAACCAAATATGGATTGTGGGCGTCGGGCAAACCCGCGTGCTCATCGAGAAGAATATTGAAGGCTGCGTCGAATTCACAATCCCGTGATAAGCGGTCTTCAATTGCTGCACGATATATTCTCGCAACCTCCGACTTTTCAGCACCCAGCAGTTTAACGGACAGCGGGAAGAATACTGGATTCGCGAGGTGGAAGGTGTCGGTGAATCCGTCATACCCACTCTTTTGACTTGAACCAAATCCGTCACGAAATTTCTTGAGGGCTTGGCTGATCTTGCCGGACACGGTGTCAGGGGTGACAAGCAATATTCGAGGCGATCGAGTTGGAAAACTCCCCCGATCGAACGGGCCAAATCTTGCCAGACCATCCCAGGCGTACTGATGCAATTTCGTCCGTGAACGATCGAATGAATACTTGCCCGGTGGTAGTTCGATGATGGTTTTGTAGCCTGGCTCGTTCGCTAAGCGAACTCGATCTCCGATCGTAACTTCGACTCCACCGTGCAACTTCACCGGACTCTTGACCTTTAAGAATGCCTCCATCTTCTGCAATTCTTGGTCAAACCCAGCTCCTCCGCACAGCTTGCCAAACTCGTTGTCGACTGCGTGAGAAAAGCCGTCGTATCGACTCCCAAGCAAGCGACGCAAACACACTGCAAACACTTCTTTCGATCCCTCGACCCTGACGTCCTCTGCGGGAACTTCAGTATCTTCGCCATACGATTCCTTTAATACGACAGAATTGCCGTGAATGCGATCGAAAGTTCCGATCAGGCGTCGTTGACCAGGCTCCGCGTTCGTTCGCACGAGGTGAATTCCCTGGAGTGGAATCCCCGCGTTAGACAAGTCAACAACGCTCGCAGTACAAATCCACCGAGTCGTCAGGTTGATCGCCAACATCAACTCCAACTCGTTCGGTCGAAGCTCAATCAACTTTGCCTCAAGTTCGTACTTCGGGCGTATTTCAAAACTGGACAACAACTGCGGCATTTCCCCTATGTTCCCTGCCGCGGAACCGACAAGTTCTTTGTTCTGAGCTAGAAACGTAAATGGGCGGTCGCGGACTGGATCGTATTGGTCGAAAACATCTCGCATCGCTTGATCGAGCATGCTCTTTACGAAACGAAGGCCGAGGTGATTCGAAAGTACCAGTAGAGTTTGGTCACCGATGCCTTCGGTAGCATTCTCGTCTTTCGCAAGTGAATAGAGGTGCCCTTCATGGAACATGGTGAACCACGAGTTGCCGAGCTTGCGCCTAGTTTCCTTTACCTGGACCGGAGAGATCGCGGACTTAAGTACGGTTAGTGACGCACCAGAGATCTCGGTCGAAAATCCGTTCAATTGAAGCATAGGAAGTGCGTTGTTGGGTGACGGTTGTCTCTTTAGCTACTCAGTTAACTTGGCGACCGCCTCGATCGCCTTTTCAAGTTCGGGAACAAGTGATTCCTTGGATTTAACGATCTCCTCTCGCAATGCTCCAATATGGGAGACGGCTTCGATACGTTCTTCGATGCTGCAATCGACTAGAGGCTTCCAGGCGATATCTTCCTCAAAGCCCTGGTAATGGAAGTAGTGTGCCGCATGACACAGTCGCCAACCACCTTTCAAACGAATCATTCCAATGTGCCAACTGTGCTCGCCAACTGTTCGTCCACCATCGAGTTCTTCGGCTGTGCGGTAGCAGTACTGTGTGTCGCGAGCGATCATCATTGCCTTCAATTCACCTTCTTGTTTTTCTATTCCAAGGTTCAGCTGTTCAAGGCGAGCAGTCAGCGCCTGATTAAGCTCATCGTTTCGTTCATCAATTGTCATTTCAGGTTTCTCCGGCATTTGGAAGGCTCCAACGTAGAAGCCATTGATGCGGTTAAAGGGCATGAGAAATCTCCAACATCCGCGAGCACGCCGCGGTTGCAGAAAGTGTGTGGGCCTTGGGGACACAAGAGAACCGTTCCCTCGTCGCCATCAAAGCAAAATCGTCGTCAAACGAACTGCATGCAGGCTTTCAACCCGGCGAGCAGAAGAACCGCCATCACAGCGGCGTGGGCATGGCGTCAACCAATCTCCACAATTTGAAATGTACGCATATGGAGCCGAAGGTCAATCCCTCAACGGTCTGCTCCGAATCTTTAGGCAGTGGTGGTGCGCGAGATGCCCATCTCCGCCGAAACGTGTGCAGCCATTCCCTGGCTGCGATTCCCTGCCAATCAGTCAGCTAGGTTTTTGATCCATTGGGCTTGGCGATCGCAAAATCGATCAGTGGATCGAGAAGTGAAAGCTTGCACTAATTACGAGCACGGCCGACTTGGCCCGTGGAGAACCCTTTAAACATGTCGCGGTTGTTGATTACCAGCAAGATTGGTTGCGGTACGCAATCGGTTGACTACCCCCTTGCGTGTAAACCGAGACCGGCATGTCAAACAGAGACTCAGAGAGTTCTCGGGGTTGTCTCTGGGGTGCGGGACGAACCAGGGTGGTTGGACTCGGCAGCCCGGACTCTCTCTGCGAAAGTGAGAACTTTGGGTTTGGGCGTCGCGGTGGCGAAAGACCGCGAAAAAGGGGGCCGAAACGAGAAACGCCCGCGGGTCATGCTGGACCAACGGGCGTTAACTGGTTCGCGAGAGTTTTCGCTTTTTTAAATTCAGCTCCCCCGGCAGGACTCGAACCTGCGACAAGGCGGTTAACAGCCGCCTGCTCTACCAACTGAGCTACAGGGGATTGCTTCGCTGAAAGGTCAAACGGTGGTTCGTTCTCTCAACGGGTCGCGGAGTTTACTTGGTCGGCTTTCCTACTGCAACCTCTGTTGCTCGGACGCCATTTTTTCCTTCTCGGTTCGCGACCGATGTCCGGTCAACTCCATTTTTTGCCTCGTAACGATCACGCAAACTTTAACCCCGCTCAAACCCAGAGGTCCCGGTCGAGATTGCGATAGTTGATCGCTTCGGCCAAGTGAATCTCGCTGATCTTGTCCTCCCCCGAGACGTCTGCGATCGTCCGGCAAACTCGCAAAATCTTGTCGTGCGCCCTCGCCGAAAGCCCCATCTCTTCGACGCTGTGACGCAGCATGTCACTACATGTCGAATCTAACTTGCAACACTCGCGAACTTGGCGACTGGTCATCTGCGCGTTGTAACGGACTCCGGTGCGGTCGCCGGAGAATCGTGCCGCCTGACGCTTCCGAGCCTGCTCGACCGCTTCCCGCATCTGAGCGCTCGTCGTTCCGCCGGTCACATTTCCCGACCCAGAGAGTTCTTCGAAAGGAACGGCGGGGACTTCAATTTGAATGTCAATCCGATCCATGAGCGGTCCCGAAATTCGGCTCATGTATTTCTCGACTTGTGGCGGGGTGCAATTGCAGGCCCGGCGCGGATCACTGCGATACCCGCACGGACAGGGGTTCGCCGCCGCGATCAGCATAAAATCACTGGGAAAGGTCGTCGAGCGCAGCGCCCGCGAGATCGTCACGACGCCATCCTCGAGCGGTTGGCGCATCACCTCGAGCGTTTTCCGATTGAATTCAGGGAGCTCGTCGAGAAACAAAATCCCGTTGTGAGCTTTACTGATCTCGCCAGGCGACGGCGGACTGCCTCCACCGACGAGCCCCGCGTCACTGATCGTATGATGGGGCGAACGAAACGGCCGACGGGCCAACAAAGGCTGCCCGCTCGGTAACTGACCGAGTGCCGAATAGATCCGCGTTGTCTCGATCGACTCCGGGGCACTTAGCGTCGGCAACACCGTCGGCACCCGCTTGGCCAACATCGTTTTCCCGCTGCCTGGGGGACCGATCATGATTAGATTGTGCGACCCGGCGGCGGCGAGCGTGATTGCTCGCTTGGCAGATTCTTGGCCGCGGACATCGCCAAAGTCGATCTCGTAAGCGCTATGCTCTTCGAATAGTTCTTCAAGGCGACTGGGGGCCGGAGCGAGATCGATTTCTCCGGCGAAAAACCCGACCGCTTGCGCCAAACTCTCCACCGGAATCACATCTAATCCCTCCACGACCGCCGCTTCGGCAGCGTTCGCGGCTGGCAACACCAAGCCGGCCAAACCTTCCGCTTTGGCCGCTTCGATCGCGATCGACAAGCAGCCTTTGACCGGACGAGTGTAGCCCTCCAAAGCAAGCTCGCCGATGATCGCGTAGTTTTCCAAGCGATCGGGGATCAGTTGACCGCTTCCGGCGAGCACCCCGAGGGCGACCGAAAGGTCAAACGAGGCGGCTTGTTTGGGAAGATCACCAGGCGCCAAATTAATCACGATGCGGTCGATCGGACGCGTAAAACCGCTGTTGACGATGGCTCGCTCGACACGGTGCGTTGACTCTTTGACGGCGGTGTCGGGAAGCCCGACGAGAATCGTTTTGGGCATCGCGGCGGGGGAAATGTCAACTTCCACATCCACCGGCATCGCTTCGATCCCCAGTAACGTGTACGTCTTGAGCCGTGCAAGCATGTCCTTGATCCCAGAAAAGTCTCCTTCGGCAGCACACCCGCAATGGTGACACGCATACCCTCCGAAAGCAACCGGCCGATGGGATGCGTTCGGTGCGTCCTGTTGCTGGCTGGGGAGATCACTAAGCAACGTCGATGCCATTTCTGAATTGCCAACGAGAGGCCATTGAGAGAATCCACCTTGCCCGGAGTCAAAGGTTCGCTCAAGAGAAGACTGTTTTTGGCTCGATGATCGAGTTAGGCTGGCTTAGCTGGAAACCGTTCTTTTCTTGGTGACCACCGGTTTCGGTCACGTTTCTCCTGGTTCGTTTGCACGCATGAATTTGCAATTTGACATTGTTAGCACTCCGATCGAGTGCGAGCGTTTGCGGGAATCGATTCGACTGGCGGCGGAACGGTTTGACGCGGGAGGGACTTCTGACGGAAGGCAGCCGGACGTCACGTCAAACGAATCGGATGGTCGCCTACGGCTGAGTCTGCGAGCGGGCGAAACGGCAAGCGACGATTGCGTCGATCTAGATGGACTGATCGAATTTCTGCGTCATTTGGCTACGGCGATTGAAGGAGAAACGGTCCGCTGGACCATCGGTCATCAACTTGAGTCGTCTTTGGGATCGTTTGATGAGCGGGGCGTCGGGACCGACCTAGCGATCGAGCTGTCGACCGCTTTCACCGTCGCCGAAACGCTGTCTGACATGATGGTCGATGGTGAGTACCAAGAGGATGCGTTTGCCGGCGACGACCCAGTGCTGCCCGAGGGCGTCGTGAGCTTGCAAGACGAAGACGATTGGAACTCACTGGAGTCCTTTGAAGAGACCTTTCAGCGGTTTCCGGAACTCGATTGAGCAATCGTGATTCGGCAGCGTCGCTATCAGTTTCGAGTGCGCGATCTCAAGAGTGCCGCGTCGGGTTGGAGAGACGCGAAAGACGCAAAGCCTCTCTGCATGGGCAAAGCCTTGGGGGTCATTGTCTTGGCGAACGAAAATTGCTTGCAGCCGTTTAAGATTTCTTATCAAAGACCAGCTTGGTGGTCGATTGACCGCTAGCATTTTCGAGTTCCCACGTCATGGCGTTTGCGGTGACCGTGACGGCGCCTTTGAGGACGATACCGTTGCCGCTGAGGACCAATTGGTTTTGGTCGAGGCGAAACGAACCGCGAGAAACCTGATTGTTGCTACCTTGAGAGTGCACGAGCACAAAGGAGCCTTCGTCGCCGAATCGGATCGCCCACGCTTGGGTAGCGGAAATCTTGGCGGACCAAGTACCGATCAAATTGATCGCCGAAGCTGCGGAATCTGAGATCGCCGAAGTGGGATGTTGAGCTGATGTGGTCGCCTGCTTTGATTTGCTTGCAGCGGCGGACGGTGCCGCTACCGACTTGGGTTGCGAAGCGATGGTCGCATTTTGAGTTGACGAAGGAGTGCCGGTCAATGCGATGTTTCCGATAGACTCGTCCCCGGCAGATTCGTCGCTGCTCGAATCGGTCACCGTCGACTCGTTGATGGACGATTCTGAAGAGGCGATCGATCGCAATTCTCGCCTGCCCTCCGCTAGCAAAGTCGCAGCTCGATTGATCGCGTTGAGATTCAGGGCCGGCGTTGCCAACGTAGAACTCAGCGTCAGCGTGTTGCCGCGGAAAGCGAGGTGAACATGATCGAAACGCTCTAGTTCGATCAGCGACGCTAGCAAATTCTTCCCCTTGATCAGTGACCGCGTAGTGGACTCGTTGAGCGGCAAACTGATTTCGAGTCTTTGGTCCTCCGCGTCGACTTGAAATAGCAACGTTGATTGCTGCACCTCATCGTCGGTGCCGTCGACATCGATGAGGTCACCGAGTTTGACGCGGACAGTTTGCGACTCAATTTCGCTAGCAATGTCACTCTTGCGGAGGAAGTTTGCTAGCGAGACCTCGCCAATGATCAGCGATTGCTTCGAAACCGTGGATTCGGACAAAGTTGGCGAGAGGTTCGCTTTTGATTCTGTAGCGGAGACGGTTTGCGACATCGAGATTGTGCTGAACAAATCCCCAGCCAGCCGAGAACCGCCACCCGGGGTCTGTCCCCGCTTTGGGCTCTGTCCCCCGACGGTGCTCTGTCCCCCGGTAGTGCTCTGTCCCCCGACGGTGCTCTGTCCCCAGAGCGGGCTGGTGACGGTGGATGCTAGCAATAGCGTTTGGAGGAGGCGGGTGACGTGACGTCGACGCATGGCTGGCGGTCTCGTGATCTCGGTGATGCGGCTGTGTGATCGGCGATCCCCATTCGGCGGGCTCGGCTGGGTGTCTAAGCGGAATCCCGAGGGCGTTGTGACAGTTTTTTTATGACTTCTTTCCGCTGACCAGCCGACGTCGATTGAGGGGAAATCGTGACCGCAAACACGAGCAAATCGCGAAATCTGGCGGTTCGTTATTAAGAAAACACTCATGCCAATGGCCCCCAAACGCCGATCGTTGCTGTCGAAGGCCGAGACTGAGCTTGCTGCGAGCAGCCAGCGGCCTACACTTACGCGGCGACGCCTACATACGGCCTCGCCCGCTTTGGTCTTTCCATTTCGGCAGAGGGATCATTTTTAGGGTTCGCCTAAGCCAACGAACGGCAAGTGCAGTAGCACGCTAAGGCTTACGCGTTTCTCCCAGCGGCTCCATTTTGCCGCCGACGGGCCAAAGCAATTGCCGGTTGACGAGTCGATGGATTTGTCAGCCGGCTTTTTTTTGGTCTGCATCCGCGATTGAGCATCAATTTCATTCGAGCATGAGTGCCTCCCCCGATCCTGATTCGACCGATAGCAACACCTCGGGAATCTCGTCGGGTCCCGACGATGTGGTCCGGGTTTCGCCCCACAGCCGTGTCCCACGCGGAGCCATCATTGCGGCATTCGGCGTCATGATTGCAGTCGGACTGGGTGTCTACGCACTTTTTCCTGACAGCGTTGGCGGACCGCCGCTGCCGGTGAATGTCATCGTCACCAAAGCGGCCGTCGAAACGACCAGCGGAAACTTGGCAGTGATGACAGACGTCGTGCAGATCACCAACGAACTGGACCAGCCGATCGGCAATTTGGCGATTGAAGTCAATGGCCAGTATTTGTTGATGCAAGCAAGCCCAATCCAGCCGAGCGAGACTCTGACGCTGCCCCTGAAAGTTTTCACCGATAAACGCAGCAGCCAACGATTTGATCCGAGCAGCGATCAAGTCACCGAAGTGATCGTGAGGGGACAGTTGCCCAGTAAAAAACGCGGTGTTTCCAAATTTGAATTTGGTGAAGCAACGAAGTAGCTGCCTGACTTGGGTATATCCGAAGGCGAGAGAGCCGCTTTTTAGAAAGCACGTTCGACGATTGGCACAGCGTTCGCGTCTTAGCGGTACCGAACGGGGTTTGACGAGTCTTTCGCCCTCTTTGGCTGAGCAATTCCGCAACAGGTGTTGCAAAATGCTACACCCGGTTATTCCGGAGGTTGTCAAACCAGAGGCGGCGAAAGACGTTTTTTTCGTAGAAACACGCCCGGACCGGAAATAGACTCTGGAGTTGAAGATGCTATTCCCAGTCCATACGCCGGGCTGATTCCTTTTCCTAGTCGCGTCTCAAGCTGCCGATTTGGCGTTTTGGCAGGTTTGACACTTAGCAAACAGAACGGTTGTTCCGATGAAGACACGCAGACGCCTGTTTTCAGCCACCGCGGAGAAATTTCAGATGCGAGCAGTCGCAGTTCACTCGACCCGATTGGCGAGCCGTTTTCGGCGGCTTGCCCCACTGGCCATCGCGATGATAGCGATGATGGCCCCTATTGTTTCTGCTGACGAAGCACAAATTCGGATTGTCAGCTTTCAGGCCTCGGAGGGTGATTCGTACTTTGCAGCATCGATTGTGCCGGCCGCGGATGACGCGTTGCTTTCGGCAGCTTCGAAAGCGGCGGCGGACGTGGTGGTCATCGTTGACACCTCCGCTAGTCAAGCGGGTGAATTCCGCCGCGAGTCGATGTCGGCACTCAAGTCCGTCCTCTCGAACGTGCGTGCGAGCGATCGCGTGAAAGTTTACGCCGCTGACGTCGACGCCGTCGAAATGTCATCGAGCTTCGCCGCCGCAAGCGATTCGGCGACCGAAAACGTGATGTCAAACTTGTCCCGCCGTTTGCCACTCGGCCATACCAACATGGTGGACGTGATCGAGTCGGTCCGTGGTAGTTTGCTAACCCAGCCTCACGCACACACCCGCTCAATCATTTATATCGGCGATGGCGCGTCGATCGACGCGACCGGTAACGAACAACGGTTCGCGGCGATGATCGATGCCCTGCGAGCCGATCACATCACCGTTCATAGCGTCGCCATCGGGCCCACCAAGAACGTCGAACTGATGGCGATCTTGGCGAACCAGACCGGCGGTGTTTTGGGAATTGTCGAAGCGTCCAGCGGCAACACCGCTGCGGCAATCGCACGGCAAGTCACTGAATCGGCTGTGCGTTCACCGATCTGGGTTGAAACACTGAAAGTCCCGGCATCGCTGCAATTGGTTCAAAGCAAACGAATTCCACCGTTGCGAGTCGACCGTGATTCGATCTTGCTCGGTTCAATGAAAGAACCCGTCAAAGAGGTCGCGATTTCACTGCAAGGCGTCACCCCGACCGCCAAGGTTTCGATCGAAGGCGACGCAAGCGTCGAAGCCGACCATCCCGACTTTGGTTTCCTGCCGGGCTTGGTTGAACGAGCCGAAATCAATGACGGTTTGACGTTGCCGACCGCCCACAGTGGACTATTGCGTCAGACGGCCGAACTGATGGCCGCCCAATCCAACGAATTGGTTCGCGCCGGTAAGCTGGCACTCAAACAAGGCAACAAGAAAGGTGCCAAAGCCGTCGCCGACATGGCCGTTCAAGCTGATCCGTCCAACGAAGAGGCAAAGTCGCTACAACGTTTGAGCGGAACGACATTGATCATCCAAAACGAATCGCCGTTCGGTGGCGATGACCTGTTTGGCGAAGCCGGCGGAGACGCCGCAGGCGATGCCGGGGCGTTGGACGATCTGTTCGGTCCCGACGCGAGCGAACCAGCGGCACCGGCTGACGACGCTCCCGCACCGGCAGGCGATGACTTGTTCGGTCCCGCCGATCCTGCACCAGCCGCGCCGGCTCCGACGGCACCGGCTCCTGCCGCTGCAGCCCCGCCTGCGGACGCCGCACCGATGGGACGACGTCCACAAGTGCCTCCAAACCGTACCATTGTCGGCGACGATGAGATCATCGAATCGGGTGGTGACCTACTGCGAAATGTCGAAGCAGCACGAACGGCTGCCGAAGGTCGTTTGCGTGCCGAGGTTCGCGGTGCACTGCGGATTGCCGAGCGGGCATTGCGATCGGATCCCACCGGAGTCGCCGGCCAACTGAAGTCGGTCCTGGCCCGCGTTCAGTCGCTACCGGACATCAATCCGAAGCTACGTCGCGAATTGGAAAGCCAACTGCAATCGGCGATCCAAGCGGCTAGCTCTGCCGAATCGCGTTTCATGGCTCAACAAGAAAACATCGTCGCGCAACAAGAAGCGGCCCGCGCGACGGCTCAGCTGTTGGAAAAGACATACCGACGCGAGGCGACACTACAAACGTTGTCACGCCAGATGAATGCGTTGATCGACGAAGGCCAATACGACAAGGCGGACGGCGAAGTCTCCTTGGAATTTGCGGCACTCGCCGGTGACTCGATCACCGAAGATTCCGTCGCCGGTCGTCACTTCACCGACCAACCTTTGGCACTGCAAGTTTACGATCGCGACCGTCGCTACAAAGAGATGCGTGAGCGTAACTTTGTCGATGCGTTCTCGTTGGTTTTGAAGAGCAACATCCCGTTCGTCGACGAGCCACCGGTGATGTATCCCGATGCCGACGTTTGGCGTGAACTGAGCGATCGCCGGTTGGCCGAGTACAGCTCGATCCAATTGGTCGGCGATAACGAAATGGAACAGTTGATCGAAAAGCGGTTGTCCGACGAAACGTCGCAAACGTTTATCGAGATCCCGCTTAGCGAAGCGATTCGTAAAATCGCCGACGACCACGAGATTCCGATCGTGATCGACCAGCGAGCACTCGAAGAGCTTGGTCTGGATGCCGAAATCGGAGTCAATATTGACCTCAAGAACGTGAGCCTGCGTTCCTTCCTGCGACTGATGCTTCGCGACTTGGATTTGACCTACTTGATCAAAGACGAAGTCATGCAGATCACGACCATTGAAGCCGCTGATGAAAACCTCGTGACGAAAGTCTATCCCGTTGGTGACCTCGTCGTACCGATCATTTCAGGCGGCGGTATGGGCGGCGGCATGGGTGGCGGCATGGGCGGCGGCATGGGTGGTATGGGCGGCGGCATGGGTGGTATGGGCGGCGGCATGGGTGGTATGGGCGGCGGCATGGGTGGCGGCGGTATGATGGGCGGTGGCGCCTTCGTCGTTCCCGATGACGTTGACCTGTCCGACAAAAATGCCAATCGCACTGTTGCCGAAGCCAATGGTGCTCAAGCCAGTGACTCCGAAGCCAGCGCGGGTCGACCGGCCCGTTTAACCGAGGAGCAACTCGCTTCGATCGAGCCGATCAAACTGGAAATCAAAGACGGCCAAACCCGCACGGAAGCTTGGGCGGAATATTTCGCCGGATTGGAAATCAATAGCGCCGTGGAATTGACGTTACTCGATCAACGGATCCGCCGTTCGGTCAGTCGCTATTCCTACAAAGCGGCGGCGGCGGATAAAGCCGGCGATCGCGACGCGGCGACTGAGTGGTTTGCCCAGTCGCGTGACCTGATTCAGGAAGCAATCCTAGCCGGGCACATCCAACCTTGGATGTACCACGCTTACGCGATCGCGCTGACCGCAACCGGTGCACCCGATACCGATGTCGAACGGGCGTTGTTGTCGGCGGTCGACTTTGCCGAAACACCTTCGGATATCTTGAACGTCGCCTCGCGATTGGAAGCCATTGGCTCCAACGCCGCGGCACTGCGTCTATGCAAACGAGTCGCCGATCTTGAACCGAATCGCCGAGAACCTTACGTCGTCGGGATGCGATTGGCCGAGGCGATGGACGACAACGACGCGATTGTCTGGGCATGCAGCGGAGTTCTTTCGCAAGCCTGGCCCGCCGACTTCGCTGATGTTGTGGACAAGGCAAAGTTACTAGCGCGGAGTACCTACGCCGAATTGATCGAAAACGGTGAAACCGAAAAGGCCGCCGCGTTCGGTGAGCAATTGAAACTCGCGTCCGCCCATGACGTCGTGATTCGTGTTTCCTGGACGGGCGATGCCGATATCGATTTGGCCGTCGAAGAACCCAGCGGCACCGTGTGCTCGTTGGAAAATCGATCGAGTGCCGGCGGCGGAACGCTGCTGGGTGACTCGTATCCCGGACAAGGTGAAAGCAAAGCCGGAACGATCTCCGAAACCTATGTTTGCCCACAGGGATTCAGCGGCCAGTATCGTCTGCTGGTTCGAAAGGTTTGGGGAGAAGTTTCGACCGGCCAAGCGACGGTCGAGATCGTCACCGACGCGGGGCGTCCAAGCCAAAAGTTTATTCGCGAAGAAATTCCGTTGACCGAGAAGGACGCCTTGTTCGTGTTCGACGTGAAGGAAGGCAAGCGAAAAGAGATGCTCGGTGAAGCACAATTGGCGCATCTGCGGGACGTCCAACGTGATCTTAATGATCAAATGCTCGGTCAATTTGCTGCACCATCGAATTCCAGCGAAGTGCTGCAAGAGTTGTTCAGTGACGTTAGTCGTTTCGGCGGCGGTGTCTCTGGCGGTGTAAATAACCCGTTCTTCGGCCGAGCTCCCGCGGTCGGGTTCCAACCTGAAATCACGCAGTTGCCCGAAGGGGCGAGTCTTTCGGGACTGGCGATCATCTCGGCAGACCGCCGCTACGTGCGAATCACCCCGTTCCCATTCTTTTCGCAAGTCGGCGACGTGACAACGTTTAACTTCGTCGACGGCGACACCGGTGGCGGTGGCGGAGGTGGCGTCGGCGGCGGTGCCGGTGGCCTAGGCGGAGGCGGTCTTGGCGGCGGTGCCGCTGGCGGCTTCGGCAACTAAGCCCCTTAACATCGCTGTACCTTCCCCCTCTTTCACCTGGGCGACAGCGATCATGAAATTCGTCAAATCGGCGTTCCGAAAGGGACGCCGATTTTTTTTGCGCCCCGCTGAAACTTGAGATGCGGCCCAGAGGTACATCGCGTAGCGACGGGTAGCGATTCCGACAGATCCCCACGCGATCACGTTCGCGTTGTTGCATCCTCGTGAAGAGTGAAAGGCGTCGAGATCTGTTTCATCGGGATCGATTGCCTCGCCATCGCAATATTGTTAGCTTGCCCCCTACCTAGCGTGTCAAAGGCGCACGTTCCAACCGAGTGTCGTGCGAATTCGCTTCGTATTCCATCGGTCTAGAATCCCCATCATCGAAAAGGACTACAACTGAACATGGGTTTGAAGACAAACAATTGGTTCGCCGCGACTCGACTGAAGTCGGCGGCCTCGGCGGCAATGCTGATGCTAGCATTAGTTGCCGCACCTGTAGCTCGCGCCCAAGGCACTCCGGCGACGCTGACCGATGGGACCCAGCCTGTCCTCGCCGTTTCGGTCGCTTCGATCAACAAGATGACCGCGGATGTCAACTACCTCACCGGCCTGGCAGGGCAGCCCGGTTATGGCGGCATGTTCGCGATGATGACCGGCATGTACGGTCAAGGTCTCGATACCAGTCGTCCGATCGGCGTGTTGGTTTCGTTGGCCGGCGGAATGCCCCAGCCAATCGTGGTGTTGCCGACCAGCGACATCCGTTCGATCCTGAAACGAATCGAAACTCAGACCGGGCCGGTAGACGAGTTAGAGGATGGTACGCTTGTCGTGACCGTCAATCGCAACACGTTTTTCATCAAGCAAAACGAAAATAATGCCGTTGCCGGGCCCAGCAAGGACGCCTTGCAACTGGTACCTGCCGACCCGAGCGGTTTCTTTGAGGGCATGGGCAAAGACTACAACGTCGCCGTGCGTCTACAAATTCAGCAGATCCCGATGGAACTTCGCAACGTCGCGATCGACTCGATGCGTCAAGGGTTTGAGCAAGCGATTGCCAACCAACCCGACAGCGAATCGACTCGCGAAGTGGCTGAAAATTCGATCGAGCAAATTGAGCAGTTGGTGCGTGAGGCTGATGAGATTTTCTTCGGTCTCAATATCGATCAAGAGGGTCGCCACGTCGGAATCGATGCTTCCTTCACTGCAATTCCGGGCAGTAAGTTGGCAGCCATGTACGGCGGACAGCAATCAATTCCGTCGCGGTTTGCGTCGGTGATTCGTGACGATGCCGCCGCCTACATCCACAGTGCGACCTCGGTCAGCCCCGAAGCGATCGCGCAAGCGAAGACCAGCTTGGGAAATGCCGCAACGATGATTCGAAGCGCGATGGCTGCCGACGGCAACCTGCCGCCTCAGCAAGCCGAAGAAATCGAGCGTTACATGAGCCGGTTCTTTGCGATCATCACCAAGTCGATCGAAGAAGGCAAAGGTGACTTTGGAATGATGGTCAACGCCGGCACCGATCAATTCAATGCCGTCCTTGGTTTCTTTGTCGCCGATGGATCCGAAGTCGCAACCTTGGCCAAGGAATTGGCAACCAAGGTTCCCGATACCGCAGACGCGCCGCGATTCACGTTCGACGCCGGCAAACACGGTGACGTGACGCTGCACCTAATCGAAGCCGATATCCCAGAACGGGAAGACGAAATTCGCAACATGTTTGGCGACGTGTTGAAAGTCCACATCGGAACCGCGCCCAAGGCGATCTATTTGGCAATCGGTCGTGATAGTGAGAGCGTCTTGAAGGACTTCATCGACTCGGGCAACACGAACGATAGCGGCAACCGCCCGTTGGGTCAGTTTAAGATGAAGTTGCTTCCGTTCCTCGAACTCGCCCGCTCGGTCGATCCGAGTGAAGCCGAAGAAATTGAATCGATCATCGCGACACTGAACGCTTCCGAAGACAAGGGAACCGTGACCATGGTGAGTGATTCGATCCAAAACGGATCGAAGATGAGCATCAAGGTCGGCGAGTCGCTGATCCAAGCGATCGGCGCCAGCATGACGCCGAAACAACCGGGCCAGTTCTGATCGTGTTGACAAGCTCCTCGCCCTTGAGCGGGTGGCTTAACGATCAACTTGCTTAACGAACACGCGAGTCGAGTCATCCTCGACTCGCGTTTTTTTCTGGTTGTCTGCGAGTCGGGCGCGGTAAGAATGCCTTGAATCAGGGCGTCGAACTGAATTACAACGCAGACCGATGATCTGCAATCGCTACTTCAATCCAATAATTCCAATGACCACCCATCCTCAACGCGGCCGACGTATCGCCTTTGTCTGCGGTGCAGCGATCATCCTTGTCGCGGGCGTCGCGTTCGCGTTTCGCTCGGGTCCCGAGGTACGGCAAGACGTCGTGCCGACATCGACCGAACTTCTCGAGGAGCTGGACAACGATCATCCGGACGGTTCGCCGACCCGAAAGTCATCGATGCGCGAGGTGTTAGAACTGGCCGAGTCGGCACTGCGACAGATGGAAGGTACGCTCAACGACTACACCGCAACGTTCGTCAAACAACAACGTAACGAAGCCGGTGAACTGAGCGAGCGGAATGAGATGGAAGTGAAAATCCAAACTCGGTTGCGGAACGAAACCAACGATGCCCCGATGCGGATTTATCTCAAGTTTATTGCGCCGGAATCAACTGCCGGGCGTGAGGTAATTTGGGGCAAAGATCTGTATGACGGATTGATGGCGGTGCATGAAACGTCAATGTTACTAAGTTGGAAAACGATCTGGTTGGAACCGACCGGGATGTTGGCAATGCAGGGGCAACGGTTTCCGATTTATGAAATCGGTTTGGTTCGGCTGACCGAACAGTTGCTCGAACGCGGCAAACAGGATTTAGACAATCCCGACGTCAACGTCACGATCACCAAAGGTCATGAATTCTTTGGGCGACAATGTGAGCTGATTCGCGCAACGCGTAGCAAACCCGGTGGCGGTGAAGACGATTTCTCACTCGCCGAAATTATCTTCGACCCCGATGCGATGCTGATTGTCAGCTATCGCAGTTTCGGTTGGCCGGAAAAGGAAGGCGATGAATTACCGCTCTTGGAATCTTACGAGTATCGCAATCTAAAGACCAATGTTGGTTTAACCGACGCGGATTTCGACGTCGAAAACGAAGCGTATCAGTATCCGTGATCGCGACCGAACCTCGGTCTAGTGCTTCGTCAACTAAGAAAGCCTACGACGCTACTCGACGATCTCGAGGTCTTCTTTCTTTTCGAGTTCGTCGAAGGCGTCATAGCCGATGTTGGAGTTGGCAACCCCCAACCACTTCAGGTTCGGTAACTGTGCCAGCTTTGCGAAGCCGTCATCGGTCATCATTTGATTGCCCGACAGATCCAATTTTGTGAGCTTTTTGAACTTCAAAATAGTATCGACCGCTTCGTCACCGAGTTCGGTGTCCCGCGCGTCCAAATCTGTCAATTCTGTCAAGCCGCCGAGTGCCTGCATCGCTTCATCGTTCAGTTTTGTCTCCCAAAAACCGACGTAGGTCAGTCCGGTCGCACCGGCTAGGTTTTTGAAACCCTCCGATTGAATTCGTCGGCATTCGCCGAGATCCAAATACGTCAACTTGGGATACTTGGCGATCCGGCCAAGGGCTTCGCCGGTGATCGATGTGTCGCGTAATTCCATGCGTTCAATCTTGGCACCGCTTCCCATCGCTTCGATGCCTTTGTCGGTAACGAAGCAGCCACGGATGCGAACTCGTTTGAGATCAGAGAGGTCTGCCAGATGTTTCATCCCCGCATCGGTGATCGATGAGTAATCCAGTTGCACTTGTTGCAGCGTCGAGATTTTTCCAAGTGACTCGAGCGTCGCGTCGGTCAAGCTGCGGCAAGCATTCGCATTGAATGATTTGAGCTTCAGGGCGGTGAGGTGTTCGACGGCGGTGTCGGTGATTTGAGTTTTTTCGAGTTGAACATCGACAAGCGATTTTAGGGCGACGACTTCTTTGACGCCTTCATCACCGACGGTCGTGTTACGCAGGTCGATCATGCGGAGTTTTTGCAGCGGCTTTAACTTCGCGAGGCCATCTTTGGTGACCGCGACACGACGTAGTTTCAGGACTTCTAACCCCGGAATCTTTGCGATCGGTTCGAGGGTTTTGTCGGTAATCGCCGAATCGGTAAAGTCGAGTCGTTTGAGTGTTTGAAGTTCCGAAAGAACTTCCATTCCCTTGTCGTCGATCCCGGGGCCACTGAACAAACCTTCTTGAACGTGATTCAGTCCGGCGAGAGCGGAGAACGACTCGCTGATATCTTTTTCACTCGCGATGCCGAAGGAAAGCACATTGCCCTGATCATCTTTTTCGAGATCGAATCCGACGTCTTCAAGCGTTTTAATGGCCGCGGCATCATCGGGTTTCGGAGCCGGCTTTTCGTCCGCAGTTGTTTCGGGACCTGCGGGCACGGCCGATTCAGGCTGGCCGGTCGACGCCGTGTCGGCTTGACGTTCGCATCCGCCGACGGCAGCGAATGACAGGGCAACGGCAAACACGATGGGGCCGCGTTTGCGATGAAAGATCGATCGGGTCATGAGTTTGATAGGGGTTGAGGTGGGAAGCGGATGCGGGGTCAGAATCTATTTTTTTCGGGGAATGACGCTATTTTCAAGAATTTTAGGGGGGGGGGAATCATGAAACTCTCGCTTTCGGTCGTGTGGTTTTCACCCTCCCCAGGGAACGCCCGACTTTTTGCCTTGACTGGTCATGTTGACAAATGATTAACAAGTTGACAACGAACTACAGCGTCAAAACGTTGTGATTTGCGATCCCGACGGTTATTCTTTCTAGGCTGCAAAGTGAACGTAATCGGTGCGGACTTCGTTTTTGGCCGGGCCGACGTTTCAGGCTCGCCAACGATTTGCGTAGACTCCCATCCACGCAACCACCCTCCTGACTCCTTCTGAGGAACTAATTGAATGACCAAGCAGACGAATCGTCGTACCTTCCTGGGGCAAACCGCAGCGGCGGGTGCCATTGGAGTGGGCTATTGGACCGGGACTTCGAAACAACTTCGGGCGCAGGATTCGGCACTTCAAGGTTTGAGCGCTGCCTGTATCGGAGTCGGCGGCAAAGGAAGTAGCGACGCCAGTCACATCGCCGAACACGGCGTCAATCTGGTTGGTTTGTGCGATGTCGATTCGATCTTCTTAGAAAAGAAGGCCTTGGATCATCCCGACGCTGAAAAGTTCTCGGACTTCCGCGAGATGCTGGAAAAGCTTGGTGATAAGGTCGACATCGTAACCGTCAGCACTCCGGACCACACGCATGCCGCCGCGGCCGTGCGAGCGATGCGAATGAAGAAACACGTTTACTGCCAAAAGCCACTGACGTGGTCAATTGGTGAAGCTCGCCTGATGCGAGACGTCGCCAAAGAAACCGGCGTCGTCACTCAAATGGGCAACCAGGGGACGAGCGAAGACGGCCTGCGTGAAGCCGTCGAGGTGATTCGTAGTGGCGCGATCGGTGACGTGAGCGAAGTCCACGTTTGGTCGAACCGTCCGGTCTGGCCGCAAGGCCAAGGACGTCCCGCGGGTGAAGATCCTGTGCCGGACACATTGAACTGGGATGCCTGGATCGGACCGGCACCGATGCGACCGTTCAAGAAGGCCGCCTATCACTCATTTAACTGGCGCGGTTGGGTCGACTTCGGCACCGGTGCACTTGGCGACATGGCTTGCCACACCACCAACATGCCCGTCATGGCGCTCAAGCTATGGGATCCGGTCGCCGTCACGGCGGTCAAGAATCCCGGCATCGTCGAGGGCGAAAGCTATCCGGCGAGTAGCTCAATCGTATTCGAATTCCCCGAACGCGAAGGACTGCCGGCTTGTAAGTTCCATTGGTATGACGGCGGCGAATTGCCCTCCGACGATTTGATCAGCCAACTGCCATCGCGTTACCAAAAGAAGATCGCCGAGCAACGCGCCGGCGGCAAGAAGAACAGCGGTGCGTTGGTGGTCGGCAGCGAGGGCATGTTGTTCAGCGAGAACGATTACGGCGCTCGCTACGTGTTGCTGCCGCGCGATCAATACGCCGACTACGAACTTCCCGAGCAAACGTTGCCACGAATTCCGTTCAAGGGCAACAATGATTTGCGTCAAAAGTGGGAGTTCGTCGCCTCGGTCAAAGGCGAATACGAACCCGGTACGATGTCAAACTTTGATTACGCCGGTCGCCTGACCGAAACGATCCTGGTTGGCAACTTGGCACTCCGCGCCGGCGAGGGCCAACGGATCGAATGGGATGCCGAGAACATCAAGAGCACGAACACTCCTGCGGTCAACGAGTTTATCTCGCGCGAGTATCGCGAAGGCTGGGAAATCTAATTCCCTGATCTGAACAGATTTCTGGTCTCAACCGATCAGACGACCAACCGAACGATCGCTCGTTAAACCAACGAGCGGTCGTTTTTTTGTGACGACACGGGTTTCAATCCTAACGAAGCAAGTAAATACGAGTCTTTGGATTGAAGCATCTGGATAACACCCTCCCGCTTGGAGAGTGAAATGACTTAATCCGAATCATTCGTGTTCAACTGCTTAGAAGCTAATTGAGATTCGTCGTCAAAGCGTTTAAGGCGTCGCGATTCGCTCCCTGGTGCAAGGCGGTGCGGCTATGATGTTTTGCATTCCCGCCTTTCGAATCCTCCTCTCGTCCCCGCATTTTTTGATGATCGATCACCGAAGTCTTTCTCGCGTGAACGCCACGTTGTTCATCGCGATCGCTTTGTTTGCGACTCACCCCGGCCGAGCCGCCGAACACGCATGGTCGCCCGTTGCCGATTCGATGTTGACCCGTTGGGGTAAACAAGTTCAACCGAACGATGCTTGGTCACAGTATCCACGCCCGCAATTGAAGCGATCGCGTTGGCAAAACCTCAACGGGATGTGGGACTATGCGATCACCGCGAAAGACTCCGCCAAACCTGAATCGTTTGAAGGGCAGATTCTGGTTCCTTTTGCCGTCGAAGCCCCGCTCTCTGGCGTCGGCCGACGACTGTCCGCCGAACAAGCGTTGTGGTACCGAACGTCGTTTGATCTTGTCGATGCCAGACCGAAGGACGGGCAATCCATTCGATTGCATTTCGAAGCGGTCGACTACGCCTGCGACGTCTGGCTTAACGGCCGCAAATTGGGCAACCACGTCGGCGGAAACCTACCGTTCTCGTTCCTGATCGATGACGTCAAACCGGAAGGCAATGAACTGGTTGTCAAAGTCATTGATGCGACCGATGCGACCGGCAAGTATCAGTTACGCGGAAAACAGAAAGTCGAAAACCGTGGAATCTTCTACACACCGGTCTCGGGGATTTGGCAGACCGTTTGGATCGAACCCGTCGCAAAACACCACATCGAAACCCTGAAAGTCACCGGCGATGATCAAGGTAATGTGACGGTATCGTCGAAGGTTTCCGGTGATCAAACGCAACTACGGGTGACCGCATCACTGGGCGATTCCTCAACGACCGCCACCGGATCCTCCGATGGAGTCACGCTATCGGTTGAGAATCCGAGTCTTTGGACACCTCAATCACCCACGCTTTATGATTTGAAGGTCGAATTGATCGGGAAGGACAATCAAGTTCTCGACAGTGTCGAATCCTATGTCGGTTTGCGAACGGTCGGTAAACGTCGGGACGCCGACGGCAACTTCCGTTTGACGCTTAACGGCAAAGACATCTTCCATTGGGGGCCGTTGGATCAAGGTTGGTGGCCGGGCGGATTGTTGACGCCGCCGTCGGACGAAGCGATCCGATTTGAAATCGACTTTTTGCAGAAAGCCGGCTTCAACATGATTCGCAAACACATCAAAGTCGAACCGCGGCGGTACTACTATCACTGTGACAAAGCGGGCATGCTGGTTTGGCAAGACCAAGTCGAAGGCGGTGCCGGGATGCCATCGGGTGAATGGCCAAAATGGAAACGTCTAGATAAGAACCATGACGCCGCTAAGCGACCGAACGCTTGGAAAGAAGGCGAGTCGCTTGATGCGACATGGCCGGACGCGGCACACGACCAATACATGGCCGAATTGAAGGGGATGGTCGATCATCTTTACAACCATCCTTCGATCGTCACCTGGATTCCCTTCAATGAACGCTGGGGTCAACACCGAACGATGGAAGTCGGGCGTTGGATCACAAGTTATGATCCATCACGACAGATCAACATTGCCAGCGGAGGAAACTTTTTTCCGGTCGGAGACATGGCCGACGAACACGTTTATCCACATCCCGATTTCCCCGTCGATGATCCGCGTTATGACGACTACGTCAAAATCGTCGGTGAGTTCGGAGGCCACGGCTGGCCAGTACCCAATCACCTTTGGGGCAGTCAACGCAACTGGGGATACGGCGGCCTTCCCAAAACCAAACATGAATACATCGAACGATACAAAGAATCGATTCGGCGTCTGGCGGACCTCAAGGCCAAAGGCGTCGCCGGGGCGGTTTATACGCAAACCACAGATGTCGAAGGCGAAATCAATGGATTGATGACTTATGACCGAGACGTCATTAAGATCGCCGCCGGTCACCTGCGGCAAATCGCAGAAGACGAAGGCCTGATCGAAAAGCAAACGAAATTGGTCGGGTCTCGACCGAACATCATCGTCGTCTTGGTCGATGACATGGGCTATTCGGATCTGGGATGTTACGGCAGCGAAATCGAGACACCTCACATCGACTCACTCGCCAAAGGCGGTTTGCGGTTCACCCAGTTTTATAACCAGGGTCGTTGCTGCCCGACGCGAGCGAGTTTGATCACCGGGTTGCAACCCCATCAAGCCGGGATCGGGCACATGACCGCGCCCCCGAATCAACCGCTCGGTTTCGAAGGCCCCTATCAAGGCTACCTGAATGATCAATGCACGACCCTGGCGGAGGTCTTGAAAGAATCTGGTTACAAAACATTGATGACCGGGAAATGGCATTTGGGTGCGGACAAGAAAGAGTGCTGGCCACTGCAGCGTGGTTTCGATCGCTACTACGGGTGCCTCAGCGGCGCGATCAATTATTTCAAACCCGGTGGCGATCGTGGATTGACCGAGGGAAACGAGGCGGTGAAGGTTCCCGAGGACTTCTATGCGACCGACACGTTTACCGATAAGGCGATCGACTACCTGACCGACGCCAAGTCTGAAGATGACGATCAACCCTTCTTCCTGTACCTCGCCTACAACGCGCCGCACTGGCCGCTCAACGCGAAATGGGAAGACTATCAAAAGTACCGCGGGAAATACAAAGATGGTTGGGGTGCGTTGATGAAGTCGCGTCAGAAGCGTCAACGTGAACTCGGCTTGCTTTCGGCGAACACCGAAGCGGCTCCGCACCCCGGTCCAGACTGGGATAGCCTGGACAACAGGCAACGTGATCGGCTGGACGCCATCATGGCTGCTTACGCGGGGTGTCTGGATTCGATTGACCAGAATATTGGCAAGTTGGTCACGCACTTGAAAGACACCGGCGAGTACGACAACACCGTGATCTTCTTTTTGTCCGACAACGGTGCTTGTCAGGAAGGCGGTGACTTCGGTGTCGGCAACGAAGCGATGGTTAAGGACCCACCGCTGGAAACCACCAAGGGCGTCCGCATCGGGCTGCATTGGGCCGGGGCCTGCAACACGCCCTATCGGAAGTACAAGCACTACGTTCACGAAGGCGGTGCGTGTACGCCGATGATCGCCCATTGGCCCAGTGGGATTCCCGCCCCGACCCGTGGCAAGCTTGTTCGGCATCGAGCCTACCTACAGGATTTTATGCCGACGGTGATCGATCTTGCCGGCGGCGAATATCCCAATGAGGTGACCGAATGCGAGGGGCGGTCGATGGTTCCATTACTTGCCGGAGACCGCAAAGGCATTCACTTTGATCCGATGTTCTGGGAGCACGAAGGCAACGCATCGGTACGAATGGGGCAGTGGAAGCTAGTCCGTGAGTATGAAAAACCCTGGGAATTGTACGACCTGTCCAAAGATCGAACCGAGCTTCATGACTTGGCAAAGAAGAAACCAAAGCTTCGCAAAGACATCGTGTCGCTATGGGAGGCATGGGCGAACGAGAAAGGCGTTGCGTTTCCTGAGCGTTTTAATATGTACGAATTCCTGCGAAAGAAGAATCAACCGCAGAAAAATTAGTCCATTGAATTCGAGTTCGATCGATCAGCCGACGGGGGTTGACCGCGGTTAATGCGGCACAACCGTGGTTAGCGCCATTCGGCTGATCCTAAAATCACGTACAATTGGCGGCAGCATGAACAACACAACTTGAAGGAGCTGCCGAAGCGATGGCCGATTCTGAAGCCTGGTACAAGAAGTCACATTGGCAAATCATCATCGGCATGTTGCTGGGTCTGGTGTATGGCTTGATCGCGGCAGCCGCCGGTTGGTCCAAATTCACGAATGATTGGGTCGCACCATTCGGCGTGATCTTTATCAACTCGCTTCAGTTGATCGCGATTCCACTCGTTGTCGCGTCATTGGTACTCGGTGTCGCATCGCTTAGCGATCTTAAGAAATTGTCGCGGATCGGCGGCAAGACGATGGGGATCTACATCGGCACTACGGCGATCGCGGTGGTCATTGGACTGGTGATCGTCAACGTCTTGCAGCCCGGACTGCAAGTTCCCGAAGCAGCCCGCACGCAGCTACAAGAACAATTTGCCGGCGACGTCTCGGCGAAAGAAGAGATCGCCGCGGACGTTCAAACACGCGGACCGCTACAAATCTTGATCGACATCGTGCCGTCGAACTTCTTTTCCGCGGCGTCGAGCAACCGGAACATGTTGCAAATCGTGTTCGTCTCGTTGATGGTCGGGATCGGCTTGATCCAGCTCGAGAAAGCTCAAGCGAAGCCGATGATCGATGTCCTCGAAAGCTTGAATCATGTCGTCATTCGATTGGTCGACTTGATCATGTTGTTCGCGCCGATCGGTGTGTTTTCGCTGATCGCTAGAACGATCACTGACTTGGCCGGCGATGATTTTTCCCAGATCTTGCAGTTGCTCACCGCGTTGGGGTTCTACTGTATCTCGGTCGTGCTTGGATTAACGTTGCATGTTTGCATCACGTACTTTGGACTGCTGAAGTTGGTCACTAAGATGCCGATCAAGACATTCTTGCAAGGCATCGCGCCGGTTCAGTTGGTTGCCTTTTCGACCAGTTCGAGCGGTGCCACTTTGCCGCTAACGATGGAGCGTTGTGAAGAAAAGCTCGGTGTCTCCGAAGAGGTTTCGTCGTTTGTGATCCCTCTCGGGGCGACGATCAACATGGACGGTACGGCGCTTTATCAAGCCGTCGCGGCCGTCTTCATCGCCCAGTCGATGGGCATGGACGTGGGGCTAACCGGGCAATTGACCATTGTGCTCACCGCCGTGCTGGCTTCGATCGGCACCGCCGCCGTCCCAGGCGCGGGAATCATCATGCTGGTCATCATCTTGCAATCGATCGGTGTCCCAAGTTCTGGTATCGCGCTGATCCTGGGGGTCGACCGGATCTTGGACATGTTGCGGACGGTGACCAACGTGACCGGTGATGCCTCGGTGGCCGTTTCGATCGCATCAATGGAAGGCCAATTGAATCCACCAAACCTTAGCGAGGTGCCCGATCATATCCGGACGCACGGAGAAGAAAACTTGGTGGAACACTCAAGTCCCGAAGCGGAAACAAACAAGAAAACCGAATCCTCCGGCGACTGACGAACATCTGATGAAAGCGGCGACGATGTGCATTGCACGTTGCGATCAGGCGGCCTTGGCAGCGGGTGTCAAATATGAAAACAGGTGAACGCGATTGACTGACGCTGACTCCAAACGCTGACAAAACGCGTTGGGGCTGAGATGATCTTCGTAATACCTGATGACTTCACCGCGCATCGTTGCGATCGCATCGGCCGACATCGCATCGAGACGTTCGATCGCTTCACACAATCCATCTCGGCCGCGATAGGCGATACAGTTTACGCCGTCGGTCAGTGGCGGCGTCAGTAGCGAGTCGTACTCCAACAGCGGAATCGTGCCCACCGCGATCGATTCAATCACGTTGTGCGACAGGGGATAATCACAACCCGGTGCGGCGACGAAAAAGTCAGCACTGGAAAGCAATTCCAACCAGCGCGTTGCGTCCGAACGATACTGTGCGTTGTCAATCATGACAAAGCCATCATGACGTTGGCTCAGGCACCGATCGAGCATCTGGTCAGATCGAATGTTTCGCGTCCGGTCGCCGTACCAGTCGGTTAACTGACGAATGGTAGTGTATCGATCGACCGGTTGCATTCGTCGGTACTTGCGGATGCGTTGGTAGGACGCTTTCGAACAATGCCCGCCAAAGAATAGTCGCCAAACCCGATCACGCTGTCGATACTCGGCGAAACGATCGTCTTCGTGGTTGTCCCAAATCAACGGGTAAAAGCTATAGGGAACCGCAAGATCCCGCGGCGAAACCGGGCGGCGTGTGCTGGTCACCACCTGAACCGTCCGATCGGCTAGCGGATGATCGGTTCCCCGGTCGGTCAAACAAAGATCGAAACGCCCTGCGGCCAGATCGTCGGTCAGGGGCTCGGCGACATTCAGGGCGCTTGCTTTAAATGCGCGGTCTCCGGTTTGCAGAAACGGCAGTCGTGGCACCATCACGACCTGATATCCGCCACGAGCCAGCAATGACACCAGCGCGTGAAATCGTCGGCCCTGCTCGCCATCGCAGGAGATCCTCCGAAAGTCCAGCAAACAACGCTTGGTCGCGCTCCGCACCGGAGTCGCCTGATCGGTTTGGTGAATCCAAAGCCAGTGGTCACGGATTTGTTTTGTTCGTTTCAGTCGCGCGATCCAACGCCACTGTTTGACGGCGTGTTCGATTGACAGGTGCAGGGATCGGAAACGATGCATGGTGACGAAGAGGCGTGGCCGGACTGATAACCGCCGCAGGCTAGCGATTGGGACAGGTTTGTCGCTAGTGCGAATCTCAGGTGGCTGTGAAACGCGGTGTTTCACGCGAATGACCGTTGGCGATCCTCAGTCCCCGAGTGGTGCTGGCGACGGTTACAATGCTGCGTTTCGTAGAACGCTTTCGTTCTCGATCCCGCCCCTTTCCCACCGCGACGAAGGTTCGACCTCGTGCTCGAAAATCGACTTGATGGCTTGATCGCCGCCACCTGCACTCCATTGAAGACATCCGGCGATGTCATAACCGATCCGATTCCTCCGTTGGTTGACGCGCTGATCGATCAAGGCGTCCGTGGATTGTATGTCTGCGGCAGCACCGGAGAAGGCATTTCACTATCGACCGAAGAACGTCAACTCGTCGCCGAAGCCTACGTCAAAGCCGCGGCGGGACGTGTTCCCGTGCTCGTTCAAGTCGGTCACAACAGCGTCAGCGAAGCCAGAAAACTTGTACGGCATGCCGCAGACATCGGTGCCGACGCGGTCTCGGCGACTTGCCCGTCCTACTTCAAAGTCTCGGACCCTGTGACGCTGGCCGATTGCATGCGTGAAATCGCTTCGGCCGCCGAGATCCCGTTTTACTATTACCACATCCCGTCACTGACCGGATCGACGATCGACATGGTTGAGTTTTTGTCGATCGCGGCCGAACGAATTCCGACGCTGGTCGGGTTGAAGTACACCGACACGAAACTGCACGAGTTTCAAGCCTGCTTGGAAGTCGCCGACGGGCGCTTCGATGTCGTCTGGGGCTGCGATGAAATGTTACTCGGAGCGTTGGCCACCGGGGCACGTGCCGCGATCGGTAGTACTTACAATATCGCCGCACCGCTGTACCGCCGGGTAATCGCGGCTGCCGAGCAGGGCGATTGGAAACACGCTCGCATGCTGCAATCGCATTCGGTGGCGATGGTCCGCGTGATGTGTCGCTATCCGTTCCACGGGGCACTCAAGGCGATCATGCAATTCCAAGGTCACTCGCTCGGTGGATGTCGACTCCCACTTTGCGGTCTGTCCGCCGATGCGACCGAGCGCCTACGTGCTGATCTCGAAGCGATCGGATTTTTTGATTGGTCCGCCGCGGATTCAATGGTATGAGGGACGCGTTGATGTTGGTTGCCGAGGGTGCTCGCCTTGCCGGGGCATCGATGTGGCTCGTCGGAGTTTTGTTGTTCAGTCCGACGACGAGTGCTGATGCTCAATCGCCGGCGTCGATGTATCAATGGACGGAGCTACCTGCGCTGCCGGAAGAGCTTGGCGTCGCGGGGCCCTTCGCGGGTGTGCATCGCGACGCGTTGATCGTCGCCGGTGGGGCAAACTTTCCCAAACCGGTTTGGGACAATGACAAAGTCTGGCACGACAAGATTTACGTTCTTCGCCGAAGCGATGACGGGTATACGTGGAATGAGGCGGGAACGCTGCCCCGAAGGATCGCCTATGGCGCGGCCGTTTCGACGGCCGACGGTGTGCTGTGTTTAGGGGGGAACGATTCAGTCGACACGTTTGCGTCGACGTTCTTGTTGCGGTGGGATCCTTCAACCGAACGCATCGAAACGATTGACTATCCGCCACTTCCTCAGCCTTGTGTTTATGCGTCGGCGGCGTTGATTGGCGACACTGTCTATCTCGTTGGCGGCCAAAACGATGCGTCGTTGTCGTCGGCCGGCGACCAATTGTTCGCACTTGACCTTTCGCTTAAAGATCAACCCGAGCGGTTTCGGTGGCAAACGTTACCGCCTTGCCCTGGGCCAACTCGAGCATTCAATTTGACCGTCGCCCAACACAACGGCTTTCAAGATTGTCTGTATGTGATCGGCGGACGGCGTCAATCGACAAGCGATGAAAGCTCAATCGAGTTCCTTTCCGATGTCTGGGAATACGACCCAGCATCGGCGACTTGGCGGGCACGATCCGATGCGCCTCGACCGATCATGGCTGGCGTGGGAATCGATGTCGGCCAAAGTCACATCGCGGTGCTCGGTGGCGCCGACGGATCGCTGTTTTTTAAGGCCGATGATTTAAAGGACGACCATCCTGGGTTTCCCAAAACGGCGTTGGCTTATCACACCATCACCGACACCTGGACCGAAGCAGGCTCTATCCCTGCCAATCACGTCACCACCATCGCCGTTGATTGGAACGATCGGATCATTATCCCCAGCGGTGAAGTGCGACCGCGCGTTCGTTCGGCAAAAATTTGGGCGTTGGAACGAATCGCCTCCGATCACCAATTTGGCACGGTCAATTATGTCGTCTTAGTGACCTATTTATTGGCCATGGTTGGCGTCGGCGTTTATTTTGCCCGAAAGAACAAAGACACCAACGACTTCTTTCGCGGCGGACAATGTATTCCTTGGTGGGCAGCCGGATGCAGTATCTTTGCGACGATGCTCAGTTCGTTGACGTTCACCGGGATCCCCTCTAAAGCGTTTGCGCAAGATTGGGTCTACGCGGTGGGTAACTTCATGATTCCCGTCGTCGCGTTTTTGGCGGTCTACATCGCGATGCCGTTTTATCGTCGCATCGACGCGACGAGTGCCTACGAGTACCTTGAGAAACGTTTTAGCCGGGCAGTGCGATTGTTTGGCAGTGCCAGCTTTACGCTCTTTCACGTCTTTCGAATGGCCGTGGTGATGTCCTTAACTGGGCTCGCCCTCGCGGTCGCGACGCCGCTGACCCCGGCGCAATCGGTGATGCTGATGGGCGTGCTCAGTATTCTGTACTGCACGATGGGCGGCGTCGAAGCGGTCATCTGGACCGACACGATTCAAACGGTCGTGTTGCTCGGAGGAGCGATACTGGCGATCTGGTTATTGATCTCGGGGGCGGGGACGGATTTGGTTGGCTTCATCGAGATCGGTCGTCAGCATGAAAAATTTTCGATGGCCAATCTGCACTGGGACGTCACGCAAACACAAGTCGCCTTGTGGGTGATCATTGTCGGTGCGATCGCGCAAAATGTCTCTTCCTACACTGCCGATCAGGCCGTCGTGCAACGATACATGACGACAGCGGACCGGCGTCTTGCCGCTCGTTCCATCTGGACCAACGCATTGATGACGATTCCGGCGACCTTTCTATTCTTTTCGATCGGAACGGCACTCTATGTGTTCTATCGCGCGCATCCTGAGAAACTGGACCCGACCATCACAACCGATCAAATCTTTCCGATGTTCATCGCCCGCGAGATGCCAATTGGGATCGCGGGATTGATCGTCGCCGGAGTCTTCGCGGCAGCCCAGTCGACCGTTTCGACCAGCATGAATTCCGTCGCAACCACGATCGTGACCGACTTTATGCGACCCTGGCGGACCTGTCAGACCGAGGCCGGTTACCTCAAGGCGGCTCGGTGGTGGACATTCGCCATCGGTGTGACCGGGACCTTGTTTGGTTTGGCATTTGTCGACCCGAACATTAAATCCTTGTTCGATGCCTTTATTAAAGTCATCGGGTTGTTCATGGGAGTACTGGGCGGATTGTTTGTGCTGGGGGCATTTTCGCGGCGTGCCAATGCGACCGGAGCATTGATCGGTGGTGTCGTCGGTGCGGGTGTCATGTATTGGCTTTGGCAATTCACGTCCGTCAACGGGTATCTCTACACCGCCTGTGGTATTTCCACATGTTTCGCCGTCGGCTATCTAACTAGTTTGGTCACCGGATCGCAAGCTTCCCGTTTAGACGGGCTAACGATCTACACCTTAAGAGGAACGAGCGGCAATTAGCTTGTCCAGCGAAGACGGTTCGGTCGATGATTTGTTATGATGGATCGCCAATGAACCGTTCGCACCTGGAGTAGTCTGGTGAGTGAATTCGCTGTCGTCCAAACCCGTTTCGAAACGATCCCGGCCGAGTTGTTGGCCGACGTGTTGACCAAACAAGGTGCGATGACGCATCCGGATGCGATGGTAGCCATCCGTCGGCATCAGGGCATTCTCTGGGATCATTTTGATCGTCCTCAAGCCGAATCGGTTCAAACCACGCTTGCCGAACAAGGCTATGGCGTCAAGCTGGTTCGTACCGACGACATTCCCAAGTTGGGTGAACCACGCAACATTCGCTGGTTCGAATTGGACGACGAAGAACTACGGATTCCGGTTGGAATTCATGGCGAAACGATCTCGGTTCCTTGGCACAATCTTTTTGTGATCAGTTTAAACCGAGTCGCTGAGGTGACTCGGCGCGAGGTCTCCGAACGCACACAGATGTCAAGTTCTTCGACATCCGGCTTGTCCATCGCCCGTGACACTCACCCGCGGTACCAGAAACGTAGCAAACTGATCGACGTTCTCGATTTGATCTGCCTGGATAAGGATAAAGCGGTCCACTATTTGCGATTGCCCAGCAACGAATTGAGCTTCGGCCGAATAATGGGCGAAGGGACAAACCTCAGTCGCTTTGAGCGTTTCCTTGTCATTATCGAGTACTGTGTCCACCATGCTCCCGATGCCATTGTCAGTCCGGAAACTCGAAAGGTCTTAGTCACGCGTCAAGAAACCATGCTCGAAGTCGATGGCGACGCGATGCATGCGATTCAAGAGGAATCGATCATCAATCGCAATCGCTGGCTGCTCTTCCAAGCCATCAACCAATAACTACGATTGCTCCGTCACCGCACATCAATCTCCCAAATGCCCATTGAAATGTGCGTCTATGTCCCACATTGATTTTACTTTCACCAAGATTAACTGTATCAAATTCAACGGAAATGTGTTTTTCAGGAAATTGGAATTCAATTGTGGCATTTCTCATCTGAACCCCTAGATTGAAAAGCGATCGGCGTCCGAGTAGAGCACGGGCACCATTTATCAACGTCAAGATATCGCAACGTAGCCAGTGATGACGGATCAGTCACAGCCAAACGATTTATCGACGAATTCGCATGACGAATCGAAAGCAACCTCAACGCGTCGACCGCGTTTCGGCAAAGGTGCAATCGTCTTCGCGGTGATTCTCGGCCTACTATTCGGCGTCGGGACGTTCACGTTCGGATATGGCAAAGGCGCTAGCTATCTGAGTAACAATCCACAGACCTGTGTGAACTGTCACGTCATGCAGGACCACTTGGACTCTTGGCAACAAAGTAGCCACCATCACGTCGCAGTCTGTAATGACTGCCACCTTCCCCATGATCCGATTGGAAAGTGGGTAACTAAGGCAGACAACGGTTTCTTTCATTCACTTGCGTTCACCGTCGGTGGCTATAAGGATCCGATCCGTATTAAGCCGCGCAATCGTAGGGTCACGCAGAGCACCTGTATCGATTGTCACAAAGACTTTGTTCATCCGCTCTTGCCGGCGACGGCGAATGACGACATGCAATCTTGCGTTCATTGTCACGCAGATGTCGGGCATGCGGGACGCTAATGACAACCCGCCTTTTAAAGCTTTCACCACTTAAGGACTCAGCGAGACGATGGCTTCCGATCAGAAAAGCGGATTCAGTTGGCTACTACTGCTAACGTTCATCACCGGCGCGGCTACCTTTGCCGTCGTCGCGTTACTTGTCAATATTTTTGAACGTAAGCAAGAAGCTCGTGCCCCGTTTACAAAAGTCGTCGAAGTCAGCGAAGTCAGTTCGGATCCCGAACCGTGGGGACTGAACTTTCCGCAACAATACGAGGATTATCTAAAAACCGTCAACGATCCTTATACAGACTTCGGTGGGAATCACGCGTTGCCACCAAGTAAGCTGGAAGAATCACCGTGGTTGAAACGATTGTTCGCCGGCTACGCATTCAGCATCGACTACCGCGAGGCTCGGGGTCATGCCCACATGCTGGCCGACCAAGAAGTCACCAAACGTGTAACCGACGTTCAACAATCCGGAGCATGCATGCATTGCCATGCTTCGATCATTCCGACCTATCGCCGGATCGGTCTAGAAACGATGGGCGAGGAAGCGACGGTCGATAAGCTGGCCGAAGACTTCCGAATGGATGCCGTACTCGCGGGGTTTAAGGAAGTCAGCCAAAAGAAATACGAAGAGGTTCACGCAGAAGTCGAAAAAACTCCCGACGGAATGGATCCTGAAAGTGGTGACCCGCATATCGGCGGCGCACACCCAGTCTCTTGCGTCGATTGCCACGACCCAAAAACGATGCAAATTCGTGTCACGCGCCCCGGTTTTGTGCTCGGTATCGACAAGCTTGCGAAAAGCGACGAACCGGTTCCTCATCTGCCGAGCGTCGAACAATGGCGAAAGGATGGTCGACAAGGCGACTATGACCCGAACACGATGGCAACCCGGCAAGAAATGCGATCGTTTGTCTGTGGACAGTGTCACGTCGAATATTACTGTGCCAACAAAATGACGTTGACGTTCCCTTGGAGTAACGGCTTGAAGATGGAACAGCTAGAAGCCGAATGGGACACCACCACCTTCCCAGACGGTGACGACTTTTATGACTACGTGCATAAGGAAACCGGAACGAAAGTCTATAAGGCTCAGCATCCCGAGTTTGAACTTTGGAGCCAAGGTATCCATGCTCGCAGCGGCGTGAGTTGCAGCGATTGCCATATGCCCTATGAAAAGGTCGGTGCGACGAAAGTCAGCAGCCACTGGGTACGCAGCCCGATGATGAACATCAATAAGGCCTGTCAGACCTGTCACAAGATTCCAGAAGAAGAAATCAAAGCCCGCGTTGATACAATCCAAGACCGAACGAAAGCGCTAATCGAACGAGCGGCTGCGGCGATGACCGAAATGTTGGATGCCATTATCGCGGTTCAGAAAGCCGGCGCGAGCGAAGAACAGCTCGCACCGATTCGAAAGTTACAGCGGAAAGCGATGTGGCGTCTGGATTACATCGCTAGCGAAAACAGCAAAGGGTTCCATGCGAGACAAGAAGCGGCTCGGATTCTAGGAGAATCGATCGATTACAGCCGACAAGCCATCGCGGCCTGCTGGAAGCTGGAGCTTGATGATGGGTCGGCTGAGGAAACCGCCGCAGTCGAGGAATGATTCTCGCTGAGCCGCAGGTGCTACCGTATGCGACGGAGCAAAAGTTGGCCCGACGCTAGCGCGTGCGGCTTACAAACTGTGAAGGCATCGGCGTTTGGGTAAGTTTTGAGTCAGTCGATAGCTTGCCGAAAGCCTCCGCGGCTTCCGCTACCAAGAAAAGCGTGCGGCTTACAAGATAAGTCGACGGTGCTCGCGAGAGCTTATTGGTTCACTTTCACAACGACCTTGCCGTGATCGACGCCTTCTTCGACACGTCGGTGCGCATCGCCGAGTCGGGCGAGCGGATAAGTCGAATCGATTTCGATTTTTAGCTTTCCATCGTTGTAAAGATCCACCAGCGTGCGGAGGTCCTCCGCGTTCGGTTTTGCCAACATCACCTTTGCCTTCTTCGAAAACGGCGCGGTGACGGCGGTCATGAAAAGGCCCTTCACGTCAGGCTCGGTTGAAACAAACCTTGCCCCTTCACTCATCACTGGTCGTGAATCGAGGTAGCTTGCTTTCCCGGCCGCATCGAAGATCAGGTCCCATTGCTGCCCCGTTGTTGTGTAATCAGTGGTACGATAGTCGATAAACTGGTCGGCACCCCAAGCTTCACATACCGATTGGTTCTTCCGGCTCGCGACCGCCGTAACAATACAGCCATACGCTTTGGCAATTTGAATCGCGAACATCCCAACGCCACCACTCGCACCGTTGATCAACACCCGATCGCCAGTCGCCATCTTTCCATGGTCACGAAGTGATTGAAGAGCCGTCGTCCCCGCCAATGGAATCGCGGCT
Organism: Roseiconus lacunae; assembly: GCF_008312935.1. Taxonomy (NCBI): domain Bacteria; kingdom Pseudomonadati; phylum Planctomycetota; class Planctomycetia; order Pirellulales; family Pirellulaceae; genus Roseiconus; species Roseiconus lacunae. The sequence goes on along the minus strand of NZ_VSZO01000001.1, from coordinate 986,742 downwards.
GCTTTTTCGATCGGCATCGGTTTGGTCAACGGTGTCACCGCATCGATCGAACAAACGGCGTATTCTGCCGATGCTCCGCCCCGCACCGAATCCAAAAATGCGATCACCGGTTGGCCGACCGGGAATGGCGCGTCATCCGCAGCGGCGGCGATCCATCCGGCGACATCGTATCCGGGTACTCGAGGAAACCCCCCTGGCATTAGCGCCCGCATCTCTCCGCGACGCAGTCGATAATCGATCGGGTTGACGCTCGACGCCGCAATTTGGATCAAAACCTGACCGGGCAGGCATTTGGGTGTTTCAAGCTCTGCCTCATGCAGGACTGCGGCATCACCATAGTCCTCATAAACCATTGCTCGCATCGTATCGGTCGCATCACGCAGTGGTGTCGCCGTTGTTTCGGTAGTTGCCTCAGCAAAATCAGTTGACATCGTTGGCCCTCGTTTCGATTTGATTGTCGATTGAACAACGTTCAAATCGATGCAAGTACCGTACCGAAATGGGTGAGGCGTTTATCTCGATTCGCGGGGTCGACCGGCTTGATCGCGCGATGACCGCCAGTTCCGATGCCCAACCAACTTAAAAGCGAGACGTGCGCGGATTGTACTGAACAGTGTTTATCGCTTGGTTTGCGTTTATCGCTTGGTTTGCGTTTACCGCTTGCCGTACACGATCCATTAGGCGACGACGAGTGATTTCGCTTGCTTCAGACCGGCTTCGGGATCCTCCAACGGCCAGTATTCCAGACCAACGTATCCGTCATAGTCGGTGCCTCGGATGGCAGAAAATATTTCAGCGTAGTTCAACTCGCCACGTGTCAATTCATTTCGGCCCGGGTTACCGGCGGCGTGCAAATGCCCAATGCGATCGATGTTTTCAAGGACGTTACGTGTCACGTTGCCTTCGCTGATTTGTTGATGATAGATGTCAAAGACAACTTTCACGTTGGGGCTATCGACATGATCAACAATCGCAAAGGCTTGTTCGCTGCGGACGAGGTAGTAGCCGACGTGATCGATCAGATCGTTAAGGGGCTCGAACACCAACACGACACCGGCCTGTTCCAGCATCGGTGCCGCTTCACGCAATCCCTCGACCAAGCAATCATGCTGTTCCTCGTGTGAGACATCTTCCCGAAAGTCACCGACTTGAGAAATGATCGTCGGACAGTCTAGCCGTTTCGCGGCTTCGATTGACTCGGCCAACCCATCGAGATATTCGCGGCGCGTGGCAGGATCAACCAAGGAAACAAACTTCGTACAGCACGACGCGATCTGCATATCGTGCTTCGCCTTGGCATCCTCAATTTCTGCCAAGTCTTTATCCCACCAACCCCAAAACTCAAACGCATCGATCCCACACGATTTGACTTTCGCGATGGCTTCGGCCTTGGGAACATCTTCAAAAACGGCGTCGATACAAACTGAGGGTTTAAGTCCGGGCATCGTGACAAGGTTCCAGGGATTAGTGTCGTGAAGGTGATTTGAGAAGCGAGCATTGAAATGATGTTTTGGATTCATCTACCCGCAAGACGGTCAACGATAGCCTGGAGAAAACCTTCGTTTCGACATCATCGTTTTTCACTCCTCGTACTCCGTCTAAGCGAATTGTTTGGGTTCGGTTTATCAGCCGACGGGCGTTGGCGCTGGTTGTTGCACCGAAACCGTGGCTAACGCCATGCGGCTAATCCTAATTTCAGAGGTTGACCAAACTCCAGCCTTTTACTCACTACGCCTATGACCCGACGCTAGCGCGTTCGGCTCGCCTCCATCGGTTTCTGGAAACTTCTGAGTCAATCGACGAGCCACCGAAAGTCTCGGCGGCTTCCGCTACCATTGAACCGAGCGTCGACAACTTCCTAGCTCAAAACCGATGCGACCGAATCACAGAAGTACTGCATCTTGGATTCAGACATTCCGGCCACATTAATCCGTCCGCTGCCGACGATGTAAATCCCATACTTGCTTTTCAATTCATCGACCTGCATCGGCGTTAAACCGCTGTAAGAAAACATGCCGCGTTGGCGAAGCAGGAACCCGAAGTCATGACCGCTGCCGGTGCTCTTCATCGTTTGGACGAACTGTTCGCGAAGCCGCGTAATTCGTTGCCGCATCGATTCGAGTTCTTCTTTCCACTGCGCGGTCAACTGTGGATCACCCAGGATCGTCGCGACGATCGAAGCACCATGACGCGGCGGGTTGCTGTAGTTGGTTCGTACGGTGCGTTTAAGTTGGCTGCGCGCGGCGGTTGCGTTTTCGGCATCGGCGGCGACTAAGCAGATCGCGCCCACTCGTTCGCTATAGAGCCCAAAGTTTTTGGAGAACGAACTGCACACGAGTGCCTCGTCAGTGTGTTGCAAGATCGTCCGCAACCCAACGGCATCTTGCTCGATGCCATCCCCGAAACCTTGGTAGGCGAAGTCAATCAAGGGGAGCAGTTTCTTTTCCTCGACGACCTGGGCAATTTGCTTCCAGTCATCACCGCTGGGATCGATCCCGGTCGGGTTATGACAGCACCCGTGAAGCAAAATCACATCACCGGCCGAAGCTGACTCGCGAAGCGTTTGCAGCATGCCATCGAGATCCAATGACGTGCGGTCGTCGGCGAGGTAGCGATAGGTTTCCGTTGGTACGCCGCTCGACATGAAGATCGCCGGGTGATTCGCCCACGTCGGATTCGGCATCCAGACTTTTACCTGCGGCAATTGAGTCCGCATGAAGTCTGCGGCAACACGGAGCCCGCCGGTTCCACCTGGGGTTTGCACAACCACCGTTCGGTCCTGCGCGACAGCATCGCCAAAGACGAGTTTTCGGACGTCCTCGGCGTACTCCGGCGACCCTTCGATCGGCAGATACCCCTTGGTCGCTTCCTCTTCGAGAATCTTTTTCTCAGCCGCCTTCACCACTTCCAAAATGGGGGTTTTACCCGTTTCGTCTTTATAGACACCGACAGACAGGTTCAGCTTGTTCGGATTGGAATCGGCACCGAACGCTTCCGACAGACCTAAAATGGCATCGGGGGGAGCGGTTTCGAGGTGGGAGAATCGATGGCTCATGGGAGATTTGACGGGGAAATGTGAGTGTGGAAAGTCAACCGTCTGGCACAGACGGGCCTGGGAAAGATCCGGTTCACTCTCGGGCCTGATCGTAGTGCAAGACGGTTGATCCGGCTATCCTCCCCCCGGTCCAGGTAGGACCTGTCCGGTGACTAAGCGTCGAGCTGTCCGGAGACTAAGCGTCGGGCTGTCCGGTGACTAGCGTCGGGGACCTAAACGTCCGGAGCCTGCAGGCATTCGGGCACATCGTTACGGGCGTTGTTGACAACGGTCGACACCGGGCGGGCGGTCATTGCGTCCTCTTCGGCGGGCTTCAGCAGCGGCAAGACCGACTCGATCGCCTGATTTTGCGGATCCAGCCACTGCGTAAAATCCTGGGGTTTGATCAAGACCGGCATCCGATCGTGGATTTGGCTCAGCGACTTGTTCGCGGCTGTTGTCAGAATCGTGACCGTCTGCAGCGGCGTTCCGTCCGTCCCCAAGGCTTGATTGACCTCCCAAAGTCCGGCCATTGCCAACACGTCGCCAGCTGTTGATTCGATCACATAGGGCTGTTTGCCATTACCCGTTTTTTTCCATTCATAGTAGCCGTCGGCCGGCACAAGGCATCGCCTCCGAACCAAAGGCGTTTTGAAGGATCGTTTCTCGTGCGCCGTTTCGCTGCGGGCATTGATCATCCGATTTCCGATCGCGATGTCTTTCGCCCAAAACGGCACCAATCCCCAGCGAAATAGTGACCATTGACGTCGATCGTCTTGATCACTGACATCGGCAGCGTGAATACACGAAACCGATTGGGTGGGCGCAATGTTGTATCGTGCGTCGACGCCCAATTGCTGTGTCCTGTCAGCGATTTCCTGCTCGCTCCATAGCGGCAGGAACTCCTGTGTCCAGGCGGCGGCGGGGGTTTTTAGATTGAAACGTCCACACATGGCAGTCTTTTTGAGGAGGACCGATCGTCTCGATCGAATGGATGTTGGTCGTTTTGCACGCCGTTCTATCTAAGTCCGAGACAAACGTCGACCGTTTTCTAGGCTTTTCGCGGCATCTTACATGGCGTATCGACGCGCTGACGAATGTGAAAACCTTCGCAATACGATGCCTGATGCGATATGATGGACGATCCCCCAAATGCCTGCCTTGCCTTCCCACCTCGATTTTCCCTCCCTCCAAAGTCGATGACGCCTCACCGGCAAGTCGCACTTTCTGGATCAGTCCATTGATTAACACACCCTCAATGAATCTGAAACCATCGGATGACCGCCTCGATGCCGTCCCGCCATTGTGGTCAACGAGATGGCTGCTCAATGCGATATTGCTCGGCCAAGCGATGATGTTCGGCCGAGCAATGATGTTCGGCCGATCTTCTACTGCGATGGCGGTGGTGTTGGGAATTGTTTTCGTTGCTGCGAGTCCGTTTGACGTTCCGTGCCAAGCGGATGACTCTTCTGAGACGACAGACCCGGCGATCGATTTCGAGGCACTTCGCGCCGATGCCGAAACGACGTTTAAAAAGAAGGTCGGTCCCTTTGTCGACAAGTATTGCATTAGTTGTCACGGACCGCGCCCAGAAGCGGGCATCAATTTGCGTTCTGCACTCCAAAGCCCGGGCGCGGCGTCGTCGTTCCTCCATTGGAAAAAGGCGGTCGCGAATGTCAAAGTCGGTGACATGCCTCCGGAATATGTTGACGAGCTCCCATCGGACGAAGAGCGGCAACAGTTCGTCGAATGGATCGGAAAGCTCAAGTACTTTTCCCCTCGCGATCCCGGTCCCTTTGTCATCCGTCGATTGAGCAAGGTGGAGTACGGCAATACGTTGCGGGATCTCTATGGTGTCGATCCCTCGATCGCCGATAGCCTTCCCGACGAGGTCGTCGGTGAAGGCTACTTGAATTCAATCTCGCCTTTGCAATCCGAGTTGTTTCTCGACATCGCAAACAAGGTGGTCGACGAAGTGATTGCAGCGCAGGATCAAACGTCGACGGAAACACAACGACGTCTATTCGGCCCAACGCCAGCTCACGAAGTCGACTACGAGGGCGCCGCTCGTAACGTCGCTCGATCACTGGCGCGCGATGCCTACCGTCGACCACCCGGCGAAGCGGAACTGGATGTTTTGGTCGACGTGTTCCGGCTCGGTCGCGACAACGGTCTGGACTATCAAGCGTCGCTCGCTTTGATGTGGAAAGGCATCCTCGTTTCGCCACAGTTCCTGTTCATCATGCCGGCCGATGAAATCGAAAATAAAGACACCATTGTGCCGCTCGATGACTATCAACTGGCGTCACGTTTGTCGTACTTACTGTGGTCATCGCCGCCTGATGCCGAATTGTCCTCGCTTGCCGAGAAGGGCGAGTTACATCAACCTGAAGTGTTGCGGTCTCAGGCCGAACGTCTGCTAAACGATCCGCGTTCCCGGGCGTTATTCGATGGGTTTGGCGCTCAATGGTTGGGCGTGGGAAGCTTGCGACGTCAAACCTTTGACCCCGATCTGTTTCCCCAAGTGGACGCGATGTTGGTGCAGTCAATGACCGACGAGGCACGTTTATTCTTCGACAGCATCGTCCGTGAGAACGAAAGCGTGCTCCGGTTGATCGACAGCGACTACACGTTCCTGAACGAACCGCTGGCGAAGCTCTATGGGATCGAAGACTCTGTCGAAGGACTCGCGATGCAGCGGGTCAAGCTCGACAATCCCAATCGTGGTGGCATCCTTGGCATGCCGGCCACGCTTGCGACGACATCGTTTCCCAATCGCACCAGCCCGGTACGCCGCGGCGTCTGGGTGCTCGAACAAATCTTGGGCGAACGCGTCCCACCCCCACCACCGGACGTGCCCGAATTGGAAGAGCAGACGCAGAAAAGCGTGGAAGGGTTGACGCTGCGAGAACGGACGGAGTTGCATCAATCGGAACCGACCTGTGCCAACTGCCACAAAGTTCTCGATCCGATCGGTTTTGGCTTGGAGAACTTTGACGCGATCGGTCGCTGGCGTGACACCAATGCCGCCGGTGTGGCGATCGATTCGGCGGGTGAACTTCCCAGCGGGGAACGTTTCGCATCACCGGCGGACTTAAAGCGTTTGCTAGGCCAGCGCAAGGCCGACTTGGCTCGCAACTTGACCGAACGGTTGATGGCCTACGCGGTCGGACGACAACTCGACGGTTATGACGAAATTGTGGTCGATCAGCTGATGGTCAAAATCGCGCAGGATGACTATCGCGTGCGGACGATGATCACCGAAGTCATCACCAGCTACTTGTTCACACATCGTAAAATTTAAGGATGACTCACATGAACAACGATCCTCGTGTTAATCGCCGCACCATGTTGAAGGGAACCTTGCTCAAAGGTGCGGGGGTTTCGCTGGCATTACCATTGATGGATTCGATCGGCTTTTCCGTCGGGGCTGGCAGAGTTTCCGCGGGAGCCGGTCCGTCAAAGCCCCCGGTTCGGCTAGGTTTCATGTACATGCCACACGGCGTCATCATGGATGACTTCTGGCCGGAAAGCCCCGAAGCGTTTCATCAGTCACCGCCACCGGCAATTGAATCGCTGCGTCCGATCTTGGACCAATGCTTGATGATGAAAGGAATTTCCGGCGTACCGATTTCACCCTTCAACGGTGCACCGCACGCGTTAGAGTTATCAACCTGGTTGACCGCGACGTTGCCCGACGCGGAAACGCGAAGTCGTATCAACATTGCGATCTCGGCCGATCAGATCATGGCCAACTATGTCGGCGCGCAAACTTCGCTGCCATCGCTCGAACTGGCCACCATGCCGCAGACCTGGAAAGAAAACCAAGCCGGCCTGCACGAAGCTTACTACTCGCACTGCAGCTATCGATCGCCGACTCAGCCGGTCCCCGCCGAGATCGACCCACGCAACGTGCTCAATCGACTGTTCGGCAAGAAAGGCAAAGACGGCCATGTCACCGAAGCCAACCCGTTAGATCGTCAAATGCTCGATCGTGTGCTCGGCGGCGCCCGCGATCTTCGTAAAACCCTGGCTCGTACCGATCAACAAAAACTCGACGAATACCTCGACAGCGTCCGTGCGGTCGAGCGGCGAATCGCAGCGATCGAATCGCGTCAGAAAGAGGCGGCTTTGGAAAAAGCCGGAGTCCGGACAACCCAACGCGACGCCAGCGACTCGCCGCCGATCGAAGTCAAAATCCCCGAAGGCGACAAACGTAGCGAATACATGCAAGTCATGTGTGACTTGACGATCCTGGCGTTTCAAACAGACACCACCCGCGTGAGCACCTACATCGGATCAACGCCCAACGGTGTTTCGTATCCCGAGTTGGGCTTCACCGATAAACACCACTCACAGACACACCATGAAAATCGCGAGAAGATGGTGCGGAAGGTCGCGGCGATCACCAAGTTCAACATTGATCAGTACGCGTACATGGTCAACAAGATGGCCAATCTTCGCGAGGGCGAGGGAACCCTGCTGGACAACTGCATCATGATGTGGGGATCGGGTTTGGAAGACGGCAACAAACACCGCCGCGAGAATCTGCCCTTCATCATCGCGGGCAAGGGCGGCGGTTCGATCAAGACGGGGCGTTTCCTGCCCGACACCAAGGGCAACCAAGGCGACTTGTTGACAACACTGCTTGACTGCGCCGGCGTGCCGGTCGACCGCCCGATTGGCATCGCGACAAAGCAGATCACGGAAATGAAAGCGTGATTTTGGTTAGCGGTGACGCCAATTCGCGGTGTTGCAAAATGCTTCAGCAAAATGCGGCACCGCTTGCGGTATCGAACACCGTCCTTTTCAGCAGTACCGGCCACATCAGCAGCCGAAAAATTACGTGAAAAGGCGTAAAAAGCGGCGACCGACGCCGCCTCCAGCGCCGATCGCCAGTCTTCGTTCATCCCCTGGGGAAGGGCTGTTCGAGACTGACCCGTTAGCGGTTGCAAACAGGGTGCCAAAGGCTACCGCCACTGTCGATTCGCAACAGCCATCGCAGGCATCGGTGGGCCAAAGATCCGAATCAACGTTGCGAAGGCCCATCGCGAAAACCGCTTGGCAACCACTACAATTCTTTCGTTCTGACGAATTTGCCACCTGTCCTGCGGATCGGACACGAGACCGAAAGACCATTGAATTTTCGATTACTTAGCCGAGTGCTTGGAGTGATCTGCCTGCTGATTGGCGGATCGATGGGATTCTGTTTGCCGTTTGCCTTTCCTAGTTTGGCCAATCGCACTCACCTGCCAGCCGCCGAATCGGTCGAACATGCCGGAATCCAAGGCTTGGTTCTTAGCATGGCGATCAGCATGTTTGTCGGGGCGGTGTTGCTGATCGCCGGGCGGACTCGACAAAGCCATAAGCCGCTGTTTCGTAAGGAAGCGATGGCGGTGGTCGGATTGAGTTGGTTGCTGGCGACGATTCTTGGGGCTCTGCCGTATTATTTAAGCGGCACGCAAATCTGGAACGGTCGTTCGATCACGTTTGTCGAAGCGATGTTCGAAGCTCAGGCTGGATTTAGCACCACGGGGGCGACGATCCTGACCGATCTTGAAACGCCCGAGGTTGTCCCGCACTGCATCCTATTCTGGCGCAGTTGGACGCACTTTTTGGGCGGCCTGGGAATCGTCGTCTTGTTCGTTGCGATTCTGGGTCAGGGATCGGCCGGAAAAGCCATGGTCCGCGCCGAGATGCCAGGACCAAGTAAAGAAGGCAGCATGCCGCGGATGCAGCACACGGCGTTGGTCTTTGCCGGGATTTATTGCGCGCTCAATGTCATCCTGACGATCGTTTACATGATCGAAGGCATGACGTTGTTCGATGCCCTTTGCCATGCGTTCGGTACGATGGCGACCGGCGGATTCAGTACCTACAACCGATCGCTTGGCGGCTTTGACAGCCCGTTGATTGAATACACCACGATCTTATTCATGATCATGGCCGGGACCAACTTCACGTTGCTGTATTTGACGATGATTGGGGGTCCGAAACGATTGTTCGGCGACGTCGAATTTCAGACCTACGTGGGAATCATCGCGGTCGCGACGGCCGGCATTATGTTCTTTGGTTTTCGAGCCGAAGACCTGGGTTTTGAAACTTTCGGCCAAGGCTTGCGAAACGGTTTATTCCAAGTCGTCTCGGTGATAACGACTACCGGTTATGGGACCGCCGACTTCGATCGCTGGAACAACTTTGCCCGCGGTAGTTTGCTGGTGTTGATGTTCATCGGCGGCTGCGCCGGCAGCACCGGAGGTGGCATGAAAGTCATCCGCCATGTGTTGTTTTACAAGATCCTACGTCGCGAAATTGAGCTGTCGTATCATCCCCGCGTCGTGCGTTTAATCCGGATAGGCGACACGGTGGCCGACGACCCGGCAATGTTACGCGGGATCATGGTCTACTTTTGTTTGATCCTGGGGATCTTCGTCGCGTCGTGGATGATGTTGGTGACCTTTGAACCGAGTTCCACATGGGGTTATGACGCCAGCGATCCGACCAGCGTCGAAGATAGCAAACTGGACGAAAAGCTGTTGGACTGTGCCAGTGCTGTCGCGGCAACGCTCAACAACATCGGCCCGGGCTTGGGCGTCGTCGGTGCGACGCAAAACTATGCCGGTTTCAGCCAAGGCGCGAAGTTCCTGTTTGTCTGGCTGATGATGCTCGGCAGGGTTGAAGTCTTTAGCGTGTTGGTGTTGGTCTTTCCCTCGTTTTGGCGGCGAACGTAGTCTCCTCGACAACGGCCGAAATCGTGATGATCAGTGGCCGGCCGCGGGCAAATCGCTCGGGTAATGGGCGGGTATTTACGGTATGATAGAGGGGCATCGCTCGTCTCGCCCTTCGCCGTTTTTGGTCAGTAATGCTTCCTTATCGCATCAGTTTCGAGCATCCGACGTTCTTGTGGCTGCTCCTCGGACTGCCGATTCTTTGGTATCTGGGCATCGAATCGCTCGGCGTACTCGGTAAATTCCGGCGTTCACTAGCGTTGGTTTTTCGCACACTGGTTTGGACCATCCTGGTGTTTGCCCTCGCCGGCGTCCAACTTGTTCGTGTCAGCGACCGCATCACGGTGATGTACGTCTTGGACCAATCCGAGAGTATCCCAGTGGCCAAGCGGCAAGTGATGCTGGACTATGTCGTCCGCAATGTGAAACGCCATCGTGATGCTCGGCGGGGTGATAAAGCCGGCATCATCGTTTTCGGACGTGATGCGTCCGTCGAGATTCCACCGTTCGACGACGAGATCCGATTGAGACGTTTGGAAACCTTGCTGCAACGTGGCGACGCGACGAACCTTGAATCGGCGCTCAATCTGGCTCAGGCGACGATGCCCGAAGACACGTCGCGGCGAATCGTGGTCGTGACCGATGGCAACGAAAATTTAGGGCAGGCACGGAAACTGGTCGCCCGTGTGGCCGCGGCCGGCATCGGCATCGATGTTGTCCCGGTGATGCTCGATGCGAAGAGCGAAGTGTTGGTCGAAAAAATTGACTTACCGACCGACATTCGCAAAGGCCAACCGTTCGAAGCACGGATCGTTGTTAACAATTACACCGACACCGGTGAAACATCGACACCGACGAAGGGAAAGATCCGCGTCAAACAAAAGGAGGGCAAGGAAGAATCGATCTTGCTCGAACGCGAGATCACGCTTGATCCTGGAAAGAACGTCTTTCCGCTGCGCCACACGATTGATCGACCGGCACCTTACGTTTATGAAGCCGAGTTCGTGCCCGACAGCCGTGAAGAAGACGGCATTCGCCAAAACAACTCCGCCACCGCGTACACACACGTTCGTGGGCAAGGCCGCGTCCTGCTGATCGAGGATCGGCAAAACGAAGGCGACTTCAGTCTGCTGGCAAGCAAATTACTCGACAACAATATCGAAGTCGTCATTCAATCCAACGACGACCTCTTCGGCTCGCTTGCGGAGCTTCAAGCTTACGACGCGGTGATTCTGGCCGGTGTCCCCAGAACGACTGGTGGGAGCGACAACGAAATCGTCTCTTTCAGCGACGAACAGATTGAAATGTTGGTCCGCAACACGCAGCAACTCGGTGCGGGACTTTTGATGATCGGCGGTCCCGAAGCGTTCGGTGCCGGCGGTTGGACGGGGACGGAAATTGAAAAGGCGATGCCGGTTGATTTTCAGATCAAGAACGCCAAGGTCCGCGCGGTCGGTGCGTTGGCCTTGATCATGCATGCCAGCGAAATGGCAGACGGCAACTACTGGCAAAAACAGATCTGCAAGGCGGCAATCGAACAATTGGGAACGTCTGACTTCGCCGGCGTCCTGCACTGGAATTTTAGCGGCGATGCTTGGCTGTGGGGCGGTGATCCGCGCTGGTCGGGACTCGCCGAAGTCGGCCCCAATCGACGGGTCATGTTGTCACGCGTCAGCCGAATGACACCCGGCGATATGCCACAGTTCGACCCGGCGATGAACATGGCCGTCAAATCGCTGAACAACGTTCCAGCGTCGGTGAAACACTGCATCATCATTTCCGATGGTGACCCCAGTGCGCCCAACCCAAACACAATGAACGCGTTCGTCAACGGCAAGATCTCCATTAGCACGGTCGCCGTCGCTTCGCATGGCCTGCAAGGTAGCCAACGACTACAGCAAATCGCGAATCAAACCGGCGGGAAGTACTACAGCGTCAAAAGCGGACGCGCGTTGCCGCGTATCTTTCAGCACGAGGCCCGACGCGTCAGTAAACCATTGGTCTATGAAGCGGCCGATGGACTGGTCCCACAAGTCGTCTTTCCGCACGCGATGCTTGACGGAATCGATCGTGACCTGCCGCCGATCACTGGCTTTGTGATGACGCAGACCAAAGACAGTCCGCTCGCCCAAGTGTTGATTCAATCGCCTCGGCCGGAACAACCCGAAAACGCGACAATCTTAGCCGCTTGGACGTACGGGCTGGGGCGAACCGCCGTGCTGACAACCGACGCCGGTGCCCGTTGGGCCAGCACATGGACGGAATGGGACAACTATGAAAAATTTCATAGTCAGTTGGTGCGTTGGCTGATGCGCCCGACCGGTGACACCGGAAAGTTTACGATCGCAACGGCGGTCAAGGACGGCGAAGTGCAGGTCGTGGTCAACGCGCTCACCAAAGACGACGACTTTCTAGACTTCTTAGAAATGAACGCGACCGCGCTTGATCCCGGCCTCAATCCGATGCCTCTGGAGATGCGTCAAACCGCACCCGGACGCTACGTCGGATCGTTTCCAGCCTCGGGTGCGGGTAGCTATTTGGTCAACGTCGTTCCAGGTGCCGGAGCCGCGCCGCTGCGAACCGGCGTCACGGTTCCTTACAGCGACGAGTATCGTGTGCGTGAAACCAACATGGCCTTGATCGAAACCTTGGCGGCGACCGAACCCGAAGGCGGTGAACCCGGTGAAATTAACCCTCCGCTGGAACAACGCACGAGCGAAGACTTGGTCGCGACCGACCCGTTTCGTGGTGGGCTGGCGCTGGCGCGAAGTATCCGTGATGCGTGGCCTTGGTTTGTACTTGGCGCTTGCTGTTTGTTCCTAGGCGACGTGATGGTGCGTCGGATCGCGTTCGACTTCACCTGGGTCGGACAAACGATCAAACGTTTGCGTGGCGAGAAAGACACGTCCGAGGACGCTGTCACACGCTTGGACGCACTGCGTAAAAACAAATCACAATTAGACGAGGATCTTCAGAAGCGTCGCGCGAGTGTTCGCTTCGAACCAACCTCCGTCGATTCTGCGGAAAATACCCAAGTCGACTTGTCGGACCTTGGCGACGGTGCGAGCAAACCAAAACCCGGCGCCTCGACACCTGATTCATCGACACCCGCACCCTCGAGTTACACCGAACGGCTGCTGGAAGCCAAAAAACGGGCTCGAAAAGACAAGTGATCCCCATCGCAAGGCAAGGGCCTAAGTTTCACCGGTCCGCCAGACGCTTCGTCGGATCAATTGAGGCGATGTTTCAAGTTCGTCTTCGTCTTTTTTTGACTCAATTGAAATCCGAACGCTCGGCTTTGTCGTCTTGATTTGCAGACAACGCTGTTCTGCCGTGGATGACACTTTATGACCGACGATCCGGAATCGATCGAACGTCTTTCGGGGCCCCCGAAAGACGCCGCTACCGCCCGTTTGGAGCGGTTTTTCGATTCCTGCGCCGACGAATTGCTCGGCACCTTGTACTACATCGTCGGCAATGTCGAAGACGCGAGAGACGCGTTGCAAGAGTCGTTTTTAAAGTGCTGGCATCACCGGCACCAGCTCGACGATATTCAAAACTTAAAAGCCTGGGTCTTTCGAATCACGCTCAACACGGGCCGTGATGTTCGCAAGACCGCTTGGAATCGTCGGCGAACTCCCTTGCCCGAGAACGCTTCCCGCGAGGACTTTCCGATGGCCTCGACCTCCGATAGCCCGCCCGACGGGCTGATCAAAGACGAACAACTTCAACAGCTACGCAAAGCTGTCGCGGAGTTGCCACCAGACTATCAAGAAGTCTTTTTGCTGCGTCAAAACGGTGATCTCTCTTATCCCCAAATTGCCGAAGCCATCTCGATCCCTCTGGGGACGGTCAAAACACGCATGCGTGCCGCCATTCGTCAGCTTCGCGAAAGCGTGGGAGATCTGTCATGAATTTCAATCAACACCCCGAACACCCACCGCACGACGACGACCAACTGCGCCAACAGTTACTCGAACTGCATTACGAATTGCTAGACGATGACGAAGTCGAATCACTTCGATCACGGATTAATCGAGATCCCCACGTCGCCACGCTCTGGGCTCAAACGCTGCGAATGGCCGGCAAGTTTGCCGAAGCGGCGAAGTTAGATGCTTCCGCCGGACCTCCGTTCGATCTCTCGACGGTGGTTGCCGAGAGCCAGCATCAGACGACCGGGAGCGAAGCATGCGAACATGTAGCAATGTCCAAGGCTAGCGCCGACGGCGCATTCGGTTCCGCCATTCCAACGAGTCAACCGGGATCCTCATCAGACAATCCGATCGAAGTCGCCGGCGATACGAAGAAGACTTCTTCTCGGTTCATCAAACTCTGGTGGGTATCGTTGGTCACGGCGGCTTCGCTCTTGATTGCGATCACCGGCTTCCGGCATTGGAACCGTTTGCCACCGCTGCCCGTCGCTCCGCTGCACGTTGCGATTGAGCCCATCGCGGGCCCCGAAGCTACCAGCCAGAACGAGTTTTGGGTGGTGGTGAACTCGAAAGGCATCGCGACGGAAACATCCGGCGGTCAACCGGGGCTTGGCTTTGGATCGGCGTTACCGATTGTCCCGGCGAACATCTCCTTTCAGGTGTTATCCAAAGGATCGGTGTTGTATCGCGGTCAAACCGAGACCACCGCCGATCACCCGGCGCGAATTCAAATCCCAAATGAGATCGTCATCCCGGTCGATGCCGAGTTGCAGATCGATGCTTGGGCAGATCCAGAAGGCAAAAAAAGAGTTCGTTTGACGACACCGTTGGAACCCACCCGATGCTTAACATTTTTGAGCACCGATCGCCCAGTTTACCGCCCCGGCGAACAAATATTTTTTCGTTCGGTCACTTTGAATCGCCGCACGTTGGCTTCGCACCTAGAAGTCCCGATTCGGTTTGAGTTGCGGGATGCCAGCGGCGCATTGGTGGAAGGGGCCATCTTGGAAGGTGTCACCGAACGTGGCGTCGGAAATGGATCGTTTGTAATCCCGGAAACGTCTGCCGGTGGAACATATCAATTGATCGCCAAGAGTTTGGACGGATTTTTCCCTGATCAGACACTCGAACTCGAAGTTCGTCGATACCGGGCCGTTCGCTTAAAAACAGATCTGCAATTTGTTAGCCGCTCATACACTTCTGGCGATCGAGTCGAAGCCACGCTTTCGGTCCGTCGTGCGAATGACGAAATCCCCGCCGGAGCAACGGCGAAAGTCCATGCGGTCGTCGACGATCAAACGATTTATCAAGTCGAAACAAGTATCGATCTCGATGGCTCACTCTCGATCGCGTTTGATTTACCGAAGTTCATTCGGCAGGGTGAAGGACGACTGTCGGTGTCGATCGATGATGGATCCGTCACCGAAACTGCGACCCGAGCTATCCCGATTCATACCGGCCGCATTTCCGTTGATTTTTATCCCGAAGGCGGCGAACTGGTCGGTGGACTGACCAATCGTGTTTACTTCACCGCCCGTGATACGGACGGTAAACCGATCGAACTTGCAGGCGAAGTTCTCTCCCAAGCTGGTCGAGTGGTTGCGACCGTGGAAACGGTTCGTGACGGGATGGGACGCTTTGAATTTAAGCCAGAACCCGGGATGCGATACTCGCTTCGGGTCACCAAACCGCTCGACATCACCGAAACGCCTTGGCTACCGACGGTGGTTGATGACATGCCCGTATTGGAAACCGGTGAGGGCGTTTTCGATGCGGGTGAACCGATCACCATGACCATCCGAACGCTGAAGCGTCGCCAGTGTCTGATCCGTGCGGTTTGCCGAGGTGAATTGGTTGGCTTGCAATCCGTCGAAGTCGGTATTGGGGATCACGAACTCGTGGTGCCGATTCAAGATCGAGCCACCGGAGTGATCCGCGTGACCGTGCTGGAAACCGATTCTGAATCGATGTCAACTAGGCCGCTTGTCGAACGCTTGGTGTACCGTCGTGGCGTGAAAGCATTGCAAATTACCGCGACGATCGATGACGATGCGCGGCAACATCAACCAGGCGACCCGGTACGAATGACAGTGTCGGTCAAAGACGAAAACGACACCCCGGTTCCCGGCGCGATCCTTGGGGTCAGCGTGGTCGATGATGCCGCCCTCAGTCTACGGAGGCAGAAACTACCCTCGATCCAAACACACTTTTTCTTGACCAGCGAAATCGAATCCCCGGAAGATCTCGAACAGGCCGACATCTACTTGGCCGATGATCCCGAGGCCGCAAAGAGTTTGGATTTATTGCTGGGCACGCAAGGTTGGCGGCGTTTTATCAGCGGCGATGAAAATCGATTTGATGAGACATTTCGTGATGCCCTCGTCCGGCTACTCGAACTTGACGGTGATCGAAACGACTTGGTCGGCAAACGTCGCTCCAACATGGATCATCTGCGGTCACAGTTAATCACCTATCGCACTCGGGCGACCGAGATTTGGCAAGAGTTTATCTCTGACATTCGGTTCACTTTGATGATCGTCGGCTTTGTTTGGCTGATCGCGTTGCTGTTCAAGCCGCGAAAAGCACTCGCACCGCTCTCGGGGCTGTTTCTGCTAGGAATCACCATCGTCGGTTGTGGGCAAGCGACACCAACGTCGACCCGCGCGGTCCCTTACAACTCAACTGTCGAAGCCGACTTGTATCAAGCCGAAGGTGAATCCGCCGAAGGAATGTCGAACCCATCTGATGAACGAGCCCATGGCGCGGAATCTGTCAGCGACCGATCAGAACCGGCCGCCGCGGACGATCAAACGCGACCTTCGTTTGCCCGTCGAGTCTTCAACGTACTGATGCCCGGAGAACGTCCGCCGACAAATACCGCTTCGGACCAAAGTCTTGAAAACCGGATCAGTACCGCCAAGCTCCGGCAATTTGCACAAGCCCGCGGGATCGACACCGAATCACTGGCTGATCAATTGATCGAAGAGTTACGCTTCCCGATCCGACAATACGCCCACGCCCATCGCACCAGCGACGACGGTAGTCGTGTCGACTTTGCCGAAACGTTGTACTGGAATCCGTTAATGGTGACCGATTCGACTGGAACCGCTAGTATCCGATTTGATCTATCCGACTCGCTGACGATGTTCAAAGTCATCGTCAACGGTCATACCAACGATGGTCGACTCGGGAGTGGCGGTGGGATGGTGGTGACCCAGTCGGCTTTAGAAGTCGATGCCAAATTTCCATTGGAAGTGACCGGTGGCGACCTGATTCGACTACCCGTCGGGTTAGTCAATGGGACAGACGATGATGATGCCTTTGCGATTCAAGTGTCGACGGGAGAACCGTTGCGGCTGGATCGTCACACCGCGTCGGTCAGTGCTGGCGCCGGCGATCGTTTGACAGAGTTCTTTCCGATCGAAGTCCGCTCGGTCGATCAGCTCACCGAAGTCGACTTGGCCGTCACCGGCGTGAGTTCATCCACCGCTATCCGGGACGGCGTCCGACGAAATCTACGCATCGCCCCGGCCGGGTTCCCGTTTACCGGCTCAGCCTCGGGGACTCTCGTTCGTTCGGCAAAGCTGAACTTCGCGATCCCGGAACAAATTGTTCCCGGCTCTCTACACGCGGAGCTCACGTTGATGCCTGCAATACAATCGCAGATCAGTCAGGGACTACAGAGCATTTTGCGTGAACCACACGGGTGTTTTGAACAAGCATCGTCGACCAACTATCCCAACGTGATGGCGTTTCAACTAATGCAAGTCGATGGCGGTGTTGATCCATCCGATCGTAGACGAATCGAATCGCTATTGCGGCGAGGCTATCGAAAACTTGTCAGCTACGAATGTCGTGAATTGGGCTATGAATGGTTCGGCAATGACCCCGGACATGAGGCGTTGTCAGCATTCGGCTTGATGCAGTTTTCCGAGATGGCGAAAGTCATCGAAGTCGATGAGAAAATGCTTCAGCGTACTCGGCGATGGCTACTCGATCGACGCGATGGCGACGGCGGATTCAAACGCAACTCCCGTCACCTGCACGCTTGGTCGGTGCAACAGGAGATCGTCAATGCCTATGTTTTGTGGGCTTTGTCGGAAGCCGCGACGTCATCTGACCAGTCGACTCGTTTTATCAACGAATTGGGAAAAGAGATCGATCAACTCGAACGAGTCGCGACGGAATCCGACGACGCCTATCTGATCGCGTTGTCCGCGATTACGCTCGAAAATGCGAATCGAACCGAGGTTGCCAAACGATTACGTGAACGTTTAGTCGACTTTCAAAAGCCAGACGGTCATCTCGATGGAGTCACCACGGTCACGCAAAGCGGTGGATTTTCAAAACAGGTTGAAACCACGGCTTTGGTCATACTCGCTTGGAATGCCGACGATCAACACGTCCAACAATTGCGTAAAGCGACCGATTGGTTGCTCGCCAATCGACGTGGTGGCGGGTTCGGTTCAACCCAAGCGACCGTATTGGCACTTAAAGCACTTGTCATGACCCACCGCATGATCGCCGGCGATGGTTCGGGTGAACTGGAGTTAGTCGTCGATAACGAAATTGTTGATACGATTCGTTGGTCGGACGCCAAACAAGAAGGCGTTGTCTATCGGTTGCCCAATGACGTTTGTAAGCGGATTGAAAACGACCCATCGGTCGCCGTCGAACTACGTTCGAGGGAACAAGTTTCGCTGCCGTACACGCTACAGCTTGTCGGTCAGACGAAATCTCCGCAAAGTGATCCGTCGTGTCCACTTGAGCTACACGTCAACTTTCCGAAGTCGTCCGATTCTGGTTCGATCAACGCAGGTGATTCGATCAACGTTCAGGTGTCGGTCGTCAATAAAGACGACCAAGGCCAACCGATGAGCGTCGCGGTGATCGGTTTACCCGGTGGCTTGGAACCGGTGATCGAGCACTTGGAACAGCTGCGTCAGAACGGCGTGGTCGACTACTACGAGCTGATCGGGCGTGATGTGGTTTGTTACTGGCGAACGTTTGCGCCGGGCGAACGCAAGGAGTTCTCGCTTTCCTGCGTGGGACAGATTCCGGGACGTTACACCGGACCGCCCAGCCGCGCGTACTTGTACTACACCGCCGAGCAAAAGACGTGGCATGATCCACTCGTCATCGAGATCGATTGACGTTATCGAAAAACGTTGCGTTTTCTAACACAAACGCTGCGAGACCTGGTTGGCGAGTTGACGTGCGACTTCGATCCCGGGATCGAACACACCGGCGAAGTGAACAAATCCGTGAAGCATGCCTTCGATTCGCCAGTGATCCACGTCAACACCGCTTTCGAATAGCCGTTTGGCATACCGCGTTCCCTCGTCGCGAAGCACATCGTATTCGGCGGTGATCACGATCGCCGGCGGAAGATCGGCCAGCGAATCGGCGCGCAGCGGTGACGCGGCGACGGGATCCGCATCGCCAAGAAAGTGTTGCCAAAACCAACGCATTGTGTCCCGGGTCAATCCATGTCCGTCGGCGAACGATTGGTAGGAAGGGGTTTCAAAGTCGGCTTCGATCACCGGATAAATCAGCACCTGCAATCGAACCGGCGGTCCGCCTTGCTCACGAATTTTCAGGGCTACCATCGTCGCCAAATATCCACCGGCACTGTCGCCCACCAATGCCATTCGTGACGCATCGACGTCCAACTCACGTTGATGGTCAGCGACGTATTTGACAGCCGCATAGCAATCGTTGACCGGCCCTGGGAACTGACTTTCCGGAGAGAGCCGATAATCGACTGCGATGACCGTGCAAGCGGACTCTTTGGCTAGCCGACGACACAACGCATCGTGGGTGCTCAAATCTCCGAGCACCCAACCGCCGCCGTGAAAGAAGATGATCACCGGAGGCGATTCGTCTGCGACGTCAGCGACGTCCGTTTCCTTGCCGGACGAATACAAACGCATCGGGATCTGAACACTGGAATCGTCTGTCGCGATCAGATCTTCGACGCGATCCAAATCGGGACGCGGCCCGCAAAGCGGATCGAGTGATTGAAAAATTTCACGCGCCTGATCGACCGAAAGTTCGTGCCAGCCGGGACGTCCTTGCTGAAGAACATTTTCCAAATACGCTTTCGCTTGAGGATGCAGTGTCATGGGCAGTTCGCGTTTGATCGAATTCAAACTTCGCGCCAGAAACATCGGCGCACTGACCGCTATGGTACTGCAACGCGGTAGAGGGAGTTGATTTCTTCGCCCAGGATTTTCAGACCACGTTTTAGGACATCTGGATCGGTCGTGTAACTCAACCGCAAACACTCGTTGCGATGTTGCCACTGATCATCTTCGAGACCGAAAAAGAAATGGTGGCCGGAAATCACCAACACCTTGCGGCGTTTCAATCGCTCGTAAAGTTCTTGCGAAGTGATCGGCAAGCCGGGGAGCCACAACCACAGGAAAAACGCCCCTTCACATCGATGAATACGAAACGGAACGTCCGCGTCGATCGACTCGGTCAACCATTGCCGCGCCTGTTCGGCGCGTTGACGATAGTAGGGGCGAATGACGTCGCGACTGAGCGTGGCCATTTGGTCGGATTCGAAAAGCGGTCGAGTGATCGCTTGCCCAAGATTATTGTTGGCCAGTGAGCTGATCGCGTTCATCGAAGACAATCGTTCGATCACTTTTGGGGCGGCGATCACGATGCCCGTCCGAGTTCCGGGCAAACCCATTTTGGACAGGCTATACGTCAGCACCATCGACGGATCGAACTGTGGGATCGCGTCACCGAAGATCGCTCCGGGGAACGGCAAACCGTACGCATTGTCGACGATCAACGGTACGTCGGCTTGTTTGGCGATGTCGATCAACTTGGAAAGTTCTTCGTCGCTGATCACGTTTGACGAGGGGTTGGTGGGCCGTGACAAACACATCGCCGCGACCGAATCGTCGATCGTCAAAGCGTCGAAATCGATCCCATATTTAAACTCATGGTCCCCCGTCTCTTCGATCAAAGGCTTCGTCGCTTGAAAGAAGTCTGACGAAACCGACTGGTCGGCGTACCCGATGTATTCAGGTGAAATCGGTAAGAGTACCTTGCGGTCTGGCTGGCCTTCGCAGCGACCGGCAATGGCATTGAGAAGTAAGAAGAACGCGGTCTGGCCACCGGCGGTCACCGCGACGTTCTCCATCGTGATCGGCCAACCGTATTGCCGCGAAAAAAAAGCAGCGACGGCTTTGCGAAAGGCCGCATCACCGGCCGGTGGGTCGTAATCACCCAAGACTCGCGCCGTCTGTTTCGGATCCGATGCAATTTCCTGCAAACGCCGCTGCCAGAGTTCGTCGATCGCGGGAATATGGGATGGTTGCCCCCCACCGAGCATACAAATGTTGCCATCGCCGGCGGCAAGTGCATCACCAAGGTCGCGCATCAATTCGCCGATCCCGGAATCCAGGGCCAGTCGCTTACCGAAGTTGGAGAGTTGTTCTGTCATCGATCATCTGCTGTGGTTTTCGTACATTGTATGCAGACCAATTTTGTCACAAAGGGTTCGCCAAATTGGTCCTCCACTTCTGACGATTACCTGCCGCTTCTCCTCCACTAGAACGATCCAATGGCAAGCTTATTCGCCGGCACTGAATTCTACATCCCGCCTTCGTGCGACTTGTGCGGCAAGCCAGAAACCGACTGCGACTGTACGGCAGAGCAAAAGGCAGCGGCAGAACGGGAGAAACAAACGCAAGCCAAACGGCTCCCCCCAGAGAAACAGACTGCGAGAGTCCGCGTCGAAAAACGCAAGGGCGGTCGCAAGGCTACCGTCGTGTCGGGACTGACCGCCGAGGCGAACGATTTGTCAGCTCTACTCGGTATGCTTCAGGCGGTGTGCGGGACCGGCGGCACCGTGAAAGCGAAAGAAGATCTTGTCGAGCTGCAAGGCGATCATAACGATTCGATTCGTGAGAAACTGAAACAACTCGGCTATCGAGTGAAGTAGCTAGGTGAAACAAGCGAGCTGATTTGCGCGGACCGGGCTTGTCACGCGACCCGATTGGTCGCTAGTTAAGTCGTTTCGGGTTCGTTTTTCGTTCCCCGTCCCACCTGGAACTGCTTTCCGATCATCCGAAGTTTCACGCGTTGATGTTTCACGCCCTGCGATCTATTTCGACCACGCTTTCGCTGTGTCTGATGACACTCGCGTTTGGTGGTTGCGGTACGACTCGCGAACACCGAGCGACGGAGCAACTGGTCGTCAGTGATGCGGTCGACCGCAGTATTCAAGACCTAGACTTTCGTCCGCTCACCGGGCGCAAAGTTTACCTGGACACTAGCTACCTGCGAACGGTCAAAGGCGAGGGCTATGCCAATGCCGAATACGTCATCAGCAGTTTGCGACAGCAGATTCTTGCCGCCGGTTGCTTGATCCAGGATTCATCCCCCGAAGCCGACGTAATCATCGAAGCTCGGGTCGGTGCCTTGGGGACCGACGATCATTTAGTCACTTATGGGATCCCCGAAAACAACGCGTTCAACACAGCCGCTGCCGCGATCCCCAATGCGCCTATTGTGCCAACGTTGCCGGAAATCTCCGTCGCCCGACGCGAAGCCCGCGAAGCTGCGGCGAAAATCGCGGCCTTTGCCTATGAACGCGAAACACGACAACCCATCTGGCAATCGGGGGTTCGGCAATCCACCGCGACAGCCCGCGATACCTGGGTCATGGGCATCGGTCCGTTCCAGGGCGGGACCATTCGCGACAAGACTAAACTGGCCGGCAGCCAATTTCTGATCGGTCGTCGCAGCCGCAACGGCAGCACGGCACCGGAATTTGAACGCCCCTCGGTCGACTTCACCGCCGAGACCCGGTTTAACCAAGGTTGGCCCGAGTTCGATGAATTTGGGCCGGCCCCTGACCTACTAGCATCGAAGCCGGAAGAGAAAGCATTGCCCGAAGTACCACCGGAAGAAGCAACCGATGGCAAACCAGCCGAAGCGATTGCCGAGAAGCCTGCCAAAAAGGGCAAGAAACGTTGATCGGACGCGCCAGCAGTCGCACCTCCCGGTCGCGGAACTCGCCAATCGTTTCGTTGATTTAATCGAATGAAGCGACTCAACGATCAGCCGACGGGCATTAGTTCAGGTTTGCGAGGACGAACCGCACGTTAGCGCGTTTGCGGCTGATTGAAACGACGAACCTACACTACTGCTTCTCCAGCGGCAGGGAGCCCCCGACGATTGGCAAGGTCAGCTCGGTTTGTTGAAGGTCGATCGTCAGCTTGGTCCCGGGGGTGGGATGCAACGTGTAGTCGCGGTCGCTTGAAAAGATCATCAAGCCGATTTGCTGGCCTTTGGCGATCACCTGATCGTCGGGTTGGAGATCAAACTCGACATCGTAAAACTGCCCGGGCACTAACGCTTCACTTTCGCGAATCGACTTGATGTTTTGTGGATCGGCCCAGCCGCGGGTGATGATATTGTCGGTGATCTTGGCATTTTTGTCGGTATTCCAAGGCAACGAAACTAACCAGACACTCAAGTTGGCCGCCGACTGATCACACGCCAATCGAACCTTCACGCGTGGCGTTCCCGACAAATGAACGGCATCGGTAAATTTTGGCGTGGTGTAGATCAACCGATGCTCGGTGTACTCCGCTTGGGCGAGCGCATCGCCGGAGAATGAAAAGTTATCGACGAGTGTTTCTGTCGTCGGTTGCTGAACCGGCTTTAACTGCAAGGCACCGCGTTGCGGTGCACCGGCGACCGGGTAAACGGTGACGTCTTTGGCTTCGGGATGTGGATAGTCGGCATACTCTGTCGGCTCGGTGCGTTTATCGCCTTCGCGAACGATCCAAGCTTTGGAGTCATTCTCGACACCATTTTCGACATCGAAAAGATACCGCGTGAACCATCGATTCATCATCTCGGTCGGCGGCGGTCCCCCGTGTCCCCCTTGGTGCATAAACAAGGCTGTCGGAACACCGTTCTTTTGTAGCGCTTCATAAATTCGAATGCTGTGCTCTGGCACCACATTCCAATCGTTGAACGCATGAGCCATCAAGACCGCCGCTTTCACGCCATCGACTCGGTTAAGGTAATCGCGTGACGACCAGAAATCGTTGTAGTCACCAGTCGCCCGATCTTGGTTGGCTTTCATCTGTTTGTCGCGGACATGACAATTGCAATATTCGCGAACTTGTTCGTTACCACCGCTGTGAATGTAGTCGTACAAGATGTCGATATCTTCGCCCAGGAACCCGCCCGGATGACGAACCAGTCCGTTGGATCGGTAGTAGTGGTAGTATGACGTGTTCGGTGCCACCGGAATAATTACCTCCAAACCTTCGACTCCGGTGGTCGCGGCCGCCAATGGGATCGTTCCGTTGTAGCTGGTTCCGGTCATGCCAACCTTTCCCGAACACCAGTACGCTTCGACAGGTTCGCCGCCCAGCGGATCGCTGAAACCCTTTCCACGTCCACACAACCAATCGATCACCGCCTTGGGTGCGAGTGCTTCTGGATCGTCACCGACGGTCGGGCAACCTTGGGAAAGCCCGGTCCCTGGCGCGCTGGAGTGAACGACGACAAATCCGCGCGGCAACCAATCTTTGACGTGTCGTTTGGAGATAATCGGACGTGTTCCGGTTCGCTCGATTGAGGGGGCTTTGGAACGTTTTGGTGGGTCGGCACCCAACTCTTGACGAACATCCCAGAAGTACGACTCGTCGCTGCCCGTCGTCCCGGCGAAGTAGGGGCTGGAGTTGTAGATCACGGGCAGCTTTAACGACTGCGTGTCCGTCTGGGTGGGCCGAGTCACACTCACATGCATCCGATCGAGCCGCCCATCGCCGTCCGAATCGAATTCGGTTTCCACCCAAAGGTCGTGTCGAATCCAATAGTCAGAGTCTTCGAGTTCCTTGATTACCTGAGCCTTGCCGTCCTTAATGACGGGGATCTTGACCTCATCTCCGTTTAAAGGCGCGACAAAGGAGAACAGTAAAACAACGCTCGGAAGTGACAGACGATTCATCGTTGTAGATACCAAGTTGAGACCGGAACGAGACCCGATCAGCTTAGCTAGACAACAACGCTTTGCCCAGGAAACATCGTCAATTGCCGCTCAAACTAGCGGGCGGAGTTGATCGCAGAACAACTCCAACAAGTCTTTCGTATCGTCGGGTCCGAAGAGATACGGATCGCAGCGCAGCGAAAAGGTGAGTTGCCGTCCGTAGATACTCGACGAAAGTGTGCTACGGGTTTGTTCGCGAAGCGGGGGAACTCCCGTGATCGCTTCAAGCGTGAAGTCATCGCAACTGACCTTACCGCGCCGCTTCGGCAACCGACCGGTGAACCGCCGTGACGGGTCACCCGCGTTGGAGAAAACACCGGTCGCCAAACATCGACTCGCTTTCAAAATCCAAGGCAGTAAACCGCCTTCCATCGCGGTGGTGATCGAATTGACAAAGTCCTTTTGAGGCTGACCGTTCTTCAACGCCAACGTGTCTTTGACGATCAACTCCATCAACCGTTTCTCATCTTCGATCTCTCCGAGACTGCGTGTGATGAACGTGCAGGCAGTCATATTACAAGCGGGGATCTCAAAGTCGTCGCCGTCGCGCATATCGGCCGGTACCAACAACCGAATCTTTCGCGAACCGCTGAAGGAACCGTTCCAGCGACGCGCCGCGACAAACATCTTGCTGAGGAACAAATCGTTCAGCGTGCCACCTTGTGAGGTCGCGGCCTTACGAAGACTTGCCAGCTGCGCCGCCGAAAACGTTTGTTTCTGCATCGCCGGAAGCGAAAACGTCTCGGGGCGTTTCGCGGGTGGCTTAAGCGGGGCGACTCGGGTTCCGATGTGATTGAACGCTTCGGAAGCGGCCAAGCGAAACTTTTTCAGTGCGCTTTCATGCATCAGAATGCTGCGCATCTTTGAGCGACGAACCTTGAGCGACGCGGCATCAAAGTTCGACAATTCGACGTCGCCCTGGCAACTTGGCAAACGTCTCATGTAACACCCGAGCAAATCGCCGACAAACCGATACGCACCGGTTCCGTCACAAGCGGCGTGATGAAATTGCATTGAGACGCGGGCACCCGCGGCCGATTGCCGGACCCAAATACGTAGACCCGTCGTTTCGCGGAGATCCAGGTAGCCATCGCCCATGTCGATCGGAACGCTATCGTCGGCCCAATCGACCGGCGAACGAAGTTCGGGGGCCAAGACCCAACAAAGCCGATCGTTTTTTTCAACGCCGACGCGACAAAACAATAGCGGGTGTCGCTGCACCGCTTCGTCGACGGCGGCTTCAAACAAGGAACGATCCAGTTGGCCGCTGAAATCGAGGTCCAAGAAAAAGGACATCGTGTACCGGGGACGATCGTCGGTAAGAAAGAACCAATCGATGGGCGGAACATACAGCGGAAACGTACGCCCATACGTCGGCGCCGTCGGGGTAGCAAGATGCATGATCTTGTGCGCGGGTAGGCGGGCGCGGGCTGTCGACGACACGTCATGGTGCCGATTTCATCACCCGCAAGACCAGAAAGGTTAGTTCGTCCCCACCGATCCCGCTATAGGGTCCCGGGTGAGGGTCCCACGTGCATCAATCGCATCGATGTCGATTCTTACGGTCACTGAAGATTCGCTTTGAGGAACGTCCACAAATCGGTGTACTCCTCGATTCGCTTGCTGACCGGTGTCCCGGCACCATGTCCGGCGCGGGTTTCAATTCGAATCAGAGTCGGGTTGTCACACTGTTGTGCTTCTTGGAGCGCGGCGGCGAATTTGAAGCTATGTCCTGGGACGACCCGGTCATCTCGATCGGCCGTTGTCACCAAAGTTGCCGGATAGCACGTGCCACCTTTCAGGTTGTGAAGCGGCGAGTAGGACAACAAATTCTTGATTTGATCCTCTTCGTCGCTGCTACCGTATTCGCCGACCCACGCCCAGCCGATGGTGAATTTCTGAAAACGCAACATGTCCATCACGCCGACCGCGGGCAAGCAAGCACCGAACAGATCCGGACGCTGTGTCATCACCGCACCGACTAGCAAACCGCCGTTGCTGCCACCGCGAATGCCAAGTCGTTTGCTGGACGTGTAGCCTGAATCGATCAAGTATTCGGCCGCGGCGATGAAATCATCGAAGACGTTTTGTTTGCCCAGACGCATCCCGGCTTCGTGCCACTGTCGCCCATACTCGCCACCACCGCGAAGGTTTGCGACCGCATAGATTCCACCCGCGTCGACCCACGCCGCATTGCCTGGCGAAAACGACGGCGTCAACGAAATATTGAATCCACCGTAGGCGTACAACAACGTTTGATTGCTGCCATCCAGTTTGGTGTCTTGATGACGTGTGATGATGATCGGAATCTTCGTCCCGTCCTTGCTGGTACAAAACACCTGCTCAGTGACGAAATGATCCAAATTGATTTCAAGCTCACTTTGGCGCCACAGTTCGGCGGTGCCTTTTTCGGGGGAAGGATCGTCCAGGTCGACACGATAGATCGCACCGGGAGTGACATAGTTAGTGAACGAGAAAAACGTTTCGGCCGCGTCTTGATAGCCACCGAAGCCTCCGACACTGCCGAGTCCCGGCAATTCAAATTCATCGATCAACTTGCCATCGATCGCGTGCCGTGTCACTCGACTACGAGCATCTCGAAGTGCGGTGACGTAAAAGACCTCACCGAACAGACTGGCTGATTCGATCACGTCGTCACTTTCGGCGACAACCTCCACCCAGTGATCACGACCGGATTTGTTCACGTCGACGGAGATTAGGCGGCGGCGAGGTGCTTCGTGATCGGTAAGAAAATAAAGTCGATCGCCGACCGATCCGACCAATTCATACTCGGCATCGAACCCGATGATCAGTTCTTTGACCTCCGCGGACTCTTGATCGAGACGTTTGATGAAAATCTGTGACTTCGGCTCGCTGCCTTTCCAGTTGTGAATCACAAGGAACCGCCCGTCATCGGTTACACTGGGCGAGAATCCCCATTTTGGATTGTCAGGGCGGGCCAGGATCAACGGATCGTTGTCTTGAGTCGTTCCCAATCGATGGAAGTACATCTTTTGGTTTTCGTTTGTCCCGGTCAGTTCGGCGCCTTCTTCGGGCGCGTCGTAGCGTGAATAAAAAAAGCCGCTGTTATCGGGCAGCCACGCGACACCACTGAATTTGACCCAACGGACGACGTCTTCAAGATCCTCCCCACTCGCAACATCACGCACTTTCCAAGTACGCCAGTCACTGCCCCCATCGGCTAGTCCATAGGCCACCAGCGTGCCGTCTTTGGTGACCGCCGTCGACGCCAACGCAACCGTGCCGTCTTCGCTAAGGGTGTTCGGATCGATCAAAACCTTTCGTGGGGCATCTAACGACTCGGCGGTGTAGAAGACACTTTGGTTTTGCAGCCCATCGTTGTGCGAATAGAAGTAACGATCACCGCGACGACGCGGGATCCCGTAGCGTTCGTAGTTCCAAAGTTTTTCAAGACGCTGCCGCATCTCGTCACGTCCGGGTAACGATTGCAGGTAATTTTGTGTGACCTCGTTTTGTGCATCGATCCAGGCCCGAGTCGCGTCGCTTTCGGTATCTTCCAACCAACGATATGGATCCGCCACGGAGATTCCGTGGTAGGTATCGGTGATGTCCACCGTTTCGGTTTCCGGATAGGTCAATTTCGAAGTCGCGTTTTGCGCTGGCACGGCTGAGGTCAAACCAATAACGAGGAACGAGGCAAGCGAACGGGGCAACAAGTACTTCATATCAGTGTCTGTGAAATCGATGTCATGGATTCAATGCGAACTTGTTCGACGAGGAGCGATCGATACAACGATCGCGTCGCTCCGCGTTCTAAGTTTAGCGCGCGATGTCTTGACTGACGAACACCCCCCGCCACAGAACCTCTATCATACCATCCGTGCAACAGTTCATTGCCGCGCGGCTGATCCGATGATGATCGGCCGCACGGCTGCGTTCATTCGATGTCGACGAGGACGATTCGACGGTGCGGTTTTCTTCGGGGCAACGTTTTTCCAGTGTTCGATCGGTCGTCGCTGCGCTGAAGGGGCACCGCTGGATCGAATCTGACTTCTCGATTCGCGAAGCCTTACATCGTTACCCGGCTCTGATCTTCACGGTCGTTGCCGTCCTGGGAATCTTGCTTGATTGGGCGACCTTTCGATCCTTGAACACCAGCCTGCTGATCTGGGGTGGGATCGCGACCGCTTCGTGGTTGACAAGTGAAATCGTCGGACCTCGTCAGGCTCGTCCGGTTCGATTGTCAGCTGTGACAAGTGGATTGGCAGTGCTGTGCCTGTTTGCTTGTTGGCATGCGTTTCTTGAACACCGCTATCGCTCGGCTACGATCGGTCGTTTGCTGCAAAGCGAAGCGATCCCCGTCATCGTCCGCGGCAAACTCGCCGAACGGGTCACCTTAAGACTTAGCCATCATACTCGCGATGCCATCGCTACTTACAACAGCGAATTGGTTGTCCGAGTCGACTCGTTTCGCCAACACGATCGCTGGTCACCTTGCGACGGCAAGGTCTTGGTCACGACCGAAGGAGACCATAGCGGGCGACTGCCGGGTGAACGATTGGAAGTGTATGGCTGGTTACGAGCTTTCGACGCACCGACCAATCCGGGTGAACCTGATCTACGCATCGCCTATCGAAGGCGTGGGCTGCATGCCCGAATGGAAACGAAGAACGCCGACGCGATTGTACGG
The DNA here is from genome assembly GCF_008312935.1 of Roseiconus lacunae. Taxonomy (NCBI): domain Bacteria; kingdom Pseudomonadati; phylum Planctomycetota; class Planctomycetia; order Pirellulales; family Pirellulaceae; genus Roseiconus; species Roseiconus lacunae. The sequence continues at coordinate 957,344 of NZ_VSZO01000001.1, read as the reverse complement.
TTGCAAGCGTCTACCGATTGGGTGCACCGCTCGGTCGCATCGATCGCGAACTCCGGACGCGAGTCTTTGCTGCGGCACACCGACCGGGAAACCGGATCGCTTGCCCTCGCATTGATTCTCGGGCAACGCGAACTGGTCGATGCCGAAATGCGTGATGCGTTGCTCACGACCGGCACGGCCCACTTGTTGTCCGTCAGCGGAATGCACTTGGCCATCTTGGTGCTGTTTGTTTCGTGGGCGATCGCCGGTGCTGGACTACGTCCGATATCACGGTTGATCATCATCGTTTCGCTGAGCGCGATTTATGTGGCCATGACCGGGGGGCGACCGCCGGTCTTACGCGCCGCGATTTTGATCGGTGTCTTGATGTTGGCTGCGTGTTTCCGCCGCACCAGCCAGCCACTGAACACTTTGGCCTTCGCGGCGGTGCTATTGTTGCTGAAGAACCCGTTAAATCTGTTTTCTACCGGCGTACACCTGTCGTTTCTAGCCGTCGTGACGTTGATGCTTGCCGGTCGTTCAATCGCATCGGTTGGTCTGGATCGGCAATTGGATCGACAGCGACAACAGAACAGCCAAGAACAAAATTTCCAACAGCTCGTTGACGAAGCATCTCCGCGTTGGAGACGTTTCGGTGGCGTGGTGTTTCGATTTGTTTTTCAGATGGCTTGGATGAGCGCCTGCGTGACGGCCGTGAGTTTGCCCTACGTTTGGTCACAGTTTCATTTGATCTCGCTGGTCAGCGTTTTGACCAATGTCCTCGTTTGGTCCGGGCTGATGATCGCCTTGCCTGCTGGCGTGTTGGTCGTGATCTTCGAACCGATCGCTCCTTGGTTAAGCGAGCTACCTGGGGCCGGATGCCAGTTTGCATTGCGGTACATGTCAACGGTGATTCGATGGTCGGCATCGATCGAAAACGGACACGTGTGGTTACCATCGCCGAACGGTTTCAGTGTGGGCTCGTTCTATGTCGTCTTGATGTTCACGTTGGTACTGAAAGGACCGATCGCGCGGTGGGTTCGATTGGGTTGGATTGCGGTTTGGATTTTGGTCAATGTCTGGTTGGTCACGCAGGTTGCACCGTTGCCGCCGACCGTTTTGGAAGCAACCTTCGTTGACGTTGGTCATGGCACCAGCGTGATCGTCCGTTCGTATGACCAAACGTTACAACGAGAAGGCATCTGGCTTTATGATTGCGGCCGGCTGGGCAATCAGCAGATGACGTCGTGGCCGATCGATAGGGCACTCTGGTCGATGGGCATCACGTCGATCGATGAAGTTTACCTTTCACACGCCGATTCAGATCACTTCAACGCGCTGCCGGCTTTGTTGGATCGATTTGCGATCGGCAAGATCATCACCCCGCCAGAGATGTTGATGGGCGATGGCGACCTGCTGGCGAGATTGCGTACGGCGATTGACAATGCCGGAGTCCCCGTGGTCGAAGTTCATTCTGATCGTCGCGATCCCCGGTGGACGTTGCCGGGCAATGTCAGTGTTCTTCATCCTCCGGCGAGCCGTATCGAAGGCAACGACAACGTGAATAGTTTGGTCTTATCGATTCAACATGCCGACACAACGTTGCTATTGCCCGGTGACTTGGAACCACCAGGAACCCAGGTGTTGGTCAATCATCCACGTCCTCGTCCGGGCGGGGTGATGATGGCGCCGCACCACGGAAGTCTGCGAATGAACGCCGACATGGTGTTGGCTTGGGCGCGGCCGGGGGAAACGATCGTCAGCGGCGGACAGCGTGCCGGCCGACCGGAGGTTCACGACATGCTCTCCCAAACCGGCAGCGGCGTTTACGTCACGGCCCAAAAGGGGGCCATCCGCGTCCGTCTTGATCAGGATGGGAAGACCGAGATTCGATCCTGGCTGGAGCGTCCCTGGTGACCGACTGTCCTGGGATGATTGGGTTGACCCAAGATTCAGGTCGGACATTTACAACACGTCTGGGGCTCCGAAGATACCGCTCGATTTAGTCGCGAGACGACGGATTGGTCGCGGCTCTGGCCATTGTCGCAAACACGTGTAGGATGTAGGAGACGGCGAAAACACGACTTAGTGGTCCGTTCTCCCTTGTTGAAATCCTGCCACAAGTTGCTTTTTTGCGACAAAAGTCTCCTTTCTTAACGGTTGCCACTTCGACCGACACAAAGGAAGGGCGTATCTTTTCTCGCACGATTGAATTGCCCATCGAAATCGTTCCGTTGCCTACCTTCCGTTCCCGCCCACCAAGTTCTGGCGTTCGTGTTTGAAATCCTGAACAAGATTTCCGTCGCCTGCTTCTTCACCAGTTACCTGCTCGCATTATTGATCGAGCTGTCACGGCTGGTGTTTAACTTTGGCGCGCGCTCGGCGGCGGTGCTGATGATGATGGGGTTGGGATTGTTTACCCAAATCAGTTTTCTATTTTTGCGGGTTCTCGAAGGCGACGTCACTAAGGAGCAGGGGTTACTGTCCAGTTGGGCGGAGTGGTCGCTGTTACTCGCGCTCGGCTTGGCGATTTTTTTCACCGTCGCGTATGTTCGCCGTAGCGATACGATCATCAGCTTTTTCTTTTTGCCGCTGATTTTGGCGACGATCGGATTGGGAATCTTGGTCGGTGGATGGGAACCATTTTCGCGAGATCGGGCGACAAACGTCTGGGCCTCGATTCACGGCTTGGCCATGTTGCTCGGAACCGGCGCCGTCTTGGTCGGTTTCCTCGCCGGAGTGATGTACCTCGTTCAATCGTGGCGATTGAAACTCAAGCGTGCCGGCTCTCGCCGATTTCGACTTCCCACGCTGGAAACTCTCGATCGATCCAACCGTCAATCGCTACTTGTCAGCACGATTTCGGTCGGCATTGGTGTGATCGCCGGCATGATCATGAATCTCAACCAAAACAATCGATTGATTTGGACCGACAGCGGCATCATCTTAAGTTTGGTGTTGTTCGCATGGCTGTGTGTCGCCGCCGCGACGGAGTTCTTTTATCGACCGGCGAGCCGAGGCCGAAAGGCGTTTTACATGACACTGGCCAGTCTTGGATTTTTGCTGTTGGCGCTCTCAAGCGTCATCTTTAGTTCGCACGGGGTGAGCTAATGCAGCTGCAAATGATTGGATGCAGCCACCACGATTCCGCTGTTGAATTTCGAGAACGGGTGGCTTTCTCGACCGAGCAAATCGGCACAGCCCTGGACGCCTTTCGCAATCGTTTTCCCGATGGCGAGTTGGTGCTGATCAGCACGTGTAACCGCACCGAACTGTACACGACCGCCGACGATAGCGGTGCCCTGGGCCGTGACGCCATCGTTTCTTTCTTGGCCGAACAACATGCCCTTCGGCCGGACGATGTGATGGACAAGATGATCTATCGCAGCGGGCACGAAGCGATCGAGCACCTGTTTACCGTCGCGGCTAGCTTGGACAGCATGGTGATCGGCGAGTCACAGATCCTTTCTCAGGTCAAACAGGCGTACGAGTTGGCGTGCGAATTGGGATCCGCCGGCCCGCTGACCCACGCCGTCTTTCAAGGCGCCAATCATGCCGCCAAACGGGTGCAAACGGAAACGGAAATCCATCGCCGCCGGGTGAGTGTTCCCAGTGTTGCCGTCGGTGAAGTTGTTCCTGAGGTCTTCGACAGCTTGGTCGGCAAACGCGTGCTGATTTGCGGTGCCGGCGAGATGGGCGAGGAGACACTTCGCTACTTGATCCAAGCGGGCGCCAATAATGTTGTTGTCTTAAACCGGAGTCTGGAACGGGCAAAGACGCTGGCCGAAGCCTTCAATGTCACCTACGCCCCTTGGGACACGTTTTTAGATCAAGTCGTTCAGGCTGATCTGATCGTCGGCACGACGGCCGCTCCCGAACCAATTTTGACACGTCAACAATTTGAATCTTTGCGTTCTCGCCGGAAGGACCGAGTCTTACTAGCGCTTGACTTAGCGGTCCCTCGAGACTTCGATGCCGGTCTGGATGATTTTCCCAATCTTTACCTCTATCAAATCGATGACTTGCAGGCCGCCTGTCAGCGAAACCGCCACGAGAGGGAAAAGGAATGGCCCAAGGCACAACGGATCATTACCGAGGAAACCAAGCGGTTACTCGCCGATCTGAACCATCGCGCCACCGGCCCAGTGATCAAACGGCTTCGCGAACAAGCTCAACAAATCAAGCGGGACGAACTCAGCCGGCTACTGCCCAAATTGGAATCACTCGGTGGTGAGCCGGCGATCAACGGTGAGATCGAAAAAAGCCTGGACCGGATCATCAACAAGCTGCTGCACCCACCGCTAGCGTCACTCAAAGAGGACGCCGCCGAAGGCCATCAAAAAGGGCTCGTCAAAGCCCTTCGCGAACTATTCCGTCTTGACTGACTGATCGTTCGCACGGAGTGACCGGTCAGTCCCAATCCTCTTCGTCCTCGTCTTCTTCCCAGTCATCGTCGTCGTCATCCCAGTCATCGTCATCTTCGTCGTCGAAGTCTTCTGAGAAATCGTCGTCCTCGTCGTCGACTTCTTCCCAGTCATCATCTTCCTCGTCGTCTTCGTCGTCGAGATCTTCTTCGTCATCGTCGTCGTCGTCGTCATCAAGATCGTCGTCGACTTCGTCCCAGTCATCTTCATCATCGTCGTCGTCGTCATCGTAGTCGGGCTCACCCTCGTACAATTCGTCTTCTTCATCCTCGATGACGGCCCATGGATGAGCGACCAAACTTGATTGTGCAACGGTTTGTTCAAGCTGGCCTGAAACGAAGGGGCCATGCATGGGCTCAATCCCCCACCAAAAGTCGGCGGAGATCGGATCGTTAGTTTTGGTTCCAGACGCGGTGCTGGCTCCAGACGAGGCAACAAGGCTCACGACTGACTCCTTCTTGATGTCGATATTACTAGAGGTCGAAATTTGAAGTCGATGATTTGGGGTCCGATTCAGCCGGGGTCTCTGTAAGAGGATCCCAGTCGATCGGTGGTAGTGCGTCGGTGGATGGAAGCCCGAAGACTTCCAGAAAGTATTTCGTTGTATCGTATAGATACGGTCGACCGAGTTCTTCGCTCCGTCCAGAAATTCGAATTAAATCGCGTTCCATTAATTGCCGCAACAACTCGCCGCACGCGACCCCGCGAATCGCTTCCACGTCGGCGCGTGAAACCGGTCCTCGATAGGCAACCACTGCCAGCGTCTCCATCATCGGCGATGATAACCGAATTGCTGAAGGCAAATGTTCAAGTCGGCCGAGCCAGGGAGCATAAGCTGCCCGGGACAACAACCGATAACCGCCGGCGACCTGTTCGATTCTGACCGCTCTGCCCAGTTCGTCGTAAAGTTGATTCAATTGGCGGACAAGTGTACGAGCCTCCGTACCGTCCGCCAAGTGAGCCATTTGTGCCAGTTTTCGGGTCGTCAGTGGTGATTTCGCCAGTAATAACACCGCTTCCAGACGCATCCGCCGATCAAGCGGATCCTCGTCTTCGGCCGGCTGGCCGCTGGAAGCGATCGCGTTCCGGTCAGCATCAACATTCGAGCCGATCTCCGTTTGGACGACACTGTAAGGACGCCGACAACGGGTGTAGGGTGGTTGCAACCGCGATAACGGATGTCCCCGGCGATCTTCGCCCAACCGTTGTAAGGCGTTTCGGTACGACTGAAAGTGCTGCATCGCGTAGACTGAAGGACGCTTCGAAACGTGTTGGAATGCCAACGGGTTGGTTCGCCGGACCGACTTTTGGTGTGATCTTAACGTTTTGACGGCGTTTGCCGGGGGTGGCAACGCCTGGTTTTTCTTGATCTTTGCTTCAATTGCCTCTTTGTTTCGATCGCCACCGTGTCCACATCGGTTTCTTCATCAACGAGTCCACCGACTACCCGTCGCTTCCGCCACTCGCGGGGCGTGATGATCAGCGTGTCTTCGATCATGACCGTGATCTTGGTCGGCGGGTTTGTCTTGTTCAAAGGAAACGTAAGCGGCTACGAATTCGCACCCAGCCATTTTCAAACTCGTGAGTTTTCCTTTTACGAGATTCCATATTTAGAGATCCAAATTTCGCCGATCCGTCGCTCGGTGGTCAACGATAAGCTAGCCCGCCAATTGCGGACTCAATCGCTCGTCACCATTCCTCGCGGCCGAAAACCCAACACTTGGCACCTCGTTTCCCTGCGAAGGGGGCCCACGTTGACCCCAGCTCTGGCATCGCTCCTGGTCGATTCGATGCGGATCGGTGGTTTGTCCGGCAACCTCTACTGGGTCTCTTGGATTTCCGATCATCCCAATCGGGCCGCCGTGCTTTGGCCCACCGTTCAACAACTCGCCGAAAGAGAGTTGTACGTGCTCATTCCCGAACTCCTCGAATTAGCTCGTAGCTTTCCCGGCGATGATGACGCCGCTTCATTTCAAACCGCCGCCGATGAATTACTGGTCGGGCAATATGTTTCTCTGATCGCCGACCTGCGATTGGCTGATCGAGCCCCCCTCGCCGAGGAACTACTCCGCGAAGCACTCCAAGACTATCCCGACGCCGAAAGACTGCGGCAGATCAACATGCAGTCAGCAAAGTCAGACGTGGCCGCGGAAGAAAAGACTTCGCCTAACAAAATACCGCCTTCTGGGTCATGATCTATCTCGATAATAACGCCACCACTGCGGTCGATCCTGCCGTGATCGAGACGGTGGTCGAGGAAATGCGCCGCGGACCGAGCAATGCTTCCAGTCTGCACCGACTCGGGCGTGCTGCCGCCGAACGAATCGATCAAGCCATGGTCGCGATCGGCCATGCACTCGGCGCCGAGGTGAATGTTCCCGGTGGGCCCCGGTTGATCATGACCAGTGGCGGTACCGAATCAAACAACCTTGCCCTCGGTGGACTCGGCCAACCCGATTCCCCCTTGATCGTCAGCGCCATCGAACACGCCAGTGTTTTGCAGTTCGCCGAGCAGCAACAAAAGTTGGGGCGGCAAGTCGCGGTGATCAACGTCCGTGACAATGGAGTCGTCGACCTCGATCACTTTGACGAATTACTCGATCGCTACGATTCGCCGATCGTATCGGTGATGTCAGCCAACAATGAAACCGGGGTGATTCAACCGATCGAAGCGATCGCCCGGCGGTGCCGACACCAGACTGCATCATTGCACGTCGATGCGACTCAGTCGATCGGCAAAGTCAAAGTGTCCATCGCCGAACTCGGCGCCGACGCGGTGACGGTGACGTCGCATAAATTTCATGGCCCCGCTGGTGTTGGGGCGCTCTTGCTCGCACCAGGAATCAAGCTTCGGCCGGGACTTTTCGGCGGCGAACAACAATTGCTATCCCGCCCCGGCACCGAACCGGTGGCGCTGATCCTGGGGATGGCCAAGGCGATTCAAATTGCCGTGGAAAACCTGTCAGTGAATCGTCAGCTTATGGTCAGCCTTCGCGATCGACTGGAATCGAATCTGACGGCCGGGGTCGCCGGGGTCCTAGTCCACGGCTGTAGCGTAAATCGTTTACCTAACACGACTTGCATTTCAGCAAAGGGGATCGACCGGCAATCGATTTTGATGGCGCTCGACATGGCCGGAGTCGCTTGCAGCAGCGGATCGGCCTGTAGCAGCGGAAGCAGCCCACCGAGCCACGTTTTGACTGCGATGGGATGCCCCGAATGGGCGATATCGAGCGCCGTTCGGTTTGGTGTCAGCCGGTTCTCCACGGAACAAGAAATCGACGATGCTTCCGAACGTATCTGCCGTATTTACAACAAGTTAAGATCGTAAGAGATTGTTGAAAACTACGTGGAAAAGTCACTTGCAAATCCATCGATAGGGCTAGAATAGGGCGTCCTTTGGGGTGTCGGTGATTGTCAGCCGGCACCGCTCACACCAACGAAGATCCGCGTTCGGTTGTCGGAGATCTGCCCGACCGCCTTCCGCTCGCTGATCCTGTGTGCCCCATTTCCGTGTGACTTCGTGAATTCACCCGTCAGACTTCCGATCGATACCTTTCCCATCGAACGGCCGTTGCTCCGTCAACGTCCGCGGGATAGCAAATTGTCGGTCGATGCCGCTGGCGCTACGCTTCCGGTCTTTGTCGCCGGGGAAGAAAACAGGCTCGCCGCGTTTGTTTGTCAGTCGGAAGTTTCCGTTTGGTCAGCCGGGCCGATGCTATTGATCGGTCCCGAGGGAGCCGGCAAGACGACGCTCGCACTTCATCTCGCCGCCCGTGGTGCCGCCGAAGCGGCTCGTGCCGACGATCCCACCGCTGTTAAATTTGTCTCCGCTGTTGATTTTGCCCGAGACTATGCCGAAGCGGTTGCCGCCGATGATCTTCCGCCCCTTCGTGATGCCCTCGACCGGGCAAACGTTCTGGTCATCGATGACCTGCACCAAATAGCTGGTAAAACGGCCGCCCAAGACGAACTGACGATTCGGATTGATCAGCGGATCGAGAACGGGTTGCCGACGATTTTGACCAGCCGTCGTCTCCCAACGGAAACACGCTCGATCCGCCCACAACTGGCTTCCCGATCGGTGCTCGGTCTTACCATTCCGATCGCCTATCCACGAGGCAACAGCCGGTTGGCGATTCTGCGTGAATACTCAATCGCTCGAGGCGTTGAAATCAGTGATGAACACCTCGGATTGCTCGAAGCCGGACTTCGCCCCGATGTCTCCGCTCGCAGTCTGGATGGGGCGATCCGCCAAGTCGACTTGCACTGCCGCATGACCCAAACCAGGGTCGACGTGGCGGCCATTCAATCGGCGATCAATGCGGCTGGTGCCCAAAATGATCTCGATTTGGGCAAGATCACGCGGACGGTCGCCAAGATTTGGGGACACCGCACCCGTGACCTACGAAGCGGATCACGTAAGCAATCCGTCGTCCGCGCACGGTCCCTGGCGATGTTGCTCGCTCGTCGCCTGACACCCTGTAGCCTCGATAAAATCGGCGAATACTTCGGCGGACGAGATCACTCGACGGTGTTGCATGCCATTCGGAAGACCGAAACTCTTCTGGAAAGCGACGCCGATCTGAGCCGCATTCTTCACGAAGCCAAAGAAAAGTTGGCCGCTTGAACGCTGGGCGGTGGGCGATTGCTCTGTCCCCTCTGGCACTCTATCTCTGGCTGGCAGTTTGTCTGGCGTTTCTGAAAATCCGACGCGGGAGCGGAATGGGCCGAGTGTTAGGGCGTCTGGACTCTGAATCGTAAAACGCCGTCGCTGCCTTCCCAACGGCCCAACCCAAAGTTGTGTGTGTCACTGGACGGGCCCCAGCAATCCTTGCAAATGTGTCTGGCAAAATCTGCGGGAACCCGACCTTCGAACGCCCCTGTCACTTTAAGAACCCTGTCACCATGTGAAATCGACCACGTCAACCGGTGCTATGTCCCCCAGCAGACTGCTCTAAATGCCGATAAACGGTTTGACTGCTATCATTGTTGAGCTCGCTGAAGAACTTTTTCGATCGACTCACTTCGTGGAAAACTTGTCGAAGTGGTGTCAGTGATTCGTCGACGTCGCTGTTGGTGCTCTGACCCCGCGTACCTCGGCTGTTAGCGAGTGTCAGCCCATCAGCGATTTTTCAACCAAACGCGGACAGTGGACCGACGGGTTTTCCACTGTCGATTCATGCCCCTAACTCATTACTAGCAAAAAGGATGAGATAGCTGAATGTGACTTGCTGACACTTTTAGGGGCCGCATTATGACGACGACGATAAAAAGAAATCTAATACAAGAATAAGAGCTAGCACCGTGTTCCATCGTTGAAGGGAACACGCACCCCAAGCCTACGCTACCGAAACGAGCCAGATCCGGTACAACATGGAGGCAGCAGATGATTCTTCCTTTCGCTTTTGCATCGCAACATGAAAATCTCGTGTGCCCGTGAGCCTCTGACCAACGCCTTTTCCCTCGCTGCTAGCATTGCGCCGGCTCGTTCGCCGAAAGAAATCCTGACGAACGTAAAATTCACCGCCACGGGCGGAAAGTTGGTACTCACGGCCACCGACATGGAAGTTGGCATTCGTCTGGAGGTCGAGGAGGGGGTTGAGATCGAGACCGAGGGAGCGGCCTTGCTACCGGTCCAGCGAACGATGGCGATCCTACGGGAAAGCAATGACGAGACGATCACGCTGGAGACTGACGACACGGGGATCTTGCTCAAAGGCGACCGCAGCAAATTTAATCTTCCCGGCGGGAATCCCGATGAATTCCCGCCGGTGATTTCATTCGAAGAGGAAAAGTACCACGTCCTCTCGGCCCGCTTATTCCGCACGATGGTTCGCCGAACGGTGTTTGCTACCGATACCGACAACACGCGTTTCGCACTTGGCGGCGTGCTGCTGGAACTGACCGAGGGCAAGGTCACGGCGGTCGGCACAGACGGTCGCCGGTTGGCTTGTATGGAAGGCGAGGGAGAATCGGTAGGCGGTCATGAAACGACGGGCAACAATACGATCGTGCCCACTCGAGCGATCCAGTTGATGGAGCGGGCGGTCAATCCGGATGACGAAACCATAGATGTCGCAGCCCGGGCTAGCGATCTGTTGCTGCGAACGAAGAACGCCGTGATTTATTCGCGATTGGTCGAAGGCCGCTATCCGACATGGCGTCAGGTGTTGCCGCAACGCGAAAACGCGACCCAGTTGGATATGACCGTCGGCCCCGTATTTGCTGCCTTGCGTCAAGCATCGATCGTGACGGATCAAGAAAGTCGCGGGATTGACTTTACCTTCGGGGACGGGACCCTGAAACTAGAGGCGAGCACCAAAGACATCGGGCAGTCGCAGATCGAATTGCCGGTCGCCTACGATGGCGAACCGGTCACGCTGACTCTGGACCACCGATACCTGGCCGACTTTTGTAAAGTTCTCGATCGCGAGCAGCCCTTTCAATTCGAATTCGAAACCGGTGCCTCACCGGCGCTTTTGAGCACGGACGATGGATACTCGTACGTGATCATGCCGATGTCGCGCGATCGATAACCCCATACGTTTTCGTTAGTTACTCAATTCCACCAACCGCGGAAAAAGAAACGTGTCGAGCGGAGCCAACCAACTGGATCAATTGAAGCAGTACACCGCCGTCGTCGCTGACACCGGTGACTTTGAGTCGATGCGCGAGTTCGAACCTCAGGACGCAACGACCAACCCGTCGCTCATTCTTGCCGCGTCGGGGCAACCTCAATACGAGTACCTGATCGATCAGGCGATCGGTGAGTTCGCGTCCAAGTCGATGTCGGATTCAGAGCGTGTCGCGGCGATCATCAATCGCGTGTTGATTCTGTTCGGAAAGGAAATTTTGCAGATCGTTCCCGGTCGCGTTTCAACGGAAGTCGACGCGAGTTTGTCTTTTGACACGCAAGGCACGATCGACTTGGCTCGGCACCTGATCGATCTTTACAAGAAGGAAGGCATTGATCGTGATCGCGTGTTGATCAAGATCGCTTCCACGTGGGAAGGCATCAAAGCGGCCGAGCAGTTGGAAAATGAAGGCATTCATTGCAACCTCACGCTGTTGTTCTCGTTGCCCCAAGCGGTTGCCTGTGCCGAAGCAAACGTGCAATTGATTTCACCCTTCGTTGGCCGCATTTATGACTGGTACAAGGCGTCGACCGGCCAGGAATACAGCGGTGCCGATGATCCAGGTGTCCAGTCGGTTCAACAGATTTACAACTATTATAAAAAGTTCGGTTACAAGACCGAGGTAATGGGAGCAAGCTTCCGAAACGCGGGGCAAATCACCGAACTCGCCGGATGCGACTTGCTAACGATCAGCCCGAAACTGTTGGCGGAACTGCAATCGTCGACCGATCCGGTCGAAAAGAAGCTCGACGCGTCGGCAGCGGCTTCAAGCGACATCGAGCGTTTGGAACTTGACGAAAAAACATTCCGTTTCCTCTTCAACGAGGACGCAATGGCGACGGAAAAAACAGCCGACGGGATTCGCAGGTTCGCCGCCGACATGCGGAAGCTAGAAAAACTGATCTCCGAGAAAGCGCAAGCGGCGGTTTAGTCACCGATGGCAACGCCAGGGAAATCAAGATCCCAATCGCCGAATCGTCGTCATCTGGGTTCCAAAGAGCCCGAGGCGAAACGAAGTGCTCAGCGGATTGGGAATTTGGTCAGCCAGTTGATGTCCCGCCGCGGGTACGCCCAGGCGGCGGCCAACGATCAGTTCCTGGGCGTGATCGCCGAATTGGTGGGCCCGGGCATCGCCAACGAAGTGACGGTCGGAAAACTCAATCGTGGCGTGCTGAAGGTCTTCGCGTCCGACTCTGTCACGATTCAAGAGTTGACGTTTCAGAAGCGCGCGATCTTACGCCGCATCCAGTCATCGCTACCGGACGCGAAGGTCAACGACATCCGCTTTGCGGTTTTGACCAAGTAGGCTCGATAGGAACGTTTCCTTCGGTTTGATAAGATCAGCCGAATGATCACTCAAGACATCAGCGAAATCCCGCAAAAATTGGTCGATGCGGCCAACGCGGTGTTGGATTGGCACTGGCAAGAAACCGAAGTCGGCGGTGTCGATTGGCAAATGGCAGTCGCGAGCGATCCCGACGCGATGTTGGTCGAAGCATGTGAGCGACAAGACGCCGGCGAAGAAGGCGTGATCGACCCCTTTTGGGCGACAACTTGGCGAGCCGCCGCAGGTCTGGACCGATTCCTTCAATCGATCGACGTGAAAGGCAAGTCGATTCTAGAACTCGGCTGTGGAACCGGGCATGTAGGAATTGCCGCGGCGATTCGCGGGGCTGATGTCGTTCTGACCGATGGCGTCGAGGACCCGTTGCACCTGGTTCGGATGAGTAGCTATCCGGTGCGATCGCGTTGCCAAATTCAGCGTTTGCGTTTTGGGCAGGACGAGCTTCCCGAGCGATTTCCAATTCTGCTCGGTAGCGATGTGACCTACTTGCGGCAACTTTGGCCGGAACTGCTTGAATGCATCGAACAGCATCTCGCTCCCGACGGCGTCGTGTTCTTGAGCGATCCCTGCCGGATCATCGGCAATGAATTCCGCGAGTGGATCAAACCGCATCCGTTTGATTACGTCGAACACAAAGTGCAGATGGACGACGATCCGGAGCATCCGATCCGGGTGATGGAACTGCGCCGCGAGGCGGTCAATTAGCTCACAGAGCAGACGACAGAGCAACTTCTCGAACTCGGGGAGTTAGGATTCAAATCGGCATCACGATCAATGCCATTCGGCCGGACATCAACTTGCGTAGTGACGATGCTGTCGCGGATCGCCACGTCATCCAGATCGCTGCGACTACCAGCGAAACATTGGCCACGGTCCGGGCGAGTCTTCTTGGGGAGAGACGCAAACGTAGCCATCGCTTTTGGCCATCGCGACCAAGTCACCGGATCCTTTGCTTTCGACCAGCGTAGCCATTCCCGGTCCGGTGATTCGAGCCAACAGCATCGCATGAAGGGGAATCGTTTTCCGCAGCGGAGCGTCGAGCGTGACCAACGCCGGTTGTCGCATCCAGTGTTGGCGACCCGCCATCTTGTGAATCAAGGGTATCGCAAAACGATGACAATTGATTGTCGCACTAACCGGGTTACCGGGAAGTGCGAGGATCAATCCGCCGGCGGGGCCGACCGCACCGAGGATCGGTTTCCCCGGACGGATCGGTAAGCCGTGAAAGCGAATCTCCGCACCCGCTTCGGCGATCACATCGGGGACATAGTCGTAGTCACCTTTGGAAACGCCACCGGTCATCAATACCACGTCCGCAGCAAGTAGTGCCTGAGCAACAGCGGCGGACAACGATTGACGATCATCGATCACGTGCTGGTGCGTGACGACCTGAACTAACGCCTGTTGCGAAACAATGGAGCGAAGCGCGACGGAGTTACTGTTGCGTAGCTGCCATGGATCAAGTGACGTGGCTTCCGGAGCAACCACTTCGTCACCGGTCGTCAGAATGGCAACGCGAATTTTGCGAAACACCTCCGGCGCCGTAACACCGAAATTGGCCAGTGAAGCGGTGACGGCAGGCGTGATTAATCGGCCGGCATCAAGGACGGCATCGCCAGCGGCCGCGTTCTCGCCGGCGCGGCGGATATGGCTTCCGGCGACGGTCGATTCAATGGTGGCAGCAAGTATGCGAATGCTGTCCGTTGATTCCACGGTGTCTTCACGTTTAATGACCGCCTCGCAGCCATCGGGAATGACCGCACCGGTAAAGATTCGTATCACATGCCCGGGCTTCATTTCAGGCGGTGCGGCCCCCGGTGGACACTGACCGCTGACGGGTAGATCACGGTCATCGTTCAAATCTTCCAACCGGATGCCGTAGCCGTCCATCGCGGATACGTCAGCGGCCGGGCTATCTCGATCGGCCAACACCGGCCTTGCCAAGACACGTCCGAGCGGATCATCCGTGGTCTCGGTTTCGGTGACGACACTCAAGTCATCGGAGATCGCCAACAGGGCGGATTCAGGATCGGAAAATGCAAACGGATCGTTCATGGATCGTCAGATAGGGCGCGGAGATCGGTAGGAGTGTTGAAATTGCGTAGTGACCGGGATGACATTCGGATCTGGTGGGCGGAAAGTTGGGCGAGAAGCCGCTGCAAGCCAAACCGTTGCTCTTCGATCGCTTTACGAACCACGGGCAATACGCGAGTCGGATAGACGGCGACAAGCGGTTCGTAGTGTGGTCGTTGAGGCTCAGTCACTAAATAGGAATCCGGACCCGCCTGAATCTCGCGCAAGTCGGTGGGCATGTCATCGATTGTGGCACAAACAATCATCGTCGGATCTCGATCAAAGACGCATCGTAACGCGCCAATGTCATCGGCTGTCAAGAAAGGCGTATCGACAGCGGTTAACAAACATCCATCGAGTTGACGTTGATCGGCGTGGGTAAGTGCCGATTCGAGGCCGCCGATCGGGCCATAACCCGGACTAGAATCGGTGATCGTCGGATAACGTCGACTGATCGCGTTGTTTGGTTCGGCAATCGATACAACAACGGACTCGACGAAGGGATGCAGACGGTGATAGGCATGATCGAGGAACGTCGAACCGGCAAAACGTCGGTGTAGCGGTAGCGGCAACGCGGCCTTATCGCGTCCCATCCGCATCGACTTTCCTCCGCACAAAACGACCCCCAACAGCGAAGGAGATTGATTGGACATCGTTCAACACCGTTCGGCGGCTAGGGCGTGTTTGATCTGAAGCTGGGGATTAGACGAAAGGCTTTGAAGCCCCCGGTTATTGCACCAAAACCGTGGCTAACCATAAATGCAGATTCAGACCAGCCATTAAGAGGATTGCTTGTCGATGACATCTTCGACCCAGCTTTTCGCTCGCATCATCGTGGGAAATCCGATCGTCGGTGCCGACAGCAACGCGACGTGACGTAAGTCATCGGAGGTGCATCCGGCTTCGAGCGCCTTGCGACAATGGGAATGTGCGGCGCCTTCGAGTCCGGCGCCCAGCGAGATCGCGAGTTTGACCAAGGCGACTTCGCGATCTGAAAGTGGTCCGGCTTCTTTGGATGCTTTTCCAAACGACTCGTAGGCTTGCATCAAGTCAGGATAGTCTTCATGCATTTTCTTATAGCGTTTCGGGATCATCGTTTCCTCTCGAGTGCGTTCAGCAACGAATCAATCGTGTAGGGATCGGCGGTGACATCGACCGTCAAGCCGAGGTCCGTCAGGACAGCAGCCGTCTTTGGCGAAAGCGCGGCCAAGCGGCTTCGGTTCAGCGAAGTCCCATAAAGTCGATGGAGGTTTCGCGCGGTCGCGCTGCTAGTCACCGTGATCCAATCGAGCTTGCCCTCTTCGAGAAGGCTTTGCATTTGGGGATCGGGATGATCGCTGTCGGTATTGAGATAGGTCACAACTTCGTCCACCTTCACGCCGGCGGATTTCAAACGGCTGGGTAACTCGTCACTGCCACGGTTGGCACGAAAGATGACGACATGCGTGTCGGCGGGGTGGTCAAGTTTCTCGGCGAAGGCGTCGGCGAGTCCGGCCGAGCTAAAATCATCAGGGACGAGATCACAGAACACACCGAAATATTGTAAAGCCTCGGCGGTTCGTTCGCCCACAGCCGCGATCGAACAGTGCGCTAAGCGACGGACATCGATGTTTCGTTGACGCAGCCGTTGAAAAAACGGTGCGATCCCGTTGCGGCTGCAAAAGACCAGCCAATGGGTCTGGTCAAGGTTGTCGATGACCCCGTCGATTTCACCAAAGTCATCGATCGGTTCGACGGCGATCGCCGGAGCGATGATCGGGTATCCGCCACGGGCGCGAATGTCCGCGGCCATCGATTCGGCTTGGTCACGAGGTCGCGTGACGGCAATGGTTTGACCGGCTAGCGGTAACTGGTCGCGCAGCTTTTCGATCGGTTCGGCGAGCTCCGCGACTTTGCCGATGATCGCGATCACCGGAGGTCGGAAGCGGTGGGCGGGGGTGAGCCGCTCGGTGACTTCCGATAACCGGCAATGAATCGCCCGTTGATCGGGCAGACTGCATCGCCGGATCAAAGCGACTGGAGTTGATGGATCCATTCCGCCGGAGATCAGTGCCTCGGTCCACACCGAGGCGGTCGTGACCCCCATGTAAATGACCAACGTTCCCGGAAACTTGGCCAATGCGTTCCAGTCGATCGCCGATTCAGCCTTTCCCGGTTCTTCGTGACCGGTGACCAACGCTACGGCCGAAGCAAACTTGCGGTGGGTGATTGGGATACCGGCATAGGAACCGGCGGCGAGGGCGGCGGTGATCCCCGGGATGATTTCAAAAGTGACGCTGGCTTCCAGCAACGCGTCGACTTCTTCGGCCGTGCGGGCAAAGACGGCCGGGTCGCCGCCTTTCAATCGGGCGACCGTTTTGCCTTCTCTGGCGTGGCGGAGCATTTCCGCGATGATTTCGTCCTGCTTCCAAATGCGAGAGTGGCCGTGCTTGCCAACACAGATGTGTTCCGCCTGGGGTGCATGGTCGAGTAGTCGCGGGTTGCTCAGTCCGTCGTAAAGGACAACATCCGATTCGGCCAGGGCCGCCGCCCCCCGCAGGGTGAGCAGTTCCGGATCACCCGGCCCGGATCCGATGAGGTAAACGTAGGGTTTCATGCCCACAATTGAACCAACTCACGATCAGTTGGGGCAGGAGGGGTGTCGGCCGAGGCGAGCACGAATTTTTGTTTTCCGACAGCAATTTGGTGCGAATTGCTGTCAAAAGGCGCCGATGGGAAGGGGAGAGGTCGAAGCCAAATGTTCGGGTTCGAGTCATCAGCCGACGGGCATTGGCCCCGGTTATCGCACCGAAACCGTGGCTAACGCCAATCGGCTAATCCTAAATTCAGCTCGTTGATTTAATCAGCCACAATCGCGATAGCGTGCGGTTCTTTCGCGCAACCTTGGCTTATGCCCGTCGGCTGATCGTTGAGCCGCTCAATTCGATTAAGTTCACAGGCCGAATACCGATCCTGCCGTCGCACGAGGCGTGAAAATAATCTCACCCTCTCGGGCGGGTTGGCAAAGTTATCCCTGGACACGCCGCGTCGAGATCGCCATACTACGCGGCTCGATTGAAACCGATCCGAAATCAATACACCTATAAACACGCTTTCCGGCAAAAGTTAACAGAGAAAGATGCCAAACACCGCTAGTGCAAAGAAACGGTTGCGTCAGAACGAAAAACGTCGCGTTCACAATCGAGGAATCCGCAGCCGCATGCGGACTCAGCTTCGTCGTGTTCGCGAAGCGGTCGCTTCGGGCGATTCAGAAAAGGCACAAACAGAGTTCCGAATTGCAGCCAAGCGTTTGGACCAAGCTGCCGCGAAGAACTTGATTCACAAGAATGCCGCCGCCCGCAGCAAAAGCCGCTTGAACAAATTGGTCAAGAGCGTCGCGTAACCACGCCGCGAATCGATTCGGCCAATCAAACGAAATCATGAAGCGTCCGTCGGTCACACCGGCGGACGCTTTGTTCGTTTGTGGCGTCTGTCTCGTGCTCCGTCGAGACCAAATGTTCGGGTTCGGCTCATCAGCCGACGGGCATGGGCCCCGGTTATTGCACCGAAACCGAGGCGAACGCCAATCGGCTAATCCTGATTTCAGAGTGCGAAGCACGAGCGATGAACGCTCGCCCTACCGTGAGTGCGAATGAATCGACACGTCCTCGATGGGCTGAGACGGCAGCGAAGCCAAGAAGACTTTGCCGTAAGGCTTGGTGCGAATGCGAGGGTCCAGCACGACCACCATGCCTCGATCGGATCGTGTTCGTATCAGTCGACCGACGCCTTGGCGAAATTTGATCGCCGCTTCAGGAACCTGATACTCCGAAAACGGGTTTCCGCCGCCGGATCGGATCGCTTCTAAACGGGCTTCAAGCAACGGATGATCCGGGACCGCAAAGGGAAGCTTGGTGATGATGACGTTCGTGAGCGCTTTGCCCGGTACGTCGACACCCTGCCAGAAACTGTCGGTCCCGAAGAGGACTCCCGGTGCTCGCTTGAACGCGTCGACCATCTGTGTCCGACTCATGTCACCGCCTTGTGTGTAAAGCGGTAACTGTTGTTGGGCAAAGTGGCGCGAGAGCCGGGCAGCGCAGTGCTTCAGTAGTCCGTAGCTGGTAAACAGAACGAACGCGTGACCTTGGCTTTGATCGACGTACTTTTTAATTTGTTCGGGAAGTCGTTTTTCGAACAACTCACGTTCACGCGAGGGGTCGGGCATGTCGCGAACGATGACGATTTTTGACTGTGTTGCATAGTCGAACGGGCTGCCCACGCGAACCGACATCCCACCGGTCAGGCCGACGCGTGAACGAAAGAAACTGAAGCGATCGTCGTCACCCGAGGCAATCGTGGCGCTGGTCATCACCACGCTACGAATGTCTTCGCTTTGAAACAAACACTCACGCAGTTGAGAGCCGACGTCGATCGGCGACGAAGAAAGTTCGACACGATCCATGCCGCCGCGGGTCGGTGTCGATTCGATCCAGAACACCGTGTCCTCGTCGCGTTGGCGTATCCAGCGGTCAAGTGATGACGACAATAAAACCAAACGATCATGTGCCGATTCGAAATCCAAACGATCCGCTTCATCACGTTGCCCCTGAGCTTGCAGCGATAACTTCTTCGCCAGTTCCTCCATCGGTTCGCTTAAAGGATTCGTCACGATGTCTGGCCGGCGGACGCGCCCGTTCGAGCCGCCATGATCACGTTGCCAATCCAAAATGTCGGCAAAGAACTCACTGTGGGCAAACCGCAAACGATCGACCAGTTGCTGAAGCCCTTTCAGGTTTTTGTCTACCAACAATCCCCGTTGGTTTCGGTCGTTGTAAAGTCGATCAAACAAATACGTGAACTGGCCACTCGTCAAACGCAGCCCCAAATGATCACCGGCGACGGACTCGATCGTATGACACTCGTCCAAGATCACCGCGTCGTAATCGGGCAGTAACGAAACACCTTCACGGCGAAGAGCAAGGTCACTGAAGAACAACGCATGATTGACGACTAACAACTGGGCGTTCTGAGCCCGACGTCGAGCTTTGAAATAAAAACAGTCCTGAAAGTGATTGCACTTTTTACGTAAGCAGTTGCCGGTATCGCTGAGGATCTCTGTCCAGACTTCGCGATCGGGCCGGAGCGGCATTGATGCCAACGATCCGTCGGTGGTGTCTTTGGTCCAAGCCCGGATCTTGTTGAGTTGCTGAAACTGATGATCCGATCCCAATAGCGAAGTCATCTTTGCCATCGTGCGATCGAGTCTTCGTTTGGAAAGATAGTTGCCGCGGCCTTTGACCAAGACGCTTGAAAACTCACGCGGGATCACGCTATTGAGTAACGGCAGGTCTTTGGCGATCAGTTGTTCTTGTAGACTGATCGTGTGTGTTGAAATCAACACCCGTGGCTTGCGGCCATCCTCATCGTCCGGGTTGGACTTGATGCGGGCCTCGCCGGTGGCATGCAAGATCGCCGGCACCAAATACGCAAAACTCTTTCCCGTCCCCGTCCCAGCTTCGGCGATCAAGTGTTGTTCCGCTCGAAGTGCTTTGGCGACCGCTTCGGCCATTTCCAATTGCTGCGATCGAGCCTCGTAACCTGATAACCGCGCAGCGATCCGGCCTTCGGAACCGAGAATGGAAGCGACGTCGAGTTCGGGTTCGGACAAGTGAAGGAGGCCCGTCAGTGGCGTTGAAGAAGCAGCGAATAAACCAGTCGATTCGGCCCGTTTGGTTTGAGCCGCCGGGATGCTTGGCAACCTACCAAATTCGACCACGCACGCACATCGCTAGCGGATTGAACAGCGATCTTGACGAGCGAGTTTGCTAGCAAACCAGAGGTGACGAACCACTCGTCGGGAAACGCGATCGTAGGCGTCGAGGTTTTCAGCGGTCGGGGGAGACTGATTGGCGAGGTCGTAGAATATTCGCGGCGGCTTCAAGTTGTGCGATGACCAGTTGTGTCCAAGCGCACGCGATAAATCTACTGTCGCCGACAAGTTTTCCACGCTTGTTTGGTTGTGACTATTGGCAGTCGCGGGTAAGTTTCACAGTCGGTGGAAGCGACCAGTCCGCTCTGGGGGTGCCAGGGAGACGGAAGGGGTGCGAACCGGTGTTATCCATAAGATCACCGCCGACATTTTTCAACGTGGCAGAGAAGGAAGCAAAAGATGGCAAAGAAAAAAGCGACCAGCAAGGCTCCGAAGGTTGATCCAAAGTTGAAAGCGGTTTTGGAGCGTGAGCCTGGATTGGCGACCACCCTCCAGCAGATCGACAAGACGTTCGGTGAGGGTGCAATCATGCCCTTGGGAGCGTCAACTCACTTAGATATCGAAGGCATTCCGACGGGCAGTTTGTCGTTGGATATGGCGCTCGGCGGACAAGGTATCCCGCGTGGACGGATCATCGAAATCTATGGTCCGGAATCGAGCGGTAAAACGACGTTGGCGTTGCACGTTTGTGGCGAAGCACAAAAACAAGGTGGCATCGCGGCGATCGTCGACGCGGAGCATGCCTTCGATCCGTCCTGGGCCAAAAAGCTCGGGGTCGAGTTGGATACGCTGTTGGTCAGTCAGCCGGGCAGCGGCGAAGAGGCGATGCAGATCTGCGAAATGCTGGTCAAAAGCAACGCCGTCGATGTGATCGTGATCGACTCGGTCGCCGCCCTCGTTCCCAAGAAAGAACTTGAAGGCGAGATCGGTGATAGCCACGTAGGTTTGCAAGCTCGTTTGATGAGTCAAGCGTTGCGGAAACTGACCGGTGCGATCGCGAAGAGCAAATGTGCGGTGATCTTCATCAACCAGATCCGTGAAAAGGTCGGGGTGATGTTTGGTAGTCCTGAAACGACCCCCGGCGGTCGGGCGCTAAAGTTTTACAGTTCCTGCCGGATCGATGTTCGCCGAATCGGTGCCCTTAAAGATGGCGAAGAGCAGGTCGGTCAGCGCGTCAAAGCAAAGATCGTCAAAAACAAAGTCGCACCACCGTTCCGAATTGCCGAGTTCGACATGATGCACACCAACGGCATTAGCTACGAAGGTGATTTGCTGGACTTGGGGACGAATCACAAAGTCGTTTCGCGAAGCGGTGCATGGTTCAAGTATGGCGAAACTTACCTTGGCCAAGGGAAAGAGAAAGCACGAAACTTCTTGATCGAAAATACCGACGTCGCCGATGAGATCAAACGGAAGGTCATGGCCGAAGGTGGTTTCGGACCACCGGTCGACGAAGCTCCGATGGTCGATGACGCCAGTGAGTTAGACTCCGAAGAGGTCGCAAACTCTTAGTCATCCATCGGTGGCATCGTCCAATCGACGGTGCTCAGAGATCAAATTCGAAAGCCAGCGGATGACCGCTGGCTTTTTTTGTCATCGTTCGACAAAACGATCGATCAACAATGAATTTTGCTGCTCGGTCGCTGCAAACGGCGTTGCGATCGGTCATCATGCGAAATCTGAACTCGTTTTCCCCATTGCTTGCGATCGATAGCTATGTCTCAAGAGAAAGTCCTGATCATCATCGGTGATGCCACCGAAACGCTCGACACGATGTATCCGTATTACCGATTGATCGAATCAGGATTCCAGCCGGTCGTTGCCGCCCCAGAACGCCGGCGCTATCAGATGGTCCTCCACGAAGTCAAACCGGGATGGACGATAACCAAGGAATGGGAAGGCTATACGTTGGAAGCCGATGTCGCGTTTTCAGCAATCGATCCGGCGGAGTATCTCGGGATTCTCTTCAGCGGCGGCCGAGCCCCCGAGTACATCCGTTACGACGAAGACTTGGTACGGGCAACCAAGCACTTTTTTGCCGAAGGCAAACCGATCGCCAGTGTTTGTCATGGTGTCGAAATACCGGCGTACGCCGATTGCGTTCGGGGACGAAAGATGGCGACCGTGCCCAAATGCAAATTCGATCTCGAAGTTTGTGGCGGGATCTTTGTCGACGCTCCCTGCGTGATCGACGGAAATTTGGTGAGTGGTCGCACCTTTCACGACAACGGCCACTACATCGGACCTTGGATCGACTTGCTAGAAAAAGCACGCGAAGCGGTCGCGTAGTGATTGGTTTGAAGTTGCACTTAGGGTAGCGGAACTCGCCGACGGCTTGTTGTTTTCATCAGCCGCAAACGCGATCGCGAGCGGTTCTTCCGCGCAAGCCTGGGCGAATGCCTGTCGGCTGATCTTTGAATCGCTCCATTCGACTAAATCAACAGGCCGTCGGCAGTTTCTGCCACGGCGGTTTCCGCTACGACGAATGCGGCATAGGCGTGGCGAATTTCATGTGGCCGATGCTGAACTCCAAACCGAAATCAGCATCCGCGGCTTCGACTCATTCAATTGGGGTCAGCCAATTGGCACTGCCGTGAATAGAATTCAGATAAATTGAACTGAGGCGTGTGCGATGCGGTGGCTCCTGATTGGTTTTCTGGTGATTGAATTCGGTGCCGCACTGTCAGCCCAACGAATTGTCAGATCATCAGAAGAGAAATCGCCGCGACTACCCAATGTTGTACTAATCATCTCGGATGATCAGGCCTTCGGGGATTTCGGGTTCATGGGCAATCCCGTAGTCCAGACACCGAATCTAGATGCACTCGCCCAGCGTGGCACCGTGTTTACACATGGCTATGTGCCTGCGAGTGTTTGTCGGCCCTCTTTGGTCACGTTGCTGACCGGGCTTTATCCGCATCAACATGGTGTTTTCTTCAATCATCCACCTCCGGGGTTTTCCAAGCTGACGCGGACGATGGATCGGCAGCAATATGAAACCGCGCGGGCGACGACCGATCACTTGATTGAAGACCAAGCGACATTGCCCCGTATGCTTACCAAGGCCGGGTATCGATGTTTGCAAACCGGTAAGTATTGGGAAGGGCATTGGTCAAACGCCGGATTCACCGAAGGCATGACAACGGGCCGGTACCAGCCCAACGCTAAGTACGGCAACAAGCAACTTTCAAACGGTGATTGGGTCGCCCACGGCAACGGTGACGCCGGACTTGCGATCGGACGACAAACCATGCGACCGATCGAAACCTTCTTGCGAGAGACACAAGCGAACGACGAACCGGCATTCGTCTGGTACGCGCCATTTTTGCCACACTTGCCACACGATAGCCCGAAAACGTTTTTCGATCGCTATGACAAGTCGGTACCAACTCACTTGAGGGCCTACTATGCCGCGTGCAGCCAATTCGATGCCAGCGTTGGAGAGTTGATCGAATTAACACGGCGGTATCAAACTCGGCCGACGCTGTTTGTACTGGTGGTCGACAATGGTTTTCGACCCGACGCCACCAAACCAATGCGCGATGGGCATGGTTTCAACTACACCCATCGGAGTAAACGGTCGCCTTTCGAAAACGGGTTGCGGACACCGGTCGTCATCTATCAACAAGGCGTCACACGACCGCAACAACAAAGTTGCTTGGTGAGCAGTGTGGATATCGTTCCGACGATCCTTGAAGCAACCGCACAAATTGAATCAATCGAAGTGGCGAAATACCCCGGCCAAAGCCTTTGGCCGATCGCAACAGGGCAGCAAACAACAGCGACTGAGTTCGATGCACGTGCAGTCTTCGGCGCGGTCTATCCGGGGGATGCCAGTCGACTCGGCCGCCCCGACTTGAATGTTGCCTATCGATGGGTTCGCCAAGGACGATTCAAACTGATCGTACCTCATTCCCAACAAGGGAAGATTTGGGGAGACTATGTCGATCAGGTTCAGTTATTTGATCTGGACGATGATCCAGACGAACAGGTCAACTTGGCGATCCAGACTGAGTATCGATCACGTGTCGAGCAACTGCGCAGGCAGCTCGACCGCTGGTGGTCACCGCAAACGAAGAGCGAATGAACGTTACCCCCGAGTCCATTACACGCGACGGAGAGACCGCCATAGTCATTCAATGGTCTGACGGGAAGGTCACGCGGTGGACCGTTGCTAAATTGCGAGCATCTTGCCCGTGTGCGACGTGTCGAGAAAAAAAACGCGGTGAAGTGAAATCGCGTCCGGTATTGCCGGTGCTAACCGCCGCCGAGGCACAACCGCTAAAGATCGTCTCGATGCGACCGGTAGGAACTTACGCTTACAACATTGAATTTAGCGACGGGCACTCCTCGGGACTGTTCCAATTCTCAATGCTCTATGGCGAGGACGATTAGCTTTAGCTCCAGTGCATTTAGAACTAGCCGAATGGCGTTGGCGACGGTTTCCGAATAATCACCCGGTCTCATGCTCGTCAGCCGACGGACGTTAGCTCCGGTTTTTGCACCGCAACCGCGGCTAATCCGAATTCTTAAAAGGTTAACGGAGCACCAAGGGGGAGGCGTCGACCAACTTTCTATAGCGAGTGCTATAAGTACCGGCCAAGATTCGAGCTCAAGCAAAACTCACACGAGAACGAAACCCGCATCGCGAATATCGAGAACGTGCCGGTTGGAAATAGGTTATTTGGGATGTTTGAGTACCCTAGAATGGGTGGTGTTTTGGACACTGTTTGTCCGAAAAGCTTGCCCAGTGGTGAGCGTGGACATCCTTGGAGCCGAATTTAGGTCGGTTTTTCCTATCGAACCCCCTGTCAGGGGGTGCAGGTTGTAGCGTGACGCAGATAGATTGGCGTGCGTCGTGAACGACTTTGAGCGGCAAAACGCCGACGAAGTGTTCGCGGTTTCATTGCAACCAACTGATCTTTGAAAAGAAGTTCCCGATGTGCTTATTGGCCGTTCAGTATCAATTGGTCCCCGAAAGTCCGATTCTTGTTGCCGCCAATCGAGAGGAATATTTTGACAGACCAAGTCTGACGCCTTCGATCCAATCTGGAAAGCCCCGAGTCCTGTGTGGGATCGATCAAAAAGCTGGCGGTACGTGGCTTGGTGTGAATCAGAATGGCTTATTTGTCGGGGTTTGCAACCGGGCGACGGCGATGCCGTTGTTCGGTCAACGCTCACGCGGCTCGCTTGCGATGGATTTGTTGCGGTGCACGACAGCATCGCGTGCACTCGAAAAGGCTCTCGGTGAACTTGCCGAAACCCAGTACGAGGGCTGCAATCTCGTGATCGCCGACGCCAAATCAGGTTATGCGATCTACTCGGATCAGCGTCAAGAAGTAGTCGACCTTCAGCCTGGGCTGAACATCATCGGCAACCATAACTTGAACGATCCCGATGACGAGCGGGTCTGTATGGCACGTCGACTTCTGACGCTTCAGACGCTCGATTCGCCGGTTAAATTCCTTGCCGTGGCGAGTCGTGTTTTTGCTCGAGCGCCGGTCGGCCCTGGTCGGCCGAGCATGGTCGTTCGCAACAAAGACTACGGGACGGTCAGCAGTTCGTTGATCGCCTTGGGCGTCAAACCCCGCGACGCGATTTATCAGTACAGCAACGGCGCACCCGATCAAACGAAGTACGAAGATTGCTCGCCAATGCTACGTGATATCCTCAGCCGAGGCCTTCGAGAAGCTCGGACGAAAGCCAAAATGGGTGCCTAAGTTTGAATGTCAGAATCGGCCAAACCCCCGTGCATCGCGGGGATAGGCGGTCGACTCTGCTGGTTCATCGCTTGAAGTCACTTGCAGGACAGAGGACGGACGGTTCGCTCGCAACCGCTCGTCATTCAGCACGGTTGGTCTTGAGCCAATTCCTGAAAAACTTCTCTTTCTGTCACTCGGCCTGATCCCTAGACTCCCAAAACGTCGCTCGCAGACGCCGCAACGGATGTGGCTTTGCTTGCATGACGTTGCCAGAACACAAACCGGGAGTCCTCCGGCATGGATGCCACTGTAGGTCGAGCAGTTGCCGATTGCGCAACGAACAGTCTTGCCGCCGCACGTCGTCGCGTCATCGGTTCGGTCTTTCACCGAAGTTTCGTCTGGCTCGTCTTTGCTTGTATTGTGACAGGTGTCACAACAAGTGACGCGGCGTCGAAACGCAGCCAGAATTTCTATGTCGAAGCGGACACTCAAGCGTTGGCGGATGCCGTCGCGACACATGCCGAGCGGTACCGTCGCGAGCTTGCCGAATACTGGCTTGGTAAAGAACTGCCGCCCTGGCCCCAACCGTGCCCGATCAAAGTGATCAGCGGACCTCGATTGGCCGCCCAGGGTGCCACAACGTACAACCCTCGTCCGGTCAGCAACTTTCGGATGGAAGTGATCGGAACGACCGAGCGAATTCTTGACAGCGTTTTACCCCACGAAGTCACGCATACGGTGATGGCAACCCACTTTGGGCGACCGCTGCCACGCTGGGCCGACGAAGGTATTTGTACGACGGTGGAGCACGCCGCCGAACGCAACAAACACGAACGAAAACTGCGAGAGTTTCTGCGCACCGATCGCGGGATCGCGATGAACCGATTGTTCCTGTTGACCGAGTATCCCCAGGACATGTTGCCGATGTACGCCCAAGGCTATTCGGTGTGCCGGTTCTTGGTTGAACAACAAGGGCCGCGGCGATTTATTGAGTTTCTCGAAGACTGGATGCAATCTCGGTCATGGACCGGCAACGTGCAAAAGCACTATGGATATGAGTCGTTGTCAGACCTTCAGGAAAACTGGCTCAACTGGGTTTCTGATGGCAGCGGATCAGTCGAAGGCTATGTCGCGTCGAATCGTCGTGGCTCGGTAACGCTTGCCTCGGCGGAATCAACGAACACCGGCAAGGCACAAATCCGGCAAGCGAGTCTGATTGGTCCGGGATCTTCGATCGACCAGCGGGCAGCCAGCCTATCAGGGCCACTGTCGAGGCAAAATGCCCAAGCAGCGGCGGGGGGGATGACGCTTTCTGCCCCAGCTTCGAATTCCAATCGCTCGATGGCAATTCACTCCCTCGGCTCCGGGGCTTCGAGTGAAAGTTGGTACAAACGAAAACGCGATGAAACGGCACGGGGAAAGATTGCCACTACAGAGGAAATCGAATCCCCCCGAAGTCAGACGGGTTTCGATTCTCCGGCACCAACCGGTCGTTCTGACTACAGTGTCTCGCAGCCGCAGCCCGAATTAAGATACGGACAACTTCGCTAGCGGTAAGCCTACCGCGAAGTGGCCAATTCTGGTATTTTCTGCGGTCTTCGAACACATTTCCACACTCTGACACACGATTGATTGATGGCTAAGCCACACCACAAAGTGAAGAAAGCAAATCACGGACGCCGTCCGGCGAACGCCAAGGCGCGCAAAGCAAAACGCAAAAAGATCAAAACTTGAGCCTTCCACCGCTTTGATTGACCCTCTCTGCCGAAGCGATTGCCGTGGCCAAAAACGACTTTATTGTTGACCTTTCGCTGCTCGATCACGACCAACCGGTTGCTGATTTGGAAGCCGTTCGCGCGTTGAATCCGCAGCGTCACGAAATGGAACACCTGACCGGCATCCTGTACGAGGATGTCGAGACGCTGCGTTGTGCAGGCTATAAAGACGTCACCCATGATGAGTTTTGGGTGCGAGGTCATATGCCCGGTATGCCGGTCATGCCCGGCGTCATTCAGTTGGAAGCCGTCGCACAACTGTCGAGTTTCTTCGCCCAGAAACATGACTTGCTGGGTGCCGAAATGGTCGGTTTCGGCGGCGTCGATGGCGCAAGGTTTCGGGATGTCGTTGTTCCCGGCGATCGCCTAATTCTTATGATCCGCTTGACCAAGGCTCGACGCAATCGAATGATCGTTGCCGAGTTCCAAGGTGTCGTAGGGAATAAACTTGTTGTCGATGGGACAATTCGTGGGATCCCACTGCCGGTTGATGCCGTAAAAGCATATCTGGCCAATCGGGCCGCCCAAAACGCGGTGTGAACAGAAATCGCTGCAGGCGACCAGATCTTGAGTTCAGCCATGGAGAGCAATTGCGGCTCTCTGGCGTAAGTTAGCTCTTTCAAAGCGACAGGCTAGTTCCTCGTTCCGGTTGAACTTTCGGCGGCATGTTTTTAGCCGACTGGCATCGGCCCGGTTACCACGCGGGGTCCGTGGCTAGTGCCGTCTAAAGTAGCACGCAACAAAGCACTCGTCTCTCAAGCGATTCAAACCCAACACCCAGCCAACTGGGTTGATCAGTGATGAACGAAGCTCAGGATTCAGCATCTGGCGAATCTTCTTCTGAATTTCCGTCGACTGGGCGGCTTGCGGCGATTGACTATGGGACGGTTCGGATCGGAGTTGCCGTTTGCGACCCTGGGCGTTCACTCGCGAGCCCGATCGAGGTTTACAACGTACGTTCGCCAAAATTGGATGCGAAGTACTTTCGGGAACTCGTCAAGCAAGAACGTTTGGTCGGCCTAGTCGTCGGCCTGCCGATTCACTGTGATGGCAAAGAGAGCCAGAAAAGTCAGGAGAGCCGGACTTTTGCGCGTTGGTTGCACGAGGAAACAGGACTTCCGGTCCGTCTATTCGACGAACGTTTTAGCACCGCCGCAGCAAAAGAGAGACTGCGGACCGGATCGATGACGCGAAAAAAGAATAAGAAGCGACTCGACGCTGTAGCCGCCCTGGTGCTATTGGAGTCATTTCTTGAGGCGTGCCGATACCACGGAAACCTTGTCGGCCAGTCGATCGATGAGACTGGCGATGGGGCTGACGCAATCGAAGACTAGAACGAAAGCACAGTGATACCAAATACACGATGAGATTCGCCGGGTGAGACGGGGAGGATCAGGACATCTCTCCCCATCTCAGATTTTTAGTGACAGCTGTTTTGCCTGCAATGGAGCCAGCAGGAACCCAGCCGTGATCAACCAGCGGGATTGACCGTCGCCACCATGGCGGGCCACCTAGGCGGCTTCCGCGAATAGGGTGTCAACAAGGTTTTGGAAACGACGGTCGGCTTCTTCACGACGAGCTTTACGCTCGGAGAGTGACCAATTGGAGCGGATGTCGCGGACGCGTCGCATGATCTCGGCATCAGAAAGCTGTGGTTTCTCACAGGTGTTCTCATTTTGAGAAGCGATTCGCGATTCCAAAACTTCGGTGTTGCAGACAGCGTTCATCATTTTCAATCCCTCGTAAGAAAAGGGCCGACCGTGAAGGGCGGTTTGTGGGGTTTCCAAGGTTGGGCAATCGACCCAGTTGATTGCCTTATTTCAATTTTGCCAGTTCGTTTTGATCTGACGAATAGAAGTAGTTGCAACCAATGTGCCAATCAATGACCTAGAACCCAAAATCGCGATCATTGTTCGCGGAAAAATCGCTTAGGTCCATAAAAAGCGAGGAAGCGTCGTTGATGGAGGGCGAAATCTGCAATTGCGAGCAAAATCAGCTTGCATTCTCGTCGAGCATTCTTTCAAAGCTTTGAAAATTCTTCCACTGCCGGTTCGGCAGGACCATGATCGAAAATCGATCAACGTTCTCTGTCCCCGCGATTGCCTGCAAAAGCAGTCTCCAGTATTTGCTTTGGCCGTGCCCTCTTAGTTCGACGTACTGAATTTGATCGGCCGCATCGTAGATGATGCCAACAATTTGGTGCTCTGTCCCCGCCCAGGCGATCGATCCATCGGGTTCGGTGAGGACCGAGGGCGTCAAATCTTGCAATCGCGCCATCGCGTTCTCGAATGTCGTCGCAATGGTGCTCTGCTGTCCCTGCTCGGTGCTCTGTCCCCGGTTTTTGACAGCATCGGCGGGGACAGACCCCAAGTCGGTGAGTCTCGGAGGGCCATAGATGTGAACGTGATAAGCTGGCTGCTGCATCGTTAGTGGCTGATTTCATTGGCTGGGAGAAAAGGGCGAAGGCAAGTTGACCAACCGCAGGGTGAGAAACCTTCGCGACTGAACTGGTTTGCCGATTCGGTTCAGCCCGCAGGACTATCCAGGTCACAGGCAAGCCGAATGAGCGGTCGATCCAAAGGTCGAATCACACGGCAAGCTCGCCTGTTGATTGCAAAACCTTTGCAGATCGCTTAACGGTCGGGAATGTTTCGGCACTGCTTTACCCTCGATCACAGAGTTCGCACCCTGAGTTCGAATACAGGGCTCGATTACAGAGTTCGATCACAAAGCTCAAACACCAAGGGAGTCAGTGTCCATGAACCGAGTTCGTCCCATTGTTGCTGTGCTGGCATTGTTTGCTATCACAGCAACCACCCACGCGGCTCCGGCGGATCAAGATTTATCGGCTTTGATTCGGTCGAACGGTCAGGATGCCCATCACCGCATCGCCAAAGCCCCCACCGGCGGCGACCGACTTGCCAACTTCCCGGTCGCCAACAATCGGGGCGTCACGAAACGACTGCCAAACAGTCGAATCGCAATGGCGCCAAAAATCCACCAGTCGTTTGTGCCGACGCCGATCCCGGCGCCGGTCCTTGATGTGTCCTCCTCGTCGCAATCCTCTTCTTCTTCTCACGCGACACCGGCCCATCGACAAGCACAAGGTGACCAAAAGCGACAATCCGCACATGCAAACCGCTCAAGCCAGAAAACGAAGCCTTCGATCACCGATCGGATTCGTGATTTGGATCGACGGAGCAATGCTTGGTTGAAGCGTACATTTCTGGGCGGATAAGGGTCCCGCCTCGACATGTCATCAGCCAGTCGCGAATGATTCTCCGCAAGGCGAAGTGGCTCTACACCGCTTAGCCTTTACCGTACTTGTCTTGCCAGAGATGCGCCCGACCGAACCCACCTTCGGCGGGCGTTTTTTTTTGCGATCGCATCACCGATCAGCCAGTATTTTCACCGACCTGCAAGCCGTCGGGGGCAAAGATCGTCCGGCCGCCATCGACCGGTAGGCAGACACCGTTGACGAAGGTGTTTTCGCAGACGAAACGCACGGCATGTGCGACGTGTT
The DNA here is from genome assembly GCF_008312935.1 of Roseiconus lacunae. Lineage (NCBI taxonomy): Bacteria > Pseudomonadati > Planctomycetota > Planctomycetia > Pirellulales > Pirellulaceae > Roseiconus > Roseiconus lacunae. The sequence goes on along the minus strand of NZ_VSZO01000001.1, from coordinate 926,136 downwards.
CGGCGGTGCCAATCTTTCCACCAAGTGTGCTCGCACAAAGCTTACGACGTTGTTCGTCGGGGACTTCGTCAGCCAGTAAGACCGGACCGGGTTTGATGCAGTTGACTCGGATCGCGGGGTTTTTTTGTGAAAGCTCGATGGCCAGCGACCGGGTCATTACGTCGATTGCGCCTTTGCTAGGAAAGTAAGCCGCGTGATCGAGATATGGTCGTTCGGTTGCCCAGTCGCCGAGGTTGACGATACTGCCACCGGTTATTTGGCTAGCCATGACGTTTGCCGCCGCACGTGCGCACAAAAATGTCCCGATCGTATTCACGTCGAAATACCGCCGCATTTCATCGGCGGTGACGTCATCGATCTTCGTTGGTTGCCAGATCGCCGCGCTGTTGACCAGGACATCCAGTCTTCCAAATCGCTGATGAGCTTGATCGACTATGGTTTTCGGCACTTCCGGGTCATCGAGCGCACCGATCACGACTGCCGTTTCGACTTCAAAGCGTTGCCGCAATAGATCGGCCGTTCGCTGGGCTTCTTCGACACTCGTATTAGCATGGATCACGAGATTACAGCCGGACCTGGCGAGTTCACTGGCGATCGCGCGTCCGACTCGTGGGGCACCGCTCCCGGTAATCAACGCGACCGGGGCGTCACAATCAAAGACGCTTTGGAGAAGGTTGGTCATGACCGTTACTGTCGTTCTTTATTATTCAGAAGATGGCGGCTACTAGTTCTTCAACATCTCAAACGGGGATTAGCCGATTGGCGTTCGCCACGTTTTCGGTGCAATAACCGGGACTCACGCCCGTCGGCTGATAATCCAAACCCAAATGTTTCGTCTCGGCGGAGCACTAAAGGTACTTTGCCAAAGCCCCACCACGGGCGGCGCGGGCGTCGACTTTTTTGATCGTTTCGGTGTCTTCGATCAGTCCCGGCGCTTGCCAGGGTTTAAAACGAGCGTCGATCACCACGCTTCCCCGACAGCCCCAATGCTTAGCAATTGTGTCGCTCTCGATTCCACTGATGTCCGTGGCTGGATTGCTTCTTGTGAATGTATTCCAAAGCCAATTGGAAAGGTTCCGCGATGCGAAATCGCTATCATCGACGATCGTAATCAAGGGAAACTTCGCGATCGAATCGGCCGCAGAGAATGCTTCGCAAAACCGTCCAAGGTCAGACCGACCGTCGTCATGTCGATAGGCGTTGGCTTCGACGGCCAAGACCCCTGGCATGACTACGCGCGGCGATTTGAAGCCTTCTGGTAACTCCAATTCGCCGGGCAATTCAGTGGGCAACTCACGGCGGACGGGGCCTGCCGCGGCGATCACAACCTTGGAGCCTCGGTTGAACCCTTCACCGCTGTAATCGAGTGTATCGATGGTAGTTTGTGTCTGGAAATGTAAGTCGCGCGACGGATCGAAGCGTGACAAAACGTAACACAGGAATTCCTCGATGTTGTGAAGGTCTAATCGGTCGTCGGGATCGTCGGCGATCATCAAATACTTTGCCAGCGAAAGCTGACCATTGCCCAGAATCGCGTTTGCTTGGGTGAGCAGTTCCTGGGGCGTCTTTTCTTCGAGGTAGGGCATGTATCGTTCACTGCCGATCGCCAATAGCAATGGGTGGACGCCCGCGGCATCGACCGCATGAACCGCTTTGACACCGTGGATCACGGTCGGAATGATCGGGTCGGTCAGTTCATGGATCAGTTGTCCGAACGTCGTGTCTTCTTGAGGCGGGCGGCCGACGACGGTGAAGGGCCAAATGGCGTCCTTGCGATGCCAGACGTGACGAACTTTAAGCACCGGGAACGGATGTCGCAGGCTGTAATAGCCGAGGTGATCGCCGAAAGGGCCTTCCGGTTTGGTGACGTTCGGATCGACCGAGCCGACGATGGCAAAGTCGGCATCGCCATAAACCGGTGCATGGTCCCCACGCACCATCCCAATGCGTCGACCGGCGAGCGCCCCGGCAAACGTTAACTCGGTCAAACCCTCCGGCAGCGGCATCACGGCGGCAAGGGTCATAGCCGGGGAACCACCGACGGTGATCGTGACGTCTAGCGGTTGCGATCGCGCCAATGCTCGTTTGTGATGAACGCCGATTCCGCGATGGATTTGATAGTGCAAACCCGTTTCGTCGCTGGCGTATTCGTTGCCTGAAAGCTGAACACGGTACATTCCCAGGTTCACTTTCATCAAGTTTTGCGGATCGTCGGGGTCACTGCTAAGCACTTGAGGCAACGTGACAAACGCCCCGCCGTCATCTGGCCAGGACGTCAACATTGGAAGGTCAGTCACTTGGCAGCGGCCCCCGCACACCGCACCACGGCGGGTGAACTTCGGCAACATCCGCAGGGCGGTTAGCGGCACGCCGGCGTAACGTAGCGGCCGCTTAGGTACCGCCGAGGGGTCAAGCTTAACCTCGATCAGGCGACGAACTGATTCGAGGGTCTCACGAAACAAATAACGCGCTTGTTCGATCGACCCAAACAGATTGGAAACCATCGGAAACGAAGTACCGATGGGGTTGGTAAACAACACCGCCGGACCACCGCCGGCATACACGCGGCGTTGGATCTCGGCCATTTCCAAATGGGGGTCGACAGGATCAGAAACTTCGATCAGATAACCGCCGTCGCGAAGATCGTGTACCGTGTCTCGGGTGCTGCGGTGCTTCATAGCGGCCGGTAAACTTAAAGAACTTAAAATCCAGGTTGGTTGCGTAACCGAAGGTGGACATGGCCACCGTCAGCAATCTCAGGTGTAGTAACCTACCGAAACAATTCACTGCTGAATCATCTTATGTCGGAAAGTTCGTCACAGTCTCAACGGAAATCGTTCTTGGGGCAATTGCCCCTCCCCTCTCTCCGAACGGCAAACCCAGGCGTCGATGAACCCAGCGACGTTGCGATCGTCGGGGTCAGCGAAGGAGCGTCGCTCAGCCCAACCGCGGCGCTCATTGATCAACAAATCGGCGGCGCGATCGCTCGTTTACTTAAAGCCGGCAAGCTTTCCGCCGACGAAGGCGAAACGATGTTGCTGGCCGGACCCGCCGAAGGCGGACCCAAACTGGTTCTGGTGATTGGCCTCGGTCAACTTATCAGTGACAGTCAAGCGAACCGCGAACTAGCGTTCCGGTTAACCAGTCAAGCGATCCGTGGTCTCGTCGGAAAGTCTCACGAAACCTTCTTCGTGGCCCTCGCCGAATCCTTTGACGCGTCTACCCATGACATGGTCGTCGCCGGCGCGTTGTATGCTTTGGAAGGTCAATCGATCTATCGGACCAAGGCGGTCATCAATGTTCCCCAAACGATCGTTTTCAGTGCCGTCGACCAAGATGCCGTCAAACGCGGTGAAACGCTCGGCCAATCCGTCAACCTCGCCCGCCGACTAATCAACGAACCAGCTTCGGCGATCTACCCCGAGTCGTTCGCCGACATCATTAGCGAGTTATCTGTCGAGAATGGCATCGATTGTCAGGTCTGGGACGAAACCAAATTGGCCGAGGAAAACTGCCGTTCGATTTTGGCCGTCGGCGGCGGCAGTGAACGCCCGCCTCGGTTGGTCATCATGCGATACAACGGTGGTAAACAAGGCGACGCCCCGATCGCCTTGGTCGGCAAAGGCGTGACCTTTGACAGCGGAGGACTGTCACTGAAGCCGAGCGACGGAATGGTCGATATGAAATGCGATATGGGTGGCGCCGCGACGGTGGTGGCGACGATGAACGCGATCGCAAAGTTGGGCGTCAAACGCAACGTCGTTGCCGTTTGCGGTCTGGCCGAAAATATGGTCAGTGGATCGAGTTACAAACTTGGCGATGTGATCAAAACACGCAGCGGTAAGACGATTGAGATTCTCAATACCGACGCCGAAGGACGCGTCGTCTTGGCCGACGCCCTGAACGTAGCGATCTCGTTTGAGCCTTCCGCGATGGTTGACTTGGCAACCTTGACCGGCGCCTGCATGGTCGCCCTGGGGAACGAGGTCGCCGGGCTGATGGCCAACGACCAAACGGTCGCCGATCAAATCACTGCCGCGGCAGAGGCCGAGGGCGAGTTGGTTTGGCCGCTGCCGATGCACTCGCTGTACGACGAAAAAGTAAAAAGCAAAGTCGCCGACATCAAAAACGTCGGCGAAGGCCGCTGGGGAGGCGCGATCACGGCCGCCAAATTCCTGGAAAACTTCGTCGAATCAACCCCGTGGGTTCACCTCGATATTGCCGGTCCGGCGTTTTCGGATAGCCCCAAACCCCATCGAGACGCGGGCGCAACGGGCGTGTACGTGAAAACGTTGGTGCGGTGGATCGAATCGCTGTAAGCCTTCGCAGCTATCCCCGATGGCGTCAAACGCCCAGTTTATCTTGACGCCATCGGCTGCTTGGCCTACCAAAGCCAGCATGAGCAAAACGATATTCTTTTCGGTCGGCGAACCCAGCGGTGACGAACACGCGGCGCACTTGATCGAGGCCTTGCGGCGCGAGGTTCCCGGCGTGCAGGCCCGCGGATTCGGCGGCCGTGAAATGAAGCGAGCCGGCTGCGCGATCGACCTTGATCTCACCGAACATGCCGTCGTCGGTATCCTGGAAGTGCTCCCCAAGTTGCGGCAATTCTTTCGTTTCGTCGACCAAGCCGAAGCGATTTTTGCCGCCGGGAAAGTCGACGCGGTCGTGCTGGTCGACTTTCCCGGATTCAATTGGCACATCGCCAAGCGAGCTAAGAAATACGGCATCCCAGTTTACTATTACTGTCCGCCGCAATTGTGGGCTTGGGCGTCGTGGCGGATTCGCAAGATGAAAGCGACCGTTGATCACGTGTTAGCCGTCTTGCCGATCGAGCAATCGTTTTTCTCTGCGCATCAGATCCCAACGACGTTCGTGGGGCACCCATTCTTCGATGCGGTCGACCAAACGGCATTGAATCAAACCAACGTCGATTCCATTCGGCGAGTATCGGGTGAGCATCAGACGACGGTCGCGGTGCTACCGGGATCGAGGACTTCCGAGGTGACCAAGAACTGGCCCGTGATGCTCGAAGCGATCGCAATCCTCAGCCGTCAACATCCCGGTACCCGGTTTGCCGTCGCCGCGTATCGTGACAAGCACTTAGCATTCTGCCAGTCGACCTATCAACAATATGTCGATCGCGAAGGCAACGATCTGCCCCTCGATTTCTATCAGGGTGCGACCAGCGAAATTGTCGATCAATCACGGTGTGCGATGATGGTCAGCGGTTCGGTCAGTTTGGAATTGATGGCCCGATGTAAGCCAGCAGTGGTACTCTACCGGGTGGGTCGGTTTTTGTACGCATTTGGAAAGTGCGTCGTGAAAGTTGACAGCGTCACACTCCCGAATCTGATGCCCGATCCGGAGAGCAATCAGCGGCCGTTTCCCGAGAAGATCAGTGTCGGCAATCCAATCCCCGCACGCGATTTCTTGGTCGATCAAATCGGCGCGTTACTCTCAGACGATGCGTTGCTGAATCAACGTCGGCAGCAACTCGCTCGGCTGAATCGTTTGTACGCCCAAACGGGGGCAAGCGAGCGGGCGGCGAAAAAAATCGCGGAGCTACTTTCTGGCGTATCGAAAATCGGCCATCTTCCCGATCGCGAAAAGGCCGCTTGAGCGGCCGGCGCGAAGGCAATGACGACCAAAACTTCGCATTTGGGATCGATTTGGTTAAATTTCTACTGCCACCGGCAAACCAATCGCCTCTCGGCTGCGTAGCTTTCTGATCCGGAACGGCGTTATCTCCGTTTCGGACCGAACCGCTTGTTGATTTTAGATTGTCACTTTCATTTCTTCAGCCACGATCCTTCGGTCAGGCAGAAGCAGCAGTGCAGCTGACTTTGAAACGAAGTTAGACTTGGAAATCAACCGGCTGCTAGTTCCTCGAAGATTCTCTCGCCCCCTTCCGAACCACTTTCTGATGACGACCGAATCGACCTCCCCGCGGACGCTCGGCGCGGTAATGAGCAGCGAAGCCGGGTTTGAATCCCAAGACACGCCGCTTCGAATTTCCGGCTTTATCGCATTGATCTTGGCCCTTGTCAGCGGATTCGCCACCGTCGCCCTGCCAATGCTCGCGGTTGGTGTACTCGCGATTTTGTTCGCGATGTTTGCCCTTCGCAAGACACGCCCTGAACTCGGAGATGTCACTCCGGTCGGAACCGGGGTCGCTCGGCTGGCCATCATTCTGGCCTGTTTCTTCGGTGCCTGCAGCATCGCGAGGTATGGATCAAAACACCAGACACTTGGGGCGCAAGCGGAGTACTTTGCACGTCAGTTCGTGCGAGTCGCCAGCAGTGGAAATCAGATTTATGCCAACGAGCTTCAGAAGAGCTACGTCAATCGTTACCTCAAAACGATGCCGTTGGAACTGCATTACCGAAACGAAAAGCTGAAGCAAAAACAAGAAAGCGAAAGCATGGGCATGGGGTCGATGCCGGAGGAAGAGGATACGACGGTCGCCGATTTGGCCAAGTATCCCGTCGATCATGACTGGGTTTTATGGCGTCCCGTGCGGATCTATAACCATTACGGACGCCAAAAGGCCGAAGTGATTCTTGCCGCCGATGAATCAGAGAATCCCTATCGGTTGCGAATCGAATTGGAATACCTCGTCCACAAGGATCGTGGGACAAGCGAATGGTATGTTGAGGTGGCCACACCGTACCATGAACGTCTGGTCGCCGAGTCGGTTCTCTAAGACTGATTTTTCGGAAGGGACGTTAGTCGATCGAACCGACGCTTTGACGTCCTAACAGAAAAGCCTGATGTGCGGCGTCACGCTGCTCGGATGACTCGAACCCAAGACTGTAGGGTTGATAGCCCAGTCTCGGATGAGCTCGTAAGGAAGCAAATCCGAAGTCGCGAGGATCAGAATGTTGCCGAGCGAGTCGGATTGCTAAAACGACGTCGCGAAGTTCTGAGCGTACGATTCGTTTAGCCGGCGTTGCGGTTCGCCAAACCGTCGCGATTCGTCGATCATCTTGGAAGTCATCAAGCCAATGAGATAGCTCATCGTTGGACGTGAGCTGCGCTGACATTGCCAACAACGCCACCGAAACATTCGCCGGTGATTGCGATCGGTCACTCAAAACGTTTCGGCAGTCGATGTCAACCAATCGCTCGCATCCATAACGCATCCCGATGCAAACGCGATCTTGAAAATCGACGAATACTGTGTCCAAGTATTTCCCGATAAGTCGAGCAAAAACACGACGTGGGACGTCAGGATTTAAATTGTCTGACAAGGAACTCATGCCTTCCAAGTCGGGTCCCAAACCCTCGCGGCTGAGTACGCTGACGATCGCCAGACTGCGGCGGTCTGAAACCGAAGGGCGATGGCAGCATTCCATCGTCAACAGCGCGATCCAGTCCAAACTGTCGAGACGGTGTAAGCGATTCGGTACGGCGTCCTGATCGTCACGGCCGGCATCAACGTTGGGTAACTGAAGTCGGTCTCCGAACGAAGGATGACGATTCACGATCGATACAAACACTTGTCGTGCATCGAAGTCATCACCGGCGAAGCGGCAAAACGTTGTCCATCCGCTGGGAGTGGGGCTATCGGAGTTCGGTTCATCAAGAAACGACTGGTGCAATCGTTGCACTCGGCGATGTGCGATTCGTTGCCGTAACTCGGATCGGGCGAGGTCGTATTCAAGTTCTCCGCGAAGCGGCACCGGCTTTCGCAGCGCTCGATCGACTTCATCAGCCGCCGCGCTTCCAGATTCGGCAAGCTTCAGGAGTTTTCGTCGAGCATTCAAACGTGTTGCGTAAGAGTCGTCGGCCAATTGCCCGACAAGTGCGTCGATCGTCGTTTCGCCGGCTTGCACTCTCAGACCCGTCGTCCAAACCAACATCGATAGCGTCAAGCAGCCACAAGCGATCAGCACTGCTAGCCATCGATGGCACCGTACGAACGGCAATCGTGTCAATGACGCAGCAACAAAAAGCTTTCCGGCAGTACGCAGGTGCAACACGATCGTTACAAGTCAACGGGTTGTGGAAACGAGCGGCAAAGTCATATTCAGAAGGTAGATTCCTCCAGTTCGACGCTCGGTTTCAGCCGTCATGACAACAACAAATCGGCTGCGGAATCGCCATTGACCTTCGTCACATTCGTTCAATCGTTACAACCCGCACTCGCGCGAAGCGACCTTCACGATGAAATTGATCTGCTTTGAGGACCAAATTGTTAGTCAATTGCAGCCGATCACGTACGCTCGTCCGGCTTACGCGATCACTTGTGCGAGTTATCAATTGCTCGATTGGCTCCGCCTACTACCGGGTGATTTGTCTGTCGCCGTACGAAATTATCTGGCGACGCTCGAGTCGCTTGACGCTGGACTGGCTTCGCCATCGGACGCGGCGGTGGAAGGCCAAGACGTCTTGCTAGTCAATGCCCGATTGGTTCCCCGCGTCGAAACGCTGCGTCATCTGAAAACGATCGCAACTTCGGAAGCCAGCGGAGTGATTCGCTGTGCTTCGACGGGAGCAATTTTAGTTGCCCGTTTGGGTAAGTCCGAAACGACTGACTTGAACAGCAATCAAACCGAAGTCTCCGGTGCGGCTAAGCCCGAAGTTGCTTCGCCATTTAAAAAGTCAGTCGGCCAATCGACCGATGAGCTGCAAAAGTTAAGTGGCGGCGAGACGGTTAAGAAACTGATCGCCAAAGCTGATCAGATCGATCACGCTCCATGGCAAATCGATGCTGATGATTTACCCGCGTTTCAGTGGCCTCACGAAGTCGTCGCTTGGCATATGAAAGAAATGCCCGATGCGATGACGTATCGATTGGAACACGGCAACTACACCGAAACCAAAGAAGGTGTCTTTGTCGCCGAAGGTGTTTCGATTGGTGACTACGCGGTGATCAATACCGATGACGGGCCGATCTTATTTGACGAGGGCGTCAGCGTCGGACCGTTTTGCTTTCTCGCCGGACCCGTCTATGCGGGAAAGAAAACACGTGTGATTGAACATGCGGCACTTAAGGACGGCGTGGCTTTGGGGCACACCGTCAAGATCGGTGGCGAGGTCGAAGCGTCGGTGATCGAGCCTTACACCAACAAACAGCATCACGGATTCCTTGGTCATAGCTACTTGGGAAGCTGGATCAACCTCGGCGCCGGAACATGTAACAGCGACTTGAAAAACACCTATGGAAAGATCAACATCGAGTACGGCGGCGAGAAGGTCGCCACGGGAATGCAGTTTCTCGGATGCATCATGGGTGACTACAGCAAGACGGCAATCAATACCAGTATCTTCACCGGCAAAGTGATCGGTGTCTGTAGCATGTTGTACGGCTTTGCGACATCAAATGTCCCCAGCTTTGTCAACTACGCCCGCCTGTTTGGACAACAATCGTTATTGCCGGCCGAAGTGATGATCAATACCCAGCAACGCATGTTCGCACGTCGTAAAGTCGAACAACGCGAGTGTGACATCCAATTGATTCAGGACATGTACCGACTCTCGGCGGCCGAACGTGATGGCGGTGACCCTTACAGTTTCTAAGCAGTTAAACACGAGTCTTTGGGGTTAAGCATCCGGATAATACTTCCCACTTGCGGGAAGGTCGGATGAGCAAACGCCCGGGGAGGTTGCCCTCTCTGGGCCGGAGGTCCGATTTTTCCTGTAGGGATAGTCTAATTGTATTCGTGCAGAAGCGAGGGCCGAATGCGCTAGCGTCGGGCCTGTGTTACGACGTCGTCGGCCTTTTGAAGAGAATACGAAACTCACAGGTCGCGATTGAAACCACCAGGAGAGATTCGATGGCACCCGATTGGAACGAGCGATTTTCAGATAGCGAGTACGCGTATGGAACCGAGGCGAATACGTTTCTGGCAGACAACGTGACGATGCTTGTCGATCCTGTCCTTTCAATCGCCGAAGGCGAAGGACGCAACGCTGTTTATCTTGCCACACAGGGATTCCGAGTGCATGCGGTTGATGGTTCCGAGGTTGGACTTGAGAAAGCTGCCCGGCTTGCCGCCGACCAAAACGTCACCATTACGAGCGAAGTTGTGGACTTGAATGACTATCAAACTCGCCCCGACAGTTGGGGAAGCATCGTATCGATCTATGCTCATTTACCTCGCCCTCTCCGCATCAAGCTGTATCCGATGTTAGTCCAGGCGTTGAAGCCGGGCGGCATATTAATCTTTGAGGCATACTCAGAAAGTCAACGTGGCCGAGGCACCGGTGGTCCGAACGACTTAGAACTCTTGATGACGTGCCGAAAGATCGAGGAAGAATGGAAAGGGCTGGAGACGATCCTGTTACACGAAATTGAACGCGAGGTCCATGAAGGGAAATTTCACACCGGGATGGCATCGGTGGTTCAGTACATCGCGAGAAAACCGGAGCAGAATTAAGACGTGTTGATCGGTTTTGTTTTGATTAACTCATTGGCCCCACCACGTGACGGAAGATCGTTACCATAACACGGCCTATTTCTTCCCGACGGCAGGCCTCGAAGTTCCGTTTAGGATCCTCTCCGACAACGATTACACATTCGCTTCGAGTGATGTCATAGAAAATACCCTTTGAGTGTATCCAAAGATGAACCTGATGAAACTCGCTTTCAGCTTCGCATTGATCGCCAGCGGAATTCTTGGCTGCACCGCTCAAAAGGCGATGGCTGAAGAGTTCCCCGCGGTGGCTGACTTTGGTGATCCTGCTCGATTGGGACAAGGTGTTCAGCGCACGATGACTTTATTGCAGTCGAGCAACCCAACGGAACGCCATACAGTTCGAATACTGTTGTACGGTCAATCGATCACTGCGGGTCAATGGGGTGTGAGGCTTGAGAAACATCTGCGTGAAACCTACCCTCACGCTAATTTAATTTATGACCGCAAGCCACTGTCCGGCTACTCGACGGAACGGTTGGTCAAAACCGCCGAAGCAGACTTGTACCCGGCATACGCGGATCTGGTGATCTTCCATGATTATGGTAACGACGAAGATTACGAAACAATGATTCGTACGTTGCGGGAACAAACGACGTCCGAAATCTTGATCCAAGGCGATCACTTTCGTCGGTCGGAACAGGTGATCGATGAAACAGATCAGTCTGTAATCGAAACACAACGTCAACGTTGGGCGGCTCGACGCAATTTGGAATTCCTGCCCGCGATGGCGAGGAAGTACGGCGGCGGCTTTGATGACCGACGAATCCCTTGGCGGTCGTACTTAAAGGAGCATCAACTCGACTCCGGTGACTTAGTCAAAGACGATGTGCACCCGAACGAACACGGTACCTACCTGATGACCGAGCTGGTCAAGGCGTATCTAGTTCCACGGTCTGATACAAAGGTCGATCCGATGAACTGTGGCTTCGTCACCACCATCCCAATCGAAGCGATCGAGTCGACTACGAATGAAACGCTGGAGTTCGAATTTGACGGAAACCGGATTGATGCCGTCTTTGATCAGAATGCCAAAGGGCGGTGTGAAGTGTGGATCGATGGACATCGACCACTGGAGGATCCGAACATGTATCTCCATGGCCGGAATCGTGTGAAGTGGCGCGGCACGCCGATTCCACCCGGTCCTTGGCCGCCGGCGTTGAAAGTCGGCTTCGAACAGCCGCTTGTCGAAGAATCATGGAAGTTAATCGCCAAGCAAGATCCCGAAAAACCGTCGTCTTACACGTTCGAGGTCATCGGATCGGTGACCGGAGCGGACGGACGCGGCCGAACCGATCAGCGGTTTGTCTCCGATTCAGGTCGTGTGGTGATCGAAGCCGATGATTGGGACGTCGAGTTTGCAATCGTTGCCTTGCGACGGCTCGAAACATTGCCAAGTGAATTTCAACTCGATTGGACGGTGGTCACGCAAGCGACTAATACCGCCATCACGCCCGATTCTGAACCAGGGGTTGAGCCTGTGGTCACGTTCGCACAACGACTTGAAGACCGACCTCACACGCTGCGAATCAAAGGCGATGTCAGCACGATCCGAGCGCTCCGTGTTTACAAGCCATCGGCGTTCCCACGGTAGATCAAGCGTTAGATGTTGGGATCAAAGCCAACGACACATTTCTTACCAAATCGTCCAGAATCAGTGTCCTACGATCTGGGGTTTGAGACGCTGATGTGGTCATCGTTGTCCATCTCGATTCGCGCGAAGGCATTGTGCTGGTGAATCGATTCAAAGTTCTCGGTTGAACAGCAAAACCACGAGATTCGTCGTTCCGATCGAAAACGAAGTGCCAGATCGCGAACGGTATCTTCGACAAACTTCGGGTTCTCGTAGGCTCGTTCGGTGATGTATTTCTCGTCGATTCGCTTGACGGTCGGATAGACGCTTGCCGATGCCGCTTGCTCCATCGTTACAAAGAGTTCGTCGATCGATAAGCAATCCGATAGATCGCGAAATCGGACGCTCGCCGAGAGCTGGCAGCGTTGGTTGTGGGCGCCGTACGCTGCAATTTCCTTCGAGCACGGACACAGGCTGGTTGCCGGTCCGGCGACCCGGACGACGAGGTCTTCTTGGTCGTTGACTAGCACTGAGAGTTCGATATCGAGACGGAGAAGCCCAGGCTCACTGGTCACCGGCGCCGTACGCTTGACAAAAAACGGAAAGCGGACCGTGATCGATGCTTCCTCCGCTTTGAGCCGTTGACGGAGTTCGCCGCAAAGGTCGATCGTCCGGCGATAGTCCAGCGGTTGTCGAAAGTCACGAAGAAGTTGCACGAAGCGTGACATGTGCGTTCCCTTCACCGTCGACGGCAAGGAAACGAACATGTCGAACGTTCCCATCGTGCTCTGTGCGGGCTCTCCGGCCGTCCGGCAAGATGTGAATTGGATCGGGTATGGCACCTTCGAAATCCCAACCTGATTGATCGGGATTTGCCTGCCGTCGTCAAAGGATTGAACGTCCGGCAGAACGGTCGCGGTTTTCAACTCAGACACTTTCGGCTGGGGCACTTTCGGAAGGTGTTGGGCAACAACCGCACAGGCATCCGTAACGTCGATTCAAAAGGTGCGCCACGACCAGGATGATTCCGCCAAGCGGCGTCAGCCATGGGGCGATACGGCCGACCCAAGCTGAGTCAACCGGTAGGCCGATACCGCCAATCCCAGCATAGTCCGTTTTCGCGACGTCCGAGTTTACCGCCGAGTCCGAATCGGTCACCGCACCCTTGTCCGCGGCGCAGTGGGCACAGCAAGCTTCCGTGCAAGCCTCCGCCGCGGTATCGCCGGCAATTGCCCCGGAAGGCTCCGTCACGGCGGAGGTGGCACCGCTTTCACAGGCCGCGCAACAGTCACCGGCAAAACCGAATGCGGCGACTGAAATCATCACCAATCCGACGCTGCCGATCAGCACTGGCGTCAGTCGCCCGTGTTTCCGCAGTCCGGGAACAAAGGCGGTCAGAGCGATCGCAAAGCAGGCGACGGCCATCCACTGGTGAAACGCCTCGTCAGCCAAAAAACTAAGCCCCAAAGCGGGCAGGTACGCGATCACAAATGGCATGGCGGCACAATGGATGGCGCACCCGATCGATGCGACCATTCCGGCCCAATCGCCCCATGAAGCGAGCCCCGTCGAGGCCGATTCTCCCGCCAAGTTCTGTCCGCCGGACGTCTGCTCACCCGGGTTGATCACCAACAGCTCACCACTCATCACCACCTCTCTATCATTCAGCCGTCAAAGTTTCGCAGGTCAGGAAAGCTCGTGCGATCGCATCGAGGCGAAAAATCCTGATCCACAAACGGAGAAAGTATCTTATATGCAACTAATGTGCAACTGAGTATCGGTCTCGAATGAGAGGGAATTGAGCCGAGTTGAGAGCAATTCTTGAAGTGGAGGATCGAGACACCCAGACGGCTGATCCGGCGCAGCCAAACAGTGAGTCGGGACCAAGTAGGAGAGGTCATGTGGCCTCAGAACCCGCCGAGGGCTTGCCGATTTGGCGTTCGTCGCCATTCAACCGTGAACGCTGCGTACGCAATCGCCATTTTTGTGGAGCAGAAGGCGACTCTGTTCGCCCCGTCTTGGAATGAGCCAAGTCTCGGAATAAAGCGACAATCCGCCAGTGTTTCGACCGGAATAACGACTCCCCCAACCGCCATGCGACTTGCCTTTGGGGGGCTGGGTCGTAGAATAGCGTGGACGCAGGTTTGCCGATTGGAATCAGCGATGACTTTAATCGAGCGAACCTGTTGTTGAATTCAGGAGACTATTCCTGAGCACCGTTTCGATCGGGGGCGACTTGGATTCGACCGGATGATTGAAAGCGTGTGGTTGCGTGTCGTGGTTGATCAGTTGGCCACGTAAAAAGCTGATCACAACATAATTGCAGATGAAAATCTAGCACTGGCTGCCTAAGAACAGGTAGTCCTGACTGAGGGAGGCTGCCAGAGTCGCCCGACTGTCAGCTGTAATTCTGGCTCGCCCGCCGTCCTGCTCGAGACGCGGTGGGCTAAATTTTGATTCGAGCTAGCGAGCCGCGGAGCCTGTCGGGCAGCGCCGCAGTAAGCGAAACGGGTTTCGGCCCAAAATAGTTCGACTACACACGTAGACGCTGCCGTGGACGCATCGCGGGACGCGGGTTCAATTCCCGCCGCCTCCATCTTTCAAGCCGCTTGCTAAACCCATTTTAGCAAGCGGCTTTTTTTGTGTTTCCAGCGTAACGGTTGAGAAAAGGGGACGCGATCAATAGTGTTCGGCTCGGCGTTCGCCGAGATTTCCAGCGTGGTGCGTTTGGGTTTTTCTACAAGGCTTAGCCCGCTTCGCTTGCCAATCCTCGAAAGTCGTACGAAATCATTTCGAAAGTTCGCTTGTTCGGCTTCGAGCCGGTCCAACGGTTGGTCAACGAGCAAACGATCATCGAACAGTAGACCCAGATTTCAATCCCGTTTCTCTCGCAAACGGAGCCGGGGAGGCGTCGTAAAATCTTTCCTGCAAAAATTGTATTCCGAGTGTCCAAATTGTCATACGCCGCGCGTCATGGCTGAAATGGGAACTCTTTCCATGCATCCCTTACCATGAGGACACCGATGACCAAGAAACGTTTTCTGTGCATTCAACGAAGTGCCCCGACCGGCGAATCCCAGGCCAGCCCATCACCTTCTCAAATGGAGCAGATGTACGCAGCCTTCAACCAATGGAGAGAAAAGTTCGAAAAGAACATTGTCGACATGGGAGGCAAGCTCGGGACGGGAGCTGTCGTCACGGCGGAAGGCAAAACCGATGGCCCGTTCGTCGAAGTCAAAGAGATCGCGGGTGGCTTCATGATCGTTGAAGCTGACTCGCTCGCCGAAGCATTACAGGTTGCCCAGGAAAGTCCCGGAACCATGATGCCTGGTTCCAGCGTGGAGGTTCGAGAGATCCATCAAGGATGACAGCGACACCGCTCAGCGAAGATTCGTTTAGGCACGAACACGCAAGACTCGTCGCGATCCTCACTTGCGACCTTGGCATTCGGCATCTTGCCGATGTCGAGGACGCGGTTCAAGCTGCAATGCTATCAGCGGTGGAACGGTGGTCTCTGCGTGGAACTCCTGAGAACCCATCTGCCTGGCTTTATCGAGTCGCCCGGAATCACTTGCTTGGCAATTTACGGAAGACGAGTCGACGTCGACAAGTTCTGCAAAATGACTACGCGAAGACTATCGACAGCAATCGTTCCAATGGCAGCGCTGATGACGACGAACAAACCAGGTGTCTACTTCGCATGCTTTTCCTGTGTTGCGACGAGGTTGTGCCTGAGGAATCGCGTCTGGCTTTCACGCTCAAAACGCTCTGCGGATTCAGCGTGAAGGAGATCGCAGTCCGGTTATTTACCAATGACGAGAACATTTACAAACGGATCTCGCGAGCGAAAGCAAGTCTGAGTCAAACAAGGCTCGTCGACGCCGAATTGAGTACCGAAAACTTTATGAATCGAATGCCTTCGGTGCAGCGAGTTCTCTATTTGATGTTCACCGAAGGATACCTATCGATCGATGCTGAAAGTTCCATTCGGAGCGAGCTATGCAATGAGGCCATCCGACTCGCTTTGGTCCTTGCGAGTCACCGCGACGGCGAACACCCCGAGACGTCGGCTTTGATCGCTCTCATGCTGCTCAATACCGCTCGTCTGAATGGCCGTCAAGATCACGCGGGCGGACTACTGTTGCTAGAGGAACAGGACCGCACCAAGTGGGACCAAGAGTTGATTGCTCAGGGAATGCACTGGCTCAAAAAGTCATCCACCGGCGAACACTTCAGTCGATATCACTGCGAAGCCGGGATTGCAGCGGCCCACTGTTTATCTCCATCGTTCACGGAGACTCGATGGGATGATATCGTCAAGAACTACTCGGTACTGGCAAGCTTCGTTGACGTTCCAGTTCATCGTCTGAATCATGCCCTCGCGATTGCGGAGAATGACGGGCCTGCGGTGGGACTTGAGTTTTTGAAACTGTACCAGCCACCAAGTTGGCTAGCCGGATCGTACATGTGGTCGGCGGTATCCGCTGACTTGTATTTCAGATGCGGGCAGCAGCAGATGGCGATCGAGTTCTATGAAACCGCGATAGCAACCGCTCCGACGGCCGCAATTGGAAAGCTGATTCAGCGGAGGTTCGACTACACTTGTTTGCTCACGAGAGTTCGCACGCCGCCTTCTGACTGACATGAACGCGAGAAAAGCCTTTTCAGCTGCCAAGTGAAGATCGATATG
Organism: Roseiconus lacunae; assembly: GCF_008312935.1. Lineage (NCBI taxonomy): Bacteria > Pseudomonadati > Planctomycetota > Planctomycetia > Pirellulales > Pirellulaceae > Roseiconus > Roseiconus lacunae. The sequence goes on along the minus strand of NZ_VSZO01000001.1, from coordinate 909,452 downwards.
GCCACACGTGAGGGGGCTGCGTCGCGAATTTACAATGCGACGCTGGGATTGAGGGTGTTGACCGGTGACCGTGATAAGCGATACTAAACCTACCGCAGGGGTGTCCGATTTGGGCTGAGAGTTTCGAGAAACATGATTCGAAACAACCCTTCGAACCTGATACGGGTCATACCGACGAAGGGAGCGAGACGGCAATTTACATTCTCTCGGGCTTAGCCGTCCTTTCTTCTCCGAGTCATACGCCCAAAATGCAAATTAAAGGGAAGCGATGAATCCTCCGAACTTGCCGACGTTGAATGTGCTGGAGAATACCAAGCAGCGTGACGATTTCCCGGGGCAGTTCACCGACGACGTGGACAATACGGAGGAGATTCGAGCGATCGAAAACGATCCGACGCTATTCCCAAATTCGACGCGGATTTATGTCGAAGGCGAGATCCACCCGGGGCTGAAAGTGCCGATGCGGGAGATCCGCGTCTCGGACACCGAACATCCCAATGGCGAAATCGAAAAGAACGAACCGGTGCGCGTTTACGACTGCTCCGGTCCCTGGGGCGATCCCGAGTTTGACGGCGACGTCACCCAGGGACTTCCGGCTTTGCGTCGGCAATGGATTTTGGATCGCAATGATGTCGAGGAGTACACGGGCCGCGACGTCAAACCAGAAGACAACGGTTATCTCTCCGAAGCTCATTCTGAAAAATACAACCAACTGAAGAAGGCAAAGAACCGACTCAAGGAATACCCCGGGTTGAAGCGAGCCCCGTTGCGTGCCAAGAACAGCCAAACGCCGGGGAGTGATTGGCATCCGGTCACGCAGAAGTGGTATGCCGATCAAGGGATCATCACGCCTGAGATGGAATATGTCGCCATCCGTGAAAACCTTGGGCGTAAGGAAGAGTTCAAAGCGATCGCCGACAAATATCCCAATCTGCGAGACCTTCCCCCGGAAGCATCCGATCGAATTCGCCAACTGTGCACCACACCGGATGGTTACGAGATGCCTCGCCCTTCCGAGGTCGATCCCGCCTTGCAAGTGCCCCGCAATCGGATCGATCATCAACATCCGGGACAATCCTGGGGAGCGATGACGCCCGCCTTCATCACGGCTGAGTATGTGCGTTCAGAGGTCGCCCGAGGTCGCGCGATCATTCCGGCGAACATCAATCACCCAGAGAACGAGCCGATGATTATCGGCAGAAACTTCTTGGTGAAGATCAATGCCAACATTGGTAACTCCGCGGTTACCTCGACCATCGACGAAGAAGTCGAAAAGATGCGTTGGGCGACCAAGTGGGGCGCGGACACTGTCATGGATCTCTCGACCGGAAAGAACATTCATGCGACCCGCGAGTGGATCATTCGCAATAGCCCTGTGCCTATCGGAACGGTCCCGATCTATCAGGCCCTGGAGAAAACGGGTGGACAAGTAGAAGCGCTCACTTGGGAGTTGTTCCGCGACACGTTGATCGAGCAAGCGGAACAAGGCGTCGACTACTTCACGATCCATGCCGGAGTCTTGAAGGCCTTCATTCCCCACACCGCCAAACGGATGACCGGGATCGTTTCCCGAGGAGGTTCGATCATGGCGAAGTGGTGCATTCACCATGAGAAAGAGAATTTCCTCTACGAGCATTGGGACGAAATCTGCGACATCTGTGCCGCCTACGATGTGAGTTTTTCGATCGGCGACGGATTGCGTCCCGGTTCGATCGCCGATGCCAATGACTACGCTCAGTTGGCCGAGTTGGAAGTACAAGGCGAGCTGACCAAGCGAGCGTGGGCCAAGGGATGCCAGGTGATGAACGAAGGGCCGGGACACGTCCCGATGCACCTGATCCAAGAAAATATGCAGAAGCAGATCGAATGGTGCCATGAAGCTCCGTTCTATACGCTCGGTCCACTGACAACGGACATCGCGCCGGGCTACGATCACTTTACCTCAGGAATCGGAGCGGCGCAAATCGGTTGGTACGGTTGTGCGATGCTTTGCTATGTTACCCCCAAGGAGCACTTGGGGTTGCCCGATCGAAACGACGTTCGGGAAGGCGTCGTGACATACAAGATCGCGGCGCATGCGGCCGACCTCGCGAAAGGACACCCGGCCGCTCAAATCCGTGACAACGCACTCTCGAAGGCTCGTTTTGAGTTCCGTTGGCGCGATCAGTTTGCACTCGGGCTCGATCCCGCCCGCGCCATTGAGTATCACGATGAAACGTTGCCCGCCGAAGGTGCAAAGACGGCACATTTCTGCTCCATGTGCGGACCGACGTTTTGTTCGATGAAGATCACCGGCGACGTTCGCAAGTATGCCGAAGAAAAGGGCTTCGGAACGCCAGATGTGACCAAGCAGGACTCAGTGTAAGACGCTGGGTTGAACTTGGGATAGCCGAGCACGCTGGTGGCTGCGTTCTTGAAGAGACGCACTGTTTGAGCCCAAATCATTCTCTTGGGCTTTCGATCAAACCAGAGCAGTGGCGAGGTCGTTGAGACCTTGCCCGGTCATTGTTGCGATACCAACCGTTTGGCTTTCCAGTGCGCGGCCAAGTGATAGACGATCCCACAACTGGAGCAGCGATCGTAGTTGAGACGTTGAAGCAGGCGATGAAGGTCGGCTTGTTGATCGTCGCTGATCGACGCGTGTGGCACCATCATCGCAATCAATGCTGATTCGCCAGTTTCTCGAATGGTGTGCCAGACTTCGCGATACGGCCCCCATTGCGGGTTGGGGTAGCCGCCTTGGTGAATCCATTTTTCTGCGTGTCGCCAATCCGGTCCTAGCATTGTAAGTGTTTGGTCGTCCATGGATCGAATCTTCGCTAACGATTCGGTTTGTTTGGTTCGGCCCATTTGCCCCACTCGGTTCATGATTGAAACGATCTTCGCCTTCCTTGCCGCATCCGTTTCAACGTCGTGGAGAACTTCCAGGGAGCATTGCATCTGCAACAGAGCGTAGGCGGGTTGATGTTTCAGCGGGCCGGCCGATTGCTGGATCGCTTCATTGACATACCGTTGCCACTGTTCACGAAATCTTTCTTCGCCCGTCGTGTCCCAGGCCGCTGCGTAGATCATCGGCAACCTGGCGGCTTCATGAACGTTGACGTTCCACATGCGACAAATCCCCAACGGGCATCGAGATCCATCGGCACGGCAAAAATCGAAGTCGTTCTCTGGAACCACAAATTCGGTCATGCGATCTGCGACCGCAGCCAACAGGTTTCCGATTGCTTGCTTCGTCGAAGCATCTGGCAAGGGGCTGTGAAAGTATCGCCATAGCCCGTGAACGAAGTGGGTTACTTGATCACGCGATGAATTGATGTAGATGCTGGTTTGGTCGCCAGGACAGACGTTACGGGCCACGAATCCGGGCTTGCCATGCACGGTCGCGCAGCGTCGCATACCGGCAAAGATCATCTCGGCTTTCTCACCTAGACTTGCTTCTTTGGTCACTGCATACCGATCACAAACAACACTGAGCATGGCCCCACCGAGAATCATGCCGTCTTCCATCCCGGAGCCGTAACCACATGGGTTGGGGAACTGACGCTTTACTTCAGTCACGGTTGGTAAGTGGGCGAGTTCGTGTCCGGCTTCATAACTGCTGAGGTAGTCCATGAACGTTTGAGAATCGGGATGATAGAAACGTTGCCAAATCGATTCCCAAGCTTGCTGCGACTGTTTCTGTAGGATGTCTTGCGCGGTCGTGACCGATGCCGGGGCCGCACAAATTGCAAGGGCGAACAGAAACGGTGTCGCAGAGAGGCGATGCATTTAGCGAAGGCGGGTTGAAAGTTTGAGAGTGACCGTTGCGGTCACCCGCGTTTGAGTAACGGTCAATCAGTGCCGTTGTGCAGGCCGAGTATACTTCATCTCGATCCCCCTCCCCGGACTTTTTCGGTTCTCTGAAAGACGCGTCGAGTACTCAAGATCGGCAATCTCGATATTTGTCTCGCCATCAGACGGAGACGTTCAACGGACGGCTCCACACTGGCGGTAGGAGCCATGTTGATACGACACGCACGATTAATCTGCCTATTCATACTCGAGAATCGCGCTGACAACTGCCGGAACGCGACTGCGAAATCGAATCCACGAAGCAGAAAACTCCTGCGGGAACTCGTAACTCAACGGAGCACGAGGTTGAACGCTGAACACATCGTAGGGGACCCACAAGCCCTCTCCATTGATGTCTACTTCAGCCGTGATTGTGGTTGCCACCGATGACTTTAGAGTGAGCGTCTTTCGATCATATCCGGTCATCAGGTAAGGATCCGATTCTTCGCCAGCAGAAACGGAGGTTTCTTTCCATGGGCCGCCGGTACCGACGGGCTTGCCGAGTTTCCATAGGTCGTCGATGCCGCCGAACCAAAGTGCTACGCCGAGTTTTTGGTCGCGGAAGAGATGTCCGTCTTCGGCCGCATCCGGTTTGATTCCCGATAGGACTAGCAGACCATTCCAAGAGCAGAAGTCCGTTATCTGTTTGGTGTGGCTGCTGATCGGTCGGATCAGATTCCAAGCCGGCGGGGCTCCGTTCGTGATCAGGGGCGTTTCGTAAAATGTTCCGTGAATGTTGGCAAGTTCACGTTCCGACTCAACCTCGCGAAGTGCCCGTGGCCATCCGGACGCAAAAGGTTTGTCGAATGCGGCGGGTCCTTTGGGTAACCGATAGCGCTGCCCTCGCGATTGGATGATGACCGATGCTTCATCAAGCGAAAACTCGGGGGTGATCGCAAGCAAATTCTTCAGCTTTTCGTCGGTCGCGTCGGCTTGGAATTCAAAGCGTGATTTTGAGAACTCGTAGTAGCGATCATCGCCGGTGATGAATCGCAAATTGCGATTGCGTTTCGCAGCGTAGACCAAACCGCCGATCGTCTGTTCGTCATCCAGACCGGCAATGCCCGCGAACAGCGATCGGTTTTCTGGCAGATCGCCATTGGCGTACTGACTTGTTGTCTGATGCAGAAACGCTGTTGCGATGCAATCACGATTGGGGATCAATCGCAGCCATTGAGCCTCGAGGTTGCTTGGAAGCGGGTGAGCCACGTAACCGCCGCCGGGGACCGTCACGTTTTCAAGATCAATCCACTCGCCATTACCTTGTCGGTCGACTTGCAATGTGAAAACGACCGACGATTGTTCGGAAGCTAGCTTGGGAGTTTCGGGACGAGTGACGACGGAGCTTTCGATCGCGTCGATTGTGACTTGGCCACCGCGTGATTTAATGAACGCGGTGTGCGGCATCCCAAACGAACCGGGAGTATGCTCGGTCGGGTTGTCGGGAATGGTGACTCGGCCCGCCGGGAAATCTCGCGAGTAGACGGTGTCTTCAAATCCCTTGCCCCACGTCACCGTGTGGTTGGTCCGTTTCCAAGTCGAAGGCAGCTTCGGGCTGCCTCGGCGATCGACGGCCAGGAACACCGTCACTGGGACATCGACGGCGAATTCGAAACCCGCCGCAGGTTGGTGCCAGTCACCGCGGGCCACGGTGACGCGCGGCAGTTGGGCCAGTTCTTTGGAGATCGTATTGATCTTTTGTTGATCGGCCGCACGGAAGGCAGAGATCGCGGGTGCGGTTTTTCGCCCGACGGCGAGATGGACGAGCCGCCGATCAAAGCCGGCGATCAGAAATGGATCGGAGGCTACACCCGCTGGTACGTTGTCTTCGATCCACGGGCCACCGTAGCCAGAGGCCGGGCCCCATGACTTTAGGTCGGCATAGGTCCCAAACCAAAGGTTGCTTTGCGGTTGGCCGGCGAGCGGGTTGCCTTGGATGCTGGTTTCGTCCGTTGCCAGGACAAGCTTTCCGTTCCATTGACAAAAATCCGGAACGTATCGAAGATGGCTCCCGATCGGTCTGATCCCAGCGGAGTTCGTCGCCGAGAATGTCTTTGGGAAGTCGTAGAACATCCCATGCATATCCATCATCCAGCGACCGCCTGTGATCTCGCGAATACGTGGCCACTCGGTATACCAACCATGACTGGCGTCGTTGCAGTAAGCAGCTTTGGGCAGCAAGTAAGTCTGCCACTGTCCGTCATCAAGGACTTTTAACCGCACGCTGCGGCGATCCCAGCCCATCGTCCAGATCGGTTCATTGCCATCGCTGCCGCCGGTGATTCCTTTCGGTCCGGTGACTTCGGTGTACTGCCGTCGTTCGACAATCTTCCATTGCGATCCATCGTATTCGGCCAGCACGCCGCGTTCCTCTTCGTTCTTCGCTTTTCCTCCGACCAAGACGTCACTGTAGTTACCGACGTGCAACTCACCGTTGTTGGAGATGACGAGTCTTCCTTGAGAGGTGTAGCCACCTTTGCCATGCCATCCGGGAACCGGCTTCTTGAACAGTCGCTTGACTGCCAGTGTGTGAACGTTGGCCTCCCAGATCGAGCCTTCCATATCAATGTAGTAGACCAGGTTGGCCGGATCGGTCAGGTGGCGAGCGATCGCAGTGACGCGAATGGGCATGTCCGCCGGCTTGATGGTACGTACATTTCCGCCTGCATCGATCAGGTGGTGGGCAATGAGAAGCTGATTCGATTCTTTGTGAATCATCCGACCCGCTGGTGTGCCGCCAACACTTTCCGGGTGGATGGTCATCGGCTTGGTGAGATCTGCGTCGACTGAGAACAGTTTGTGCTCGCTGCCTCGTGGCATGTGCGGGGCGTAGTTGACCATCCAGAGTTTGCCTGCCCACGGAACGATCGCTCCGATTCCACATTCGTTGTGGCCGTCCTTTTCGTGGCTACCGTTCTGGCTGTAGACACCGTAGGTTGTCAGGTGGGGGTAGATACCGCTGATGTGGATATCGGTACGAACGGACTCGGACGGAGTGATTCCAGGATGCGCGACGTCATTTTCAGCGGCGGTCAGATGAGGACATGTTTCGGCCACGAAACACACGAACAACGTCAACAGAATCGATCGTTTCATCAGTCACTCAAGGTGGAGGTGGTGGAGCTAGGTTGCTCAGTTAGCGTTACCCGATTGTGATTTTGGACGCTTCGTTATCGGTTTTCCTGTAAAAACTCTGTTTTCCCGCCGATCGACGCGTCCAAACCTTGTGATTTCAAGCTCTCAATTGGCAAGACGCGAGGTTAACAATGGAAGAATCTGTGAACGACGACGATCGAGCCGCACTCTTCATTCGCCTGCTTGCCGAGCATGAGCGGCGACTGGCAGCATACGTCATGACGTTCGTTTCATCGGCGTCTGACGCGGACGATATTCTCCAAGAGACGAAGATATGGCTATGGCGATCATTCGATCAGTTCGAAAGGGGCACCAATTTCGGTGCCTGGGCTCGCCAAGCCGCCTTCTACCGCATTCAACAGTTCATCAGAAAACGAGGGACCGAAGGCAAACGATTCGTCTTTTCGGATACTTGTCTGGAACAACTGGCTGATACGTTTGAAAAGAACGTAGAGAGTCGAGAAGAACGCGTCGAGCGATTGTCCGATTGTGTTTCCAGGCTCTCCCCGAAGCACCGGCAAATTCTGACGCTTCGCTATGGAGAAGAACTAGCAGTGGACGAGATCGCAGGCCGAATCAACCGGACTGTTGCGGCAACCTACCGTGTGCTGAGCCGAGTCAGGCTGTCTTTGCGTGATTGCGTATTGGGTGGGGGTGAAGATTTTGTGGCCACATCGGAGGTGGCGCAATGAAGGGCAATGATCGCGATCAACTCGCCGAGTGGATCGAAAAGCAACTCGATGATTCGCTTACTCGGGAGGAGTTCGATCGACTTCAGCGTATGTTGACGGATCAACCCGACGCACGCGAGCTGTATCTCGACCTCATGCACCAGAATGCACATTTGCAACTGGAGCGTGTCTACCTATCGGCGACCAGTCCCAGATCGGGTGAAGAGTCGAGAAAGCTGCCGGACGGCTCGCGATCAACCGACAAGAAATTTTGGTCGTCTGTGTTCGCGGTGTTAGCCGCAAGTCTGTTGTTGGTTTGGTGGAATCTCCCATCAGCAAAATCCCCCTACAGTATTCCCGGCATCGCACATATCGCCGATTCCTCTGATGCTCGGTGGGGCGATTGCACGCTTCCCACCGCGGTTGGATCACAACTTGGTCGAGGGCGTCTCAAGATCGATCGCGGCCTAGCCATGATTCGGTTCGCTTCGGGGGCCGAAGTGACATTGGAGTCCCCTGCGGAACTGGAAATCGAGTCGTCGCTCTCCGGAAGGCTGCTCTCCGGAACCGCCGTTGTTGAGGTACCGAAGTCAGCCCATGGGTTCACACTCACGACACCGACGGCGGTCGCGATTGACTATGGCACCGCCTTCGCTGTTACGGTCGATACATCAGCAAAGACTTCGTCGATCGAAGTGCTTGATGGCGAAGTCGAAGTGAAGCACGTCACGTCGGATGCGTCGTTGCGATTGAAGGAAAAACAGCGTGTCATCGCTTCCGAAGAAGCGCTGAGCGATGCAGACGTTTCGATCGGAGAAGCAAAACTTTTTTCCGCACGACCATCGGTGAGCGGCGAAAACAGATTGCATCGCATAACAACAGCAGATGGCGGGGGCGGTGACACTTCGGTCAGTCGTAGCGAGGACGATGACGTGCAAAAGAACAGCCACTCGGAACTCGTTCTCATTAAGAATCCGTATCGCGGCTACGAACGTTTCGGCCGCATGGGCTATTTTCGTTTCGACCTATCGACTTTGTCTGGGATGGAGATCACGTCGGCAAGGTTTGTTTTGACGCTCATGCCGAGCGGTCTGGGCTTCGCCAGCAATGTGGACGACTGTGAATTTGTCGTCTATGGCTTGACCGACGAATCTCGCGACGATTGGTCAGACGAACAACTGACTTGGCAGACGGCACCTGCCAACCTCGACGGCGCCGCCCGGGTCGATGCTGACCGAGTCAGTGAACTCGGACGATTTATTGTGCGTCGTGGCGTACAGCACGGCCAGGTTTCGATCGAAGGAAACGCATTGGTTCGGTTTCTAAACGCTGATACAAATCAGAGTGTGACATTGATCGTTGTTCGTGAAACGCGGGAGCGCGAACCCGGAGGTCTCGTACACGGCTTCGGCAACCGAACAAGTTCCGAGGCCGCTCCGCCAACACTTGTGATCGCAACAGACGAATCCGTGCTTAGGCAGCGTTGATGGAACGGAGATCCGATCGTACTTGGCCGCTACCACGCCGGCCTTGGGTGATGCGAATGACGTGGTCAGAATTGCTGTTCGCTCACTGGACGATCGAGCCCGATACGGTCGCGAAATTGCTTCCACCCGGCGTGATGCTAGACACGCGCGAAGGCAAGGCTTGGGTGGGAGTGGTTCCGTTTCTGATGTCGGGTGTGGCACCGCGATTTTGTCCGCCGCTTCCCGGACTGAGTCGTTTTCTTGAGCTGAATGTGCGAACTTACGTGACCGTTGATGGCAAGCCAGGGGTATGGTTCTTTTCGTTGGATGCGGAAAGTCGATTGGCAGTGCGGTCGGCTCGAGCGACCTTCAATTTGCCCTACATGGACGCAAGAATGTCGCTGAAAAGACGAGACGAAGGGATGATCGACTATCAAAGCAATCGCACCCATCGCGGTGAATCGGCGGCAAAGTATGATGCAAGTTATTCCGCCACAGATGAATTCCGGGTAGCCGAACCTGGTTCGTTGGAGCACTGGTTGACCGCACGGTACTGCCTTTACAGTGCCAGTCGACGCGGTCAAGTTTATCGCGGCGAGATTGACCATCCTCCCTGGAGGCTTGCACCAGCATTCTATGACGAACGGGCGAATACGATGGGCGAAGGATTCGGGTTTCACTTCAAGGGCGAGCCGCATTTGCTAATGGCCCAACCGGTCGATGTGCAAGCGTGGCTGGTAGCGAAGTGCACTTGACGACGAATGAAGCGAGATTGCAGCTCCACAGCGGCTGACGGGATGCGGCTCACGCTAAAATCAATCTGGAGCGTGACTTTCGGCTGGATGGCCACGGGACTCGCGGTTCCTCCTCGCAGCTTGGCGTTATCGTGTCAATCGAAGCATTCGATGACCGGCGGATTGACTTCGCTAAAAACTGTAGCATGAGTGAAAGTGATTTTTCCGTAGCCCTTACCAAAGCATTGATCCCGTGAAATTTTTACCTGTGCAGGTGGCATGTGTTTTCGTGTTCTTGGCGGCAACCGTTGTTCCAGCCGAGGAGAACTATCCGCAGTTTCGCGGTACTGATCAAATCGCGGTTTCGCCGACGCCATTGCCGGTTCGGTGGTCAGACGTGGAAGGCCAACGTGAAGGCGTTCGGTGGAAGGTTGATCCCAGAGGTGAAGGTTGGTCGCAACCGGTGGTTTGGGAAGACCACCTGTACCTGACCACGGCCGTGCCGACTTCGACGGAAACCGATACAACCAAACCCGAAAACGTTCGTGGCGGATACGGCCGCGATCGTGATGATTTGGTGAACGTCGTCTATGACTATCAAGTCGTTTGTATCGACCGAGCGACTGGCGATGAAGCGTGGCGACGCACTGTAAAAACGAGCCGACCGCCGATCCCACGTCATACGACGAACACGTACGCCACCGAAACGCCCGCCGTCGATGGAAGTCGGATCTATGCGTACTTCGGAATGAACGGGGTGCATTGTCTGGACTTGGACGGGAAAACTCTTTGGCAGACTGATCTAGGTGTCTTCGAGATGCGGGCTGGTTGGGGAACTGCCAGTTCCATTGCTCTGCTAGACAACCGATTGTTCGTCCAAGTTGACAACGAAGAGCAGTCTTTTTTGGTCTGCCTCGATACCGCCACTGGCAAAGAAGTCTGGCGAACCAATCGCCCCGAGCGGTCTCAGTACAGCAGCCCCTATATCTGGAAGAACTCTCAGCGGACCGAGTTGATTGTTGGCGGAATGGTCTACCGGTCCTATGACCCGGAAACCGGTCGTCTGCTGTGGCAGATCGACATGAACAAGGGACGAAGTTCGGCGACACCAATCGCGTTGGGAGACCGCTTGTTCATCGGCAATGAGTTGCGCAATCGAGGCGGCTCAGACGACGGAGGCGGACGGCTTTACTGTATCGTGCCTGGTGGCCAAGGCGATATCACTCCGCCGAACGATGCGACGACAGGCGATTTCGTTCGATGGCGGATGGATGAATCCGGCATTCAAATGGCCTCGCCAATCTATTGCCAAGAGAAATTGTTTTTCTTCCAGCGGAATGCTGGTGTCGTGACATGCGTCGATGCCTTGTCTGGTGAAAAGGTATTCAAAAGCCGCGTTCGTGGTGCGAGAGCATTCTGGGCTTCGCCATGGACCGATGGTCGACATGTCTACGCATTGGATTCCAGCGGCAACACGCACGTGATCAAGCCAGGGGAGTCGTTGGACGTCATTGCCGTCAACGAATTGGGTGACCAGATGTCGTGGGCGACGCCGGCCTTCGCCGACGGTCAGATCTACTTGCGGACAATCGATCACCTTTACAGCATCGCTCGTCGTGGCGATGTCGATGGCTCGTGATTCCAGCTCGCGTCCTAGTCCAAGCGAAAGCCAAAAGTCGTCGTAAGGTAGCGACTTACTTCACGCGATCCCAAACACGAACGTAATCAATTTCCATTTCGGTGGGAAATTCATCGGTCCCCTCGACGATCGACGGTACGAAACCTTTCGTCGTGTAGGTTGCGTAGGGTGGACGCAGGCCAAGGGAGATGGCAACGTTCATCTCGCGGTGCCAATGGAGATTCGGCTTGTGCCCGATCTCTTTTCCGTCGATGTACCATGTGATAGTGTCGGGGGTGATTTCACAACCGTATGTGTGGAAATCGAGACGTGGGTCAAACTGGAGACGAACTTCGTTGGCTTGTTCTGCTCGGTATCGTTCGTCATTCGGTCGATGCCACTCGCGGCCTTGTATTCCCGGGCTGCCGTTGGAAAGGATTGCGTGCAAGTTGCAGTCGGCGATGCGTTCGTTGCCGGCGACTCGGTCACCTCGCTGAGTCAATTCGACTATGTCAACTTCGCTGTATCGCGTTTCGTCCTTAGCGATAATCGAATCATCAATTTTGCTGTAGAGCCAGAAAGACGGGCACACACCGGGGAAGAGTAGTGCCCCTTTCATTCGTGCTTCGTAGTAGCCGTACGTCCCCGTCGCATGTGACTTGAGCATGCCCGATGTGTAAGGCGTCGGAGTTCGGTTACCTTCGGCGACCGGTGACGAAAGCCGACGCATCATGAGTTTTAGAACTCCGCCAGAAATTGAAACGTTGTTTTCGTTATCCCAAACCCAAGCACCAAAGTTTTCTGGGGACTCGTTCCATTTTTTCCAATCGACTTCATTGCCATTGAAATCGTCGGAGCGATCCCATCTTATTTTCCAGTGATCGGCTCGCGTCGAAGACAAGGGGACGTTGTTCTTGCTTGTCTGCGCAACTAGATTCAGCATTCCGATGTTGAACTGCATTACCATGGCTAGGAACAAGATCATGAGTTGTCTCACTGGCTTTCCTTTGGATAGGCATTGGTTCGTTGGCACTGACGCGTAGTTCACTGCCGCCTGGCCGATCGTGCTACATGGTTTGAATCGATTGGCTCTCGCCGGCGCTGTAGTTTTGATCGCTGCAAGCCGTGAGGAAACATGAATTGCAACCGTCTTTCATCGCCGGTGTCAATTGTTCGAAGAGTCGTCCATAATGTCCACGAAGATGCCAAATTCTACCGAGATGCCGAAGCCCCATGAGCGACCTCCGTCAATTGCAGTTTAGTGACCTCGAAGTGGCGGTCGATGATGCCCGGCAATTGTTGGCCAGCGGATACATCCGTCATGGAAACTGGTCACTCGGACAGATTTGTCGCCATTTAGTTTTGGTACAAGACCTCGCCATCGGTGGTTATCCACTTTGGATGTCGGTCTATGCCCCCCTTCGACCATTAATGCGATGGCTGCTGTTGCCAAAGATGCTGAGCGGTAATTCTCCTCGTGGCTTCCGAACGTCGGGAATTTTCCAGCCACCGGAAGGTCTCGATGACGCGGCGGAAGTGGAAGCATTCGCCGCGAGTGTTAAAACGCTACTTGCCCACACCGGGGATTTTGCACCACATCCGGGATTCGGCAAGTTGCCACCAGAGGGAATCTTGGAGATCCACGCGGCGCATGCTGCTCACCATCTCCGACATTTGAGCCGACAAGGCGATACGGAATGAGTGTGCATCGGAAATAAACTTGGTACTCAGGTTGGAACTCAGGAGGGTGTGGGGCTTGGGAAGCGTGGTCACCAGTGCTTAGTTCCAATTGACAATACGGGTGTGAGTCTTCAGCTGATGGGTGTTTGCCTCCGGTTATTGTTCGGAAAACGTGGCTATCGCCATTCGGCTAATCCGAAAATCAAGTTGGAATGCAGCAGGTGATGGAACCGCACGGTAGAGAGCAGGCAAGAATGGATCCTTGTGTTGAACTGTTGTTTGGCCGAGGGACGAAGAAAGTACGGCTTCCCGAATTGGTGACACCAACGGTCATCCGGAAGCCAAAAATGCCCGTACGGTATGATTGTGGAAAAGCGGTACGTAGTGCTTTGTCCGCTGATGGATCGTCTGGAAACGCTTCGTCTAGTGGTTCGGCGAATCGTGTTTCCTTGGTCGAAGTTGCCAAAAATGCCAATTCAGCTTGTCTCGCGATCTGCGATATCACGCGGCCGGTTCCCAATCATTTGTTTTTGCGTCCGGCCATCGAAATACTGCTGGACGCCGGGATTGACCACAAGGCAATTACCGTCTTAGTCGCGACGGGGCTGCATCGTCCCAATGAAGGCGAGGAGTTGCGAGAATTGGTTGGTGACGACTGGGTTTTCGATCACGTCCGGGTCGTGAATCACTTCGCGACCAGTGATGACGACCATCTCGACCTGGGAATCACTCCTACACGCCGGGTACCGGTCAAAATTGACCGTCGTTTTGTGCAGGCAGATCTGCGTATCGCAACGGGTCTGGTCGAACCGCACTTCATGGCCGGTTACTCTGGCGGCCGGAAGGTTGTCGCCCCCGGACTCGCCCATGCTGATACGATCCGTACGTTTCACAACCACGCTTTCATGTCTGATCCGGCGGCTGCGAATTGCAACCTCGACGGTAATCCGCTGCATGAAGAACAGCTCGAGATTATTCGGATGATCGGAGGTGCGTACGCGATCAATACGGTGATCGATGAAGAACGAAATTTGTCGTTCATCAATTTTGGGGAGGTTACCACCAGCCATCGTGAAGCAGTGAAGTTTGTCCAGCGATATTGCCGGGCGCCCGTGCCTCATGAATTCGAAATCGTGGTGACCAGCGGCGCGGGCTACCCGTTGGACCAGACGTACTACCAGTCTGTCAAAGGGATGGTGGGTGCGATCGATATCCTGAAGCCGGGAGGCGATTTGTTTATCGTCTCGGAGTGTGCCGAGGGACTTGGCTCGGACGCATACCGTCGAGCCCAACAACAGTTAGTAAGCCTGGGTGAAGAGGCGTTCTTGCAGGTGCTTCAGCGGCAGCGCAAAGCAGACATTGATCAGTGGCAGTCGCAAATGCAAACCAAAGCGTCGTCAAAAGCCCGTATTCATCTGCTTTCGACGCTGCCGCGTGAGAGTTTTCCGCTAACCGGGGTGAACATGTACGACGACGTGAACGAATTCGAGCGGTCGATCGCTTCCGCCGCTTTAGGAAAGCAGCACATCGCGGTGATCCCCGAAGGTCCTTACGTCATTCCCTATGTCAGCGATGCGACGGAATAAATCGCAAGCTCGGTAATGATTTTATATGAGCAAGCCGCCACTGGAATTCATCGGTAGCGTTTGCGGTACTCCCGTGGGGATTGGCCTTGAGTTTTGCGAAACCGACGACTGAAGTAATTGCTGTCACTGAAACCGACATCAAAAGCAATGTCGGTAACACTTCGGTCGGTGCTGCGTAGCAGTCGGCTGGCTTCTTCGATACGAAGACCGATCAGATAGTTGATCGGCGACGTTCCCATCGCCGCTTCGAACATCCGGATGTAATTGGTCCGAGACATTCCAGAAATGTTGACTAAGTCTTCCAGTGCGATCGGTTGAGAGATGTCACGGCGGATATGAGAGATGGTTTCTCCGACGCGGATCAGTGATTTACTCGATGGGTTATGGGTTTCGCCGTAGCATCGCGATACGAACGTGATCAGTTCCAACATCGCGGCGATCGCCATGACCTGAAATCCGGGCTGACGGGCGCAGAGTTCCTGATCGAGTTTGTCGACCAGATGAAGTGTCTCACCAAGTTCGGCTGGGCTGAGTTGTAGGCGGCTGGTGAATTGATGTCGGCTACGCCACGCCGGTTCGAGTGTAAATAAGGCGTGGTAGCCGGAGAGAGACTGCAGGTCACCGATCGATAACGGCAGTTCGTTGGGGTCGAACAGAATGTTGATCAGGCTTAACCGATCCATGTTCAGATAGTCATGCGGGCGGTCGCCGCCGATGACAAACGTGTCTCCGGTTTTCAGCTCATAGCTGTCTTTGCCGGTGATGTGTACACCGGCCCCACCGGTGATGATCACGATTTCCGAGAACTCGTGACAGTGCAGGCCGAACGGTTCCTGTGGATCGCGACGTTCCACGACGATCGGGAATCCGTCGGAATGAAACCAGTCCTGTTTTCGAAGTACTTTCATCGGGCACTGTCGCGTTAGCGGCATCAGAATGGCCGACGGGGTACTCTAGAGGTGATCGCTTGCACCGAAAAGACATTCTGTGATGGTACTATTGTGCTAGTTTCCGGTTCGATCGTCAAGGTTTCGGTGTGCTTGGCGGCCTAAACTGGCTGCCGGATCGGGAAAGGTTTCAATCGGGCAAGGCCCACCAGACTGGCGAGGATGAAGATGAGCAACTCAAGTCAAGTTCGCGCCGCTTTCGAGTTGGCGACCGAGCAGTACGCGTCTCAAGGAGTCGACGTCACCACCGCGCTTGAACGGCTTTCCCGTGTCGCAATCTCCGTTCATTGTTGGCAGGGAGATGATGTCGCAGGCTTCGAAGGTCAGGCAGGAACCCTGGGCGACGGACTTGCCGTTACGGGCAACTATCCTGGTCGTGCACGAACGGCAAGTGAGCTTCGGAGTGATCTCGAGATCGCGTATTCGTTGATTCCCGGGAAGCACCGCTTGAACCTTCATGCGATATACGGCGAATTCGCTGGTCCTGTTGATCGTGATGAAATCGGCGTGGAGCAGTTTCAGGGATGGATTGATTGGTCACGCGACCGAAACATCGACCTGGACTTTAACCCAAGCTATTTTTCGCATTCGAAAGCCTCCGATGGTTTTACCCTGGCACATGCCGATGCCGGGATTCGCCAGTTTTGGATCGACCACGGAATCGCGTGTCGGAAAATCGCGGCGGCGATGGGAGCGGCGCAAGGAAACGCCTGCGTCAACAATTTTTGGGTACCGGATGGATACAAGGACACGCCGGCAAGTCGTAAAGCTCCGCGAGAGCGACTGGCCAATTCACTTGATGCGATTTTCGCCGAGCAGCTGCCACGTCATCAAACGCTCGACGCCGTCGAATGTAAGTTGTTTGGAATCGGTAGCGAGAGTTATGTCGTCGGTTCCCATGAATTTTATCTGGGGTACGCGATCTCGCGGAACAAAGTCTTGTGCTTAGATGCAGGGCACTTTCATCCGACCGAAGTGATATCTGACAAGATATCATCTGCGTTGATGTACGTGCCCGAATTATTGTTGCATGTCAGTCGTGGCGTGCGTTGGGACAGCGACCACGTCGTTACCTACAGCGATGAGTTGCAGTCGATCATGCAGGAAATCGTTCGCGGGGAGTTTCTAGATCGAGTGCATATCGGCTTAGATTTCTTTGATGCGAGTATCAACCGAGTCGCGGCATGGGCGATCGGCACCCGCAACGCATTGAAAGCTCTTTTGGCGGCGCTGCTAGAGCCGACGGAGACGTTGCGGCGGTTTGAGCGTGAGGGTGACTTGACCGCGCGGCTGGCACTGATGGAAGAGCAAAAGACAATGCCGCTTGGCGCGGTTTGGAATCACTACTGTGAGTCTTCGGGAGCGCCGGTCGGAGCCGAGTGGCTCGAGAAGGTGCGGCAGTATGAAAACGACGTGACGGCGTCACGATGCGATGCTTCGGTCATGGCATAAAAGAACGTTAGCGCCACAATCACATCAGCAATCATTTAGAGATTTTAAATGACTGAAGAAGCAGAGGCTCCTGGCGGAGAGTTTGAACGCGAACCAGTGCCGGATTCGGCGTTGCTTGGAAGCGGAAAATTCTGGGGCATGTATGCAGGTGAGCATGCCGCGGGAACGGAGTTCATGATTGGCCCGTTGTTCCTTTCGGCCGGAGCGAGCTTGTCCGATCTAATCTTGGGATTGATGCTCGGGAATTTCCTTGCGGTTTTAACGTGGCGATTTCTGGTCGTCCCGATCGCGATGGCGAAACGCCTGACGCTTTACTATCAGTTAGAACGGATTGCGGGTAGATCCTTGGTCAAGTTTTATAACTTGGTCAACGGGCTGCTGTTTTGCTTTCTCGCAGGAGCGATGGTCACGGTATCTGCATCGGCAGTGGGTGTCCCGTTTGGGATTACGTTCGATGTGCCGAGTGATACGTTTGGCTTGAGCAATCCAGCCTTTACCGCGCTAGTGGTCATTGTTGGTGTGGTAATCGCTGCCGTCGCAGCAGGTGGATACGAGCGTGTCGCTCGTTTCGCAAACATTGCCGCACCATGGATGATTGCAGTGTTTGCGGCCTGCGGAATCGTATCGCTAGCGCAGATGGAAGTCACTAGCTTTGCGGCACTATCGGAAGGCAGGTTTTGGGAAGAGGCGATCGTGTTTGTTCAGGAAAAGAACGGTCCCGGAGAATTCGGTTTCTGGAAAATCGTCGTGTTCGCTTGGTTGTGCAACGGGGCGATGCATTTCGGAATGTCCGATCTGACGATCTTTCGGTTTGCTCGAAGCAAGGCCTCCGGTTGGGCACCCGCGATCGGAATGTTTCTTGGGCACTACATGGCGTGGGTATCAGCCGCTTTACTTTTGGCGGCGCTCATCAAGATTCAGCCCGAACTGGCTGTCGGCGAGGACGGTAAAGTCGCCGCGAACCCGGGACTACTTGCTTTCGAGTCGCTTGGGTGGGCCGGCATCATTTGCGTTGTGTTAGCGGGTTGGACGACGGCCAACCCGACGATCTATCGCGCCGGACTCGCGTTCCAGGGCGTACTGCCCAAGAGTCCGCGAACGGCAATGACACTCGTCGCCGGAACCGTCGCAACGATTGCCGGTGCGTTCCCGAACCTCTCGGCAAAGTTGCTCGACTTTGTTGGTACCTACGGAACGGTTCTCGGTCCGATGGGTGCCGTAATACTTGTCGATTTCTATCTGATGAAGAAGTTTGGGTTACGTGACGAGTATGCCTACCACAGTGACTTACGAATCAATTTCTCCGTCTTGATCGCCTGGTGCCTGCCGGTAGCTGTCGGTCTGTACCTGATTCTCTGGCAGGGGCTGTTTGCGGCGTACGCGGTGATTCCATGCTGGATCGTCTGCGGACTACTCTTTCTGGTCATAAGTAAGTTCACCCAGAAAGAACTTGCCGATCAAGCAAACGCTTCGCCAAGCATTTAGGAATCTTGTCATGAATCACATCGCAAAGCTTGTTTCGCTGATCACCCTCGGTCTAGTCATTGGTCCTTGCCTATTGCATTTGACGGGGACAATCGGTCTAGACACCGTCAAGGTCGCCGCTCTTGGCGGCACAGTTGGATGGTTCATTGCGACACCGATATGGATGGGCCGCAAATTGCCCGTCGACGCAAGTGAAGTTGAAATCTGAGAACTGAATGCCCTAATACGTGAGCCCTACCTTGAAATCAAAAATATATTTGACTGCCCTATTCATACTGGCCGGATTTAACGCGAGTGTTGTAATTGGGGACGACGCCTCTCGCGATCAGCCGAAGCCGAACGTGGTTTTCATCTTGGCAGACGATCTTGGTTGGAGCGACACGACGCTGTTCGGCACCACCGATCTTTACCGGACGCCAAACATTCAGCGACTGGCAGAACGGGGGATGACGTTCACCCGGGCGTATTCGTCCAGCCCGTTGTGTTCGCCGACGCGAGCGAGCGTGCTGACGGGATTGAGTCCCGCGCGGCACGGCATCACGGCACCGACGTGCCACCTTCCTAAGGTCATTCTTCGACCGACAGTACCAACCAGTGCGGCGCCGAACAAATTCTCGACGACACCCCAAAGCGTGTCCCGTCTAGATACTCGGTATTACACCCTGGCCGAAATGTTTCAGGACAACGGCTATGCGACGGGGCACTTTGGCAAGTGGCACCTGGGGCCGGAACCCTACTCGCCACTGGAGCATGGATTTGATGTCGATGTTCCTCACCATCCCGGACCTGGACCAGCGGGTAGCTATGTCGCTCCCTGGAAATTCAAGGACTTTGATCATGATCCGCACATTCCGGACGAGCACTTGGAAGACCGTATGGCGAAAGAAGCCGTGGCCTTCATGGAAGAGCATCAGAACGAACCGTTTTTTCTGAATTACTGGATGTTCAGTGTGCATGCTCCGTTCGATGCCAAAAAAGCATTGATCGACAAATACCGAAAAGTTGTCGATCCGAATGACCCGCAGCGCAGCCCGACGTACGCGGCAATGATCGAAAGTATGGATGATGCGTTAGGCACCCTGCTCGACACGTTGGACCGACTGAAGATCGCCGACAACACGATCATCATCTTCGCGTCCGACAACGGCGGGAACATGTACAACCTGGTCGATGGTGCAACGGCGACCAGCAATGCACCGTTGCGAGGTGGCAAGGCAACGATGTACGAAGGTGGCGTGCGAGGGCCGGCGATCGTCGTTCAGCCCAGCTCTGTCGAAGCCGGCTCGCGTAGCGACGCGATCATTCAGAGCAGCGATTTTTATCCGACTCTACTAGAGCTGTTGTCGATCGATGCAAAGCCCGACCAGAAATTCGATGGGGTCAGTATTGTCCCCGCATTGCGAGGCGAATCACTGGACCGCGAAGGGATTTTTACGTACTTCCCACACGGGCCGGGCGTGCCGGATTGGTTGCCACCGTCGGTCAGCGTCCACGCCGGCGATTGGAAACTAATCCGTATCTTCCACGGCGGTAAAAATGGCGGTCACCGATACAAGCTGTTTTATCTGAAAGATGACATCGGCGAACAAAACAATCTCGCTCAAAAGTTCCCCGAACGCGTGAAGCAACTCGACGCACTCATCGAACAACACCTCCGTGAAACACAGGCCGCGTGCCCGCTGGCGAATCCGAATTTCGACCCATCGAAATACGATCTCACCAACGAAGGCAAAGCGGAACTGAAAGGCGGCGCAAGTAAGAAGCCGTCCGGTGGAAAACCAAAGGCTGCCGGCACGCCCGTCGCAGGATGGCGACCGGGAGGCACTTGCACTTTGTCCGCCGCAAAGGGGATGTTGCTCGTCAAGAGCACTGGACGTGACCCGTACCTGAGTCACACATTCACCGATCCGCTCCCCGCCGGTTCCTACACGCTGCAATTCACGATGGCCTCGAGTTCGAACGGACACGGCCAGGTGTTCTGGCAGGAGCAAGGGGCTGGACCGTTCAACGCCGATCGTAGCGATAAGTTCAATGTCGAACACGACGGGAAAACACATGCCTACGCGGTCGAATTCGCCGCGACGAACCCTGTGCTTGCAGTACGAATCGACCCCACACGCGGCAACGGCGAGGTAAGGATTTCGGACATCCAACTCGTTGGCGAGGATGGTTCGACACTGTATCAGTTGAACATTCCCAAGGTATCGGATGCATCACAACCGGTTTCGCAAAACGGCAGACGGCAGCCAAACATCATCGTCATTTACACCGATGACCATGGCTATTCGGACCTTAGTTGCCAAGGAGTTTTTGATGATGTGAAAACGCCCAACATCGATGCGCTTGCGAGGGGCGGCGTGCGAATGACCGATGGATACTGCACCGCGCCACAATGTGTGCCATCTCGGGGAGGACTGATCAGTGGTCAATACCAAACGAAATGGGGATTGGAATCGAACCCACAATTCAAAGATGCGGCGACCATGAAACGTTTCGATGAACTCGAGACGATCCCCGAGCGTTTGCAGAGTGTCGGTTACGTCACGGGCATGGCGGGAAAATGGCACCTTGGGCCGAGCCTCGCCGATCGAATCGCGACTCATGGTTTCGACAAGGTCTTTCACAAGAACAGCAACGGACCGGGGCACTGGAACATGAATCTCGACGGTGAAGACGTCCGGGCAAACGAGCAACGGGGCGGCGGTTATCACATCGACATGATTTCTGACTTCGCCTGCACATTCATTGATCGATTTCACAAAAAGCCATTCTTCTTTTATCTCGCTTGTCGCGCGCCTCACGTACCGCTTGATGCACCGAAGAAGTACCTCGATCGTTTCCCCGGAGAAATGCCCGAGCGTCGACGTCAGGCGTTGGCAATGTTGTCGGCGGTCGACGATGGAGTCGGCCGGATCATGGCATCGCTGCGAGAGCATGAACTCGAAGAAGACACGCTGATTTTCGTGATCAGCGACAACGGCGCACCGCTAAAAATTCAAAAACTGGACGCACCCGGCGGCGGTCCCGGCTGGGATGGTTCGCTGAACGATCCGATGAACGGTGAAAAAGGAATGTTGACCGAAGGCGGCATCAGGGTTCCGTTCGTCGTTCACTGGAAAGGGACGATTCCCGGTGGACAAGTTTACTCGCATCCGGTCATCACGCTCGATGTCGGTGCCACCGCTTGTTCCTTGGCCGGTCTACCTGATGATCCGGTGCTCGATGGTGTAAACCTAGTCCCTTTCTTAACTGGAGAAAACGAGGCGGAACCCCATGAGACTTTGTATTGGCGTTGGCTCGGTCAGTCAGCGATCCGCAAAGGACGTTGGAAGTACGTCCGAGCCGACGAGCGCGAGTATCTTTTCGACTTGGAAAACGACTTCGAGGAGACTCACGATCTGCTCAACGAATCACCTGAGATTGCATCGTCCCTTCATAAGGATCTTCAGGCCTGGGCCAACACTCAGTCTCCGCCTGGCATCTGGGCTGAACGATCCGAAGCAATGAGTCGTCAGGCTGCGAAGTACTTCGACTGGTACATCGAGGGGAAACGTGATGCTGTGCCAGCGGCAAATCAGCAGAGACCAGGAACAAATAGAAAACAGAAAAGATAGAACCTTGACCGGACAAGCATTGACCGTGCTTGACCAATCCGGTGACAGCAACAACACGATCGTCATTTTTATGAGCGACCATGGTCCGACGTTTCAGCACGGCAAGATGACGCAGTACGACCTCGGCCTGCGTGTGCCGCTGATCATTCGCGGCCCCGAAATCGTACCGGGAGCAGGCTGTGACGAACTGGTGAGTGAGTTTGACGTCCCACATCTTGATCATTGTCGCGGACGATGTCGGTTTTTTGGACCTCGGTTGCTATGGTGGAGAAATCGATACGCCGAATCTAGATCGTTTGGCGGCCGAAGGAAGAGGGTTGATTCAGCACTGACGCTTTCACAGATGATGCGATCGAGCAAATTGATGCTTCGGTCACGGAAGGGAAGCCCTTCTTCACTTACGTCGCAATCAATGCCCCGCACAGCCCACTGCACGCGCCGCGCAAGAACGTCGAAAAGTACTACGACCGCTATCGTACCGGTTGGGAATCGTTACGGAAGCAGCGATTCAACCGAATGAAAGCGATGGGATTGATCGATGATCGCTCTGTGATGTCACGCCGTCGGCGTCGGATTCGCCATTCCTTGCTGTGCTAAACAGTCGGCCGAAGCCGGACGCAGAATGCCCTACAATTTGTGGTGTAGAGGTCCAGCCCGAATTTTAGGGACGGCAGAAAGCCAAGTCTCCGGTGGGACGATCGTGCTAGTTAGGGGAACGATCGTCAAGGTTTTCGCTATTAAAGTCGCCTACATTGCAGCACCGGTATCTGCAATCGGTATGCTGTCGCGGACCCAAATTCACACCCGGATCAAGCGAGAATCTAATGAGCACTGCGCTTCAACTCACGTTACTGCCCGAAGTCGAAACGTTCCTGAGCCAGTCTCCGCTGCAGGGGTTCGTCGGAGGGAAAAATTTTCCCAATGCGGACGGCAACTTGATTGCGACCATCGATCCGGGGTCTGGTGAGAAGATTGCCGACATCCACGATCTTAATGCGTCGGAGATCGATCGTGCCGTAGGCATAGCCGACGCAGCCTTTCCGGCATGGGCAGCCCTTTCACAACAAGAGCGTCGCGGAATTTTACTGAAGCTTGCCGATGCGGTTGAATCACGAAAATCGATCATCGCCCAAATCGAAGCACTCGATGCCGGGAAAATTCAGGGCCAAGCGGCCGGTGACGTCCAAAACTTTGTTGACACGTTACGTTATTTCGTCGGTCTGGCCGACAACGTCGAAAAACGAACTGAGCTTGATGTCGAAGGACACGAGGCTTGGACGGTGAAGCAGCCTTGGGGAACGTGCGCGTTTATTTTTCCTTGGAATTTTCCGTTCCTACTGATTGGCTGGGGTATTTCGCCGGCACTTGCCGCCGGCAACACGGTCGTGATCAAGCCCGCCGAGGATACGTCGCTTTCGGCCATCTATCTGGCACAATTGGCGAAGGAGGTCGGCGTACCCGATGGCGTAATCAATGTTGTGACCGGACGCGGTGCGACCGCCGGTGCCGCATTGTCACAGAACCGGCAGATTAAACGTATGTCGTTTACGGGGTCTCCCGAAGTCGGGCAATTGGTCGGTGAAGCCTGCGGAAGGAATCTCGTTCCCGTCAAATTAGAGCTCGGAGGCAAGGGCGCGGCCGTCGTTTTTGATGATGTCGACGTCGAAGCCACTGCGAGAGCACTCGTAGGAGCGATTACCTTCCACACGGGGCAGGTGTGTTGCGATGCGACGCGCTGGCTGATTCAAAAAGACATCTACGACGAATTTGTCGGGCACTGCAAAACAATGATGCAGAACGTAAAGATCGGTCACCCACTTGATCCGAGTAGCCAAATGGGCCCGGTCGTCAACCCAAAGCAACGTCAGCGCGTGCTGGGTTATCAAGACAAAGGCAAGAATGAGGGAGCCGAATGTCTGTGTGGAGGCGGTCCGGCCCAGGTCGAAGGATACGAGGGAAATTATGTCAAACCGACGTTGCTCGCCGGTTCGCTAGACAACGTCGCTGCTCGCGAAGAAATTTTCGGACCGGTCGCTTACATTGCGACATTCGAAACCGAAGAACAGGCAATCGCAATGGCCAATGATACCGACTACGGATTGGCAAATAGCGTTTGGACCAAGGACAAAGAACGGGCCAATCGTGTGGCCGAATCGATGGTTGCCGGGAACAGTTGGATCAACGCACACAACGTTTTCGCACATGGTGTGCCGTACGGTGGGGTCAATAAAAGCGGCATCGGGGGTGGCGTCCTTTCAGTCGAAACGCTCATGGATTACTACCGCAGTACGTCCGTTGTGCGTCCCCTCGGATAACCTTGAACTATCTCGAATCATATCATGAGCAGTCAACGAAACACCATTCATCCACGTGACGAGATTATGCGGACGATGGATCGTATCTATCGGTATCGGATGACAACCACTTCAGGTGGCAACATTTCGATCCGCGACTCGGCTGGCGACATTTGGATATCGCCCGCACGGGTGGATAAAGGCAACTTGACCCGTAGTGATATCGTTTGTGTTCACGAAGACGGGACGACTGACGGACGACATCCGCCGTCGAGTGAATTTCCATTTCACAAAGCGATCTATGATGCGCGGCCGGATATTCGCTCGATCGTCCATGCCCACCCCGTCGCCTTGGTTGCGTTCAGTATTTGTCGCAAATTACCTGACACACGGCTGTTCCATCAAGCGCATTCGGTCTGTGGGAAAGTTGGCTTCGCACCATATGCTTGTCCCGGTAGTCAAGCACTAGGCGAGAGTATCGCAGAGACGTTTTCAAACGGATGTGACAGCGTCATCTTAGAGAATCACGGCGTGGTTGTTGGGGGCGATAACCTGGCGGCGGCGTTCGAACGATTCGAAGCGTTCGAGTTTGCAGGAAAGACATTGATCAAGGCCAATCAGCTTGGCGACGTGCGGTTTCTCGATGAGATGCAGCTTAATCAAGCGGCGAATCGTAGCGTTGATTTTGTCTCTTATGCGCCGAACGATGCCACTGGATGTGAGCTAGAACTGAGAAAACAGCTATGTGACTTCGTGCGGCGTGGTTGCCGTCAGCGGCTTTTGATTAGCACCGAAGGGAGTTTTTCCGCACGGGTTAGTGAGGATTCATTCTTGATCACACCGACCCAGAAAGACCGCGAACTATTGCAAGCGGACGACTTCGTACTCGTACGTGGTAACGAGCGTGAAGGTGGAAAACAAGCGAGTCGGGCCGCCCGCGCTCATCAAGCTGTTTACAAGAAGCATCCGGGCGTTCATGCGATCGTGTTCGCCCACCCGGTGAACGCGACGGCGTTCAGCGTGACTGATGTTCCATTGGATGTCCGCACGATTCCAGAAAGCTATGTCTTTTTGCGTGATGTTCAGCGAGTTCCCTATGGGATTCAGTATCAAGATGATGGTCAAATCGCTGAATTCGTTTCGGCTTCGAATCCGGCCGCGATGTTGCAGAACGACGGCGTACTCGTTACCGGGTCGACTGTCCTCGATGCCTTCGATCGATTGGAAGTTCTCGAATCGACCGCAGAAGCGGTAATCAATGCGGGAGCGATCGGCGAAGTATCAGCAATGTCCGACCAAGTGATTGATGAACTCTGTACGGCGTTTGGGCTTCATTGATTCGCTCGCTCGTAGTAGTGAACGCGAGGCTCTCAAGCGCCTGGAAGCCAGACGGTATCAAATCTCTGGTGGAGACCGATTCCTTCGTCTAGATCAAGTGTTCGGTTTCGATTCATCAGCCGATGGGCGTCAGCCCCGGTCGTTGCACCGAAGACGTGGCTAACACCGATCGGCTAATCCTAATAGCGAACTGGATCGAAACACTAGAGCATTCGACTTTCGATCGAATCGATCCGTTGGCGAATCAGCTCGGCTTCTTCCTTTCGGCCTTCCAAGTGAAGGATCGCGGCTTCGTTGGCGAGTGATTGGCAAAGAGATTGCCACCGATTGTCCTTCAGCATTTGTGCTTGAACGGCATGCAGGTTTTGCAATGCGTTATCAAGATCGCCCATGATCAAACGGGCATTCGCCAAGTCTGCTTCGGCGGCCAGTCTTCCTGGCCAGTCTTCCGCGCCACGGATCGACAGCGCCTGTCCGAGAAATTTGCTTCCTTGTTCGTATGCGCCACTTTGGATTTTGATCGAGCCGAGTGTTGCCAGACTCGACGCTCGGATTCGTGGATTATCCGATTCGGTCAATGTGCCCAAAATTGTCGTGGCGACCGCCTGTTGTCCTTGCGCGGCCATTGATCGAGCAAGCGCGATTTGAAGGAACGATCGAACTTGGGTTGACGTCGCATCGATCGTTTCGGCTCGCTTGATCGAAAGCGATGCTAGATGAGGCTGGCCAGTTGCGAGCTGGTATTCCGCGATCGCCGACCAAAGGGCAACTTCTGGCGTCAATGAACCGTCCATTCGAATACCGAGGCGTGAATGCCAAGGAGCCAACGTGACCGTAAGTTCTTTCGGTAGTCTGTCACCGGGATGTGCCAATCGGACTGCCTGTTCCCAGAACACCGTATCGATCGTCGGTAAACCTTGGTTCGCGCCTCGAGTATGCATCGAAGCGAGCCCGCTGGAAACGGCAGCGTTCCAGCACTGACGTGACTGTTCGATTTGGTCAAGTCGTAGCGACGCTTCACAGGACATCAACCATAGGTCAGACGCCAAGTTTGAGAGGCCATGCTGAGCGGCCAATTCTGCGGCAGAGACCAGGGATTCAAGTGCCAAAGAAGTTTTCCCCAATGCGATTCGGAACTGCCCTTCCAATCGCAACGATTCGATCTGCAGCAACGGACTTTCAAGTTCTGAAGAGAGCAGCTTTAACCGGTGAATCTGATCCTGAGATGTTGAGGAAACTTCGCCGGACGCACCTAGCGATGCGAGGGTAGTGTGCCACTGAGACGCTCGCGTCGTATCGGTCTGGAAGCGATCAACAAGGCTTCGCCAATTCGTCTTGCCGGTTCCGTCGTCGATCACGTCCGAGACAAGTGTCAACACTGCGGCAGAGACGTCAGGCTGAACGTGTGCCGGTTGGCCGAGTAGTAACCGGCAGGCCGAGCGTTGATGAAGTTGTACCAAGGTAGCCGCGGAGCGGAGCTTCTTTTGTTCGATCAACTCGGTAAGTTGATTCGCCAAATCCTTTGGCGGCATCGCTTGGCAAGAGCCTCCGCCGAGCAATTGTTCTTGTCCGTCGAAGCGTATCTGTTGTGCCGGAGGGTTTGATACTCGCATGGCACTCGACGCTGCTTCGGCGCGGTCACCGATCGAAGCTTGGGGTGATGCGGTTTCATTTTTGTCGGGGAGCCGCTTGGAAACGAGCGTGCATCCGCTGCTTGATACGAGAAAACTGCAAAACGCAAGACACGCGATCAGATGATCGGCATCGATACGAAATGTCCGGGAGTAAGTCGGCAGCTTCATGAGTGTATTTGGCATCGCATCGTCCTCCCTCGTGTGGCCTCAACATCTGAATGAAGGTTTAGCGGGATGACATTAACCACGGTTTCCGCAATATAACCGGGGCCAACGCCCGTCGGCTGATAAGTCGAACCCAAACGTTTGGTCGAGACGAGACACTAGTAGATCGCCGGAACCACATTGTGCAGTCGGAGTAAGCAGGCTCGGTCAGTACATTCCGGGTCGGGACGGATGACTTCGCAAGGCAAGTAGGTATTCATCGAGCCGACAGGATCCGGACCACTGGGATGCAAGGAGTTTTCGGAAACGACACATTGGCTTCGTTGTGCCGCTTCGGCAGGTGTGTTGAAGATGTATGGTCGAACCATCACGATCAACTCACTGCGCTGCCGTCCGGTTGCCTGCCGACGGAACAGGAAACCGATCTTTGGGATGTCACCGAGAATCGGGATTTGATCACGCGTGTCGGTCACCTGTTCTTCGATCAAGCCGCCCAGCGCAACCGCCATCCCGTCTTGGGCGACTACCGTTCCGGTAACGCTTCTCCTGCGGACCGTGTCCACGTTCACGGTGGTCACGGTTGTGCCATCGGTGGAGGGAACAGGAATCGAAGCGCCACCGAGAATACGTTCGCTATTCTCTTCAACGATTCGAAGTGTCACCGTACGATCAGAGTTGATGTTAGGAGTGATCAACAATGATTGGCCCACATCGCGTAGTTCGGTAATCGGAGTCGGAGCGACCGCCCCGCCGACACCCCCAACTACGCCGCCGACGATCTGCCCGGGTGTAAATCCCACGGTGAACGGTAGCGTGTCACCGACAAAAATACGGCTGACTTCGTTGTTGGCGGTCAGGATTAAAGGTGATGCCAAGGCCGTGACTCGGTTTTTGCTTTCCAGTAATTGCATACGAAACCGGAAGTTATCGTCGATCACTTGAAAGGTGAGAGCGCCAGGGACGTTGCGGGAAATTCCCAAACCTTCCCCAAGCGTTCGCGATACGGCGGTTCCGCCCGGAAAAGGAACCGCAGGTGGAACGCTAAACGGCGTCCCGTCGGAAAACGCTCCCGCGACATCGGTGTCACCGCCAAAGTATTCAAAGGCGCTGTTGAGACCGTCGGCTAATTCGACTCGCAATACTTTGACTTCTAACAGGACCGTTGGCGTTGGTACATCCAACTGCGCGATTAACTGAGCAATTTGCTCCATCGTATTGGGATCGCTCGTTCGAACTACGACTTGATTGTTTCGGCGGATGGTCGAAACGAAGATTGTTGCTTGACTACGACGCGAGATCTCAGCCTGCTGCTCGTCTGTCAATCCGCCATTGCCACGAGCGTTTTCTATCTCCTGTAATACGTCTTTGAACAACTCTCGTTGCTCTTCCCGTTCTTCGATTGCTTCGGCGGCAACGTTGACTCGTGACCGCGAGCGATTTGTCAAACCAAAACCGAACGCCCCTTGGCCGCCGCCGATTCCGTTCAAACCACCGCCGAAAGCACCAAGTCCGCCCCCGATTCCACTACCTAGGCCGCCTCCCAAGCCGCTGCCACCCAAACCTCCGCCGAACGTTCCCAGTCCCAACGCTCGCCCGTCAACGATGTCGAACTTATTGAATCGTTGTGTCAGTTCGATCAAATCTTGAAAGTCGTTGTCAGCCTGATTGAGCTGTACACGGTTTCCATACATGTGCTGGATCGCTTGTGCCACCGCCGTTGGATTGGGATACAACAGCGTGAAGACTCGCGTTTCTTCTTCACGAAAGTTGGTCAGGTCGCTGACATATTCATCTCGCGTTGCGATCCGGATGATGCCAGATTGATCTTCAATGCGGTAGAACAACCCATTTGCTTTGACGATGGCGTCAATGGCATCGATGGCCGTTACCTCTTCAAGGTAAACGGTGATCGGCTGCTGGCCCGCCTGGGCGCTGGAGATGACATTCAGCCCGACTTCTTTCGAAAGCGTTTGCATCGCCTGAGCGAGGGGAACGTTGTCGAATTCGACTTTGGTGATCAAGCGAGTCGCAGATTCGGGGAGGACTCGCGCGGAATTCTGGGGCGAATTGAGACCGGATTCACCGCGTTCCCCGGTAGGACTGTTCAGTTGTCTGCGAAATAGATCGCCACGTTCACGGGCCGTTTGCGGCGAGCGAGAAAACTCCTCTACGGGCAGATCGGTGATTTGCTGGGCATGAGAAGAATCCGAGATTACCCCCAGAAAAAGCCATAGCAAAGCAACGTGTTTGATCGCACGCACAGGCGTACCTTCATCGTATAGGAACTCCAATGGTGGACCCGACCCAGAAGCATGTATCGGCGTCTCTGACCTTGCGGCTTGAGTTGGTTTTGCGGGTTTTGTGGGGCGCGTTTGTTCGTGTTCGCGACGATCCAGACAGGCGGAATCGTGACTTGTCATTGGAGGTATGGAAGACGAGGCCGATGTTGCGGCGTTTTGGTTGGTATGCTCCTTGGAAATGAAACATGACAGATGACAAATGACAAATCTCTTCGGTTTCATCGTGATCGATTGATCGCAGCTGTTGCTAGCGGCGGGGGACTCGAATATCAGCGGTCACGCGGCCGATGGTTTGAGAGAGAGTCTCGTGCTAGACTCTCAATCTGCTTCGCAAAATCCCGTCTTCTTTTGTCGCCCAAGTCTCGCGCCCCAATGGCAAAGCCCGATCCACATCAGCGCACACGACGTGATCACGCGCTTGAGACAGCGGAGGACTATGTGGAAGCGGTGGCCGAATTCATAGATTCAAAAGGGAATTGCCGGGTCGGTGATTTGGCCGGTTTTTTCGGTGTTAGTCATGTCACCGTGTCCCGTATCGTTGGTCGATTAGTCGGCGAGGGATTGCTGAAAACCGAGCCTTATCGACCGATCACATTGACTGCCAAAGGCAAAAAACTTGCTGAGAAATCTTGGAAACGCCACCAGATTGTCCATGAATTTTTGCTCGCCTTGGGGGTGGATGAAGCCACCGCGGCGCTTGATACCGAAGGTATCGAGCATCATGTCAGCCCCAAAACGCTCGAAAAACTGCAAGCGTTGACCCGACGACTTAACGATGAAATCTGACACGAATTAGATTCATCTCGCTCGTGCATCTACCGCTCCAATCCCGGTTCGGTGATGGAAGTCATGTGGCGTCGACGGTCTGTCCGGAAGCCGTGTGCTGAATGCTGCAGTGCTCCGACTAGGCCCAACGTTTGGGTTCGGCTTACCCGACGACTGGCATCAGCGCCGGAAACTGCGCTGAAACCATGCGAACGCCATTCGGTTGGTCCAATGGGACTGCATCACCGAGTCCCGCAACAGACGGCACCGCGGCGAGCGGGAGATTCGTGTCTCCGTCGGTCTCGTCTGTCCTGGCAAAGACGATGCTTTAACGCTGCGGTTGTCCCAATCGCGGGCGGTGGATTCAAAGGTGTATCGATACCAACGTACGGGCGATCGATGAATTTCATATGAACCCTCTTGTTTGATCCGTAGCCACTGCTACAATCGGAAACCGTAGCAGATGCTACAATTTGTGGAAGGTTGATCGTTGGTCGCGATCGGTTCGGGATAGGAGTGATCCATCTGGCCGATCGGGTCACCGCCATGAATCGAAGATTTCATTGCTCCGAGTGAATGAAGGTTTGACGAATGGATATGCGAGAGCTTCACGCACGTGATTCCCAGCGACGCTCCGGTTTGACATTAATTGAATTGGTCGTTGTGTTGACGATCTTGGTCGCCCTTGGCGGACTGATTGTCCCAATGCTGCCGAACTTCTTGGCCAAGACGCACTTCGCCAAGTGCTCGACCACGATCCCAGAGATCAACAAGCTGTGGATCACTAGCTATACCGGCGATGTGAAGTATCCCAATGGCTACGATTCGCTTCTTGAGGGCGGCGGGTTGTTCAGTCAATTACCGGGGGCGGATGCCGGTGGAGAGGTGTTGCAAGGGACTTTGACTGCCGATCAGGCGGCCAATCTTGTTGCCATCGGTGTGTCTCATGTCTATGACCACACTGCCGTCACTGTTCCCGATAGTGCCACGCTCGACTCGGTCCCGAATGATCCATCGGTTAACTTCGCTACAGCACGGCAACTCGCTGACGGAGAGGCGGTCGCGGTGATCAATCCAGCGGGGCCTTCGGTTGAGAGTCTTGGTATTGATGTGGCAAAGTACCAGGCTCGGCTTGGTGCTGACGTTCAGTTTGTAGTCTTTGGAATCGGTAATAATTGTGATGCTGTTGGTCCAACGGGGCTAATGACAGAGGCACCGACGCACTTTGGCGGGGAAGATGCGATGAATCCAGTCGATTTTTATCAGCGTTACTGCGTGATCTTCGCGACCAGTGATGAGAAGGCCGAGTTCGTCTGTGCGTGCTCGATCCACCCCGACGGATTCGATGGTGCCGAGGCACATATTCGGGCGTACTACGAAGATCAGCAGATTTAATCGTCTACATCACGATCCACGGATGGACGTTCTGGTGACCGACGGTTTGGGCTTGAGTCCTGCCGTCGGTCGCTTGGTCAAACACCGTCCGCGGTGGGCGAGGGCGAGGCGGCTAAGGACCCGACCTGTCGTTACCGTCACGGCCCGTCCATCTGCGGACGACTTTGGAAGAGTGAAAGAGTGGACGAGACGTCCCTCCCCGAGGAAGGATGAACGCGAACCGGCTTCCGCTTTCCGCCGGGCGACATGGTGCTATTGTTTCTCGACATTGTTAAATCAGTCGGCGATCTTGTCAGGTGATTCGATGGAAGATTCTTCGAGCCAAAATCGAAACGCTTTAACGCTGGTCGAACTCGTCGTCGTAATGACGATCTTGGTCGCGCTGGCGGGATTGGTCATGCCGCGATTTGTCTCGACGACACAAACCGCAAAGAAGGTTGCCACCGGCGCGTCGATGGTCGCAGTCCGTGATGCGATGATGCAGTATTGGTTGGATACGAAATACGTTTCACTGCCCGGAGGTACCGCGACGGCGGCCAGCGACAGCGATACCACTGCGCTTGCAAATACTAACAATCGTTTTCAAGTCCGGTGGCTCTTCGAGAACCCAGCCAACAACCCCGCAGTGCTTGGCGATGAATTGGTTGTCACCTTCGATCCCGATTCTCGCCTCGGATGGAATGGGCCTTACCTGTTCAAGCCAACGGGCAGGTATTTTGACTCCGCTGGTGATATCGACACGGATGGCAACCACATGACTGGAACAAACTTTTCGACTCTTTACGGGAATGTCAGTGGCCCGGCTGTGCTCAGTGCGGTGCAGGCCGGTTCGGGAGTGGTGTCTCGCCCTCTAATTGTCCAGGCGATCGACAATGGAACGACGGTCGATTGCCGAGTAGTCTCGGCGGGCTCGAACGGCAGGATTGATATTCAGCATGATGTTTCGACGGCCGCACTCGTTGCGGATACCACGGGCGTCTTGGTAGGAGACGACGAATATGTTTCGTTCACGTTGCGACGATAACGACTCATGGCCCTCCCGCCGGGTGTGCGCAAACTTGATCAACCTCCTTCCGGGAGGATCACAGAGGATGCGCGATGACGCGAGAAGGGCCGCCCTGACGCTATTGGAACTCGTCGTCGTCCTCGCGATCCTCGCCGCGCTGACTGGCGTTGCAGTCAAGTCGCTTGAACCGATCGAAGATCAAGCGAGGTATGAAGCGACGAAGAAGACTCTGGGGCACATTCGTGATGCCATTGTGACGCTGCCGCCTGTGCGGAGAGGTGACGGGTCTCTTGCCGTTCAGGGCTTTGTGAGTGACATGGGACGGTTACCGCGCAGTCTCAACGAACTTCTTGTGAAGCCGGTCAACGAAGCGGACCCAACCAAGAATCTCTTCGAGTTCGCGAGGGGCGTTGATTACGGCGTCCAGCGAATCGCCTCATCAACGGATGGGCTTCCGTGTGGGTGGCGCGGTCCCTACCTGCAAGCCACGACGTTCACAACGGGATGGGGGACGGATTTCATTGAAAACACGAGTAATCCAGATCCTCAGGATGCTTCAAGGTTCGTGCTCGACGCGATTCATGTGGTTCAGCCTGGGACTGCCAATGTTCTAGCAGTTCCGTCAGAGTTTGATCCAACGGTTAGCACAACGGACAACACGCTCTTGGATTCCGCCTACGTCGATGTCTCCGTGATGTTTGGTACACCGCCTATGGGAGCTGTCTCTCTGTACATTCCTGATGCAAACAGCGGCACTCTTAAGCGACTCACCGAAGACGGTACATCTACGACGACGTTAAAGGTGTTCCTTGATGTCCCCGTCGGCGTTCGACTGATCGAAGAATCTTCAACCTACAAATATGTTGATGTGACACGTGGAATGCCACCTGTTCATTTCAATTGATTCGCGATCCCGATCATCCCGGTTTTACGAGCCTGCATCCGATTAAAGTTGAAGCGTTCATGCCAAAGCAACTCACTCTCCTCCTGATCACCAGCACGCAGGTTGCTCGGATTGATGTCGTCCCAGGACGCCGATCCAAGGTCAAGAACCTATGGATGCGCGATCGGATTATGGGCGAGTCGACGGCGACGCTTGCTGATGCGGCGATTCGGCTGGGGCCGAAGAAGACTGGCGAGGTGTGGGTACTGTCGGCCGACTTTTGGACCGGGGTGATTCATCTCGCTCCCGATTTAGCGCGTTCGCTCGAAGGTGATGAACTCGAACAGGCAATCGCTCTCGAGGCGGAAACTTACTCGGGGATCTCGGCCTTCGATTCACGTCTAGGGATCAGATCGTTGCCACCGGATGAAACCGGCGACCTCCGCTGGTGGGTGACACAGATCGCGCAGTCCGATTGGCATGATGTGAAGCAAACCGTTGCGCAGTTCGGCGGCAAGCTGGCGGGCATGGGGCATGCGGCCATGTCCGGTTTACCGAATCGCATCCGATTCGACGGTTCCGAACAAGCTTCATGGCGACTATTGCAGGCGTTCGGTGAAATGACGCTCGGCTTGCAAGGCGCCGGTTCGGATGTTCGCGACGTGATCACGCTTGGAAATCTCAGCACGCAACGCAATCGCTCTCAACTAAATAATTGGTGCGGCGAAGGCGAAGATTCCGACGAACAAGTGACCTGGGTGACCGATGGACCACTGCGAGGGAATCTGAATATTGGCAAAAGCACAATGCTTTCGCTAACGAATGAAAACGTGAATTCAGAAGTAGTTCTGTCTGACTCTCCCAGCGCGAGGGAGATTGTTGGCGAAGCTGCGTTTCAGGTTTGGGCTGAGTCGATTGGCGAGTCGTTGCGGGCGGATCGAAAAGGCAACCTCGCTAGCCCGCCGGTAGCGATCAGCGAAACGTTGCCGATGTCTAATCAAACGGCGACCGTGGTGGCCTGCGGTTTGGGCCTTGTCGCCGCCATCGGTTGCGTTGCGCTATATTCCGCGTCTGCTCGTCAGCTTGAAGTGTTGACCGCGCAAGTTGAAACACTTGACGTTCAAAAGAAAAAAATGTCGACCGACAAAAAGATGCTTACTGCGTCGGAGAAGCAGTTGGCGGAGAAAAAAAATACGCTCGCTGATCTGCAAGCTCGCACGTCGCTGTTGCAAGCCAACCTAAGTCGAGCGACTCGGATGCGTCAATTTCAGCAGACTCGATGGCTGCAACTTGTGACGTCAATCGCGAAGTCACATCGCGATGACCTGTGGGTACGTGGCGTCTTTAGCGATGGCCAAACGGTCACGGTGCAAGGGATGGCGGTCAGCAATCAAGACGTGACTGAATTCACAACCAAATTAGAAGTCTTTGCCAGTCCTCACGGTTGGAAAGTTCATCCCGCCCAGACGGAACGCAACGAGATGGCACTGGTCGATTTCGAAGTTGATTTGGATGTCTCCGATCGTGTGATGCCGGTGACTTCAGCCGATCCCACCGCGGTGGTTTCGGAGACAACCGAATCAAAGCAGGTGGCGCAGCGATGAATCAAATCAAAAAGCAACCGAGCCCTAGCAAGATCAATATGCTCGCACCGATAGCGTTGGTACTGATCGGTTACGGCTACATGTTCCACAGGCCACAGCAAACACGATTGCAAAGCGTTCAGCGACGCCTCGAGGCGCTCTCCGCAGGTCAGCAAGAAGTTGAGCGTGGTTTAATGGATACGATGATCGCGTCTAGCAAAGCAATGAAACAGTCACGGGAGATCGACGCGGAACTTGTCGCACTGCAGGCGGTCGAGAGTGATCTTCTGCGTCGCCGCGACGACATGCGTTTGCAGTTGACCCGAGCATCTCTTCCCGCGGCGACCATGCAAGGCGTGACTCATTTGTTGGAACTACATCAGTTGCAAGTGCTCGAAAGTGGGCCAGATACGGGGGCGTCCGAATGGGCCGAAAAGACTCTCCGTCCGGTCATCGATTTGTTGACCGAGGGGACGAACGACAATGGTGCGAGACGGGATAGTCTGACTGACGGACGAGAAGTTTATAAGGTTCGTTTGCGGGGGCGGTTTCAAAACTTACGCGACGCACTCGAAAGCCTTGCCCGCCAGCAGGAAAACGTACTGCCGTTGTCGTTGCAGATGGAACCGATGGAACTCGAATCTAAAACGGTAAGACAAAACGATCGGGTTTGGACATTGGTGATTTTGGTGTGAAGTCGATACCCGGCGTCGTTCACAAATACTTCAAATGGTCAATGTTGCAATGCGAATACAGTGAGCCGAACACACGAGCGTTGCAGTCGCAGAAGGCTGTCGGCACAAGCCGTGGTGTTCGGAGCGTGTAAAGGCGTCGTCGGCCGAGCGATGACATCTATTTTCAGTTGACTTGTCGAATCGCAGCGAAAATGCAATCTCGATTTGTCCCAATGACAGTTGAACATGACAAGTAACGAATGGTAGCTAAAGACGTGAGCACAACGCCAAATTCAACCGTTCGACACGTTTCGCCGAACCAGACCAGTCAATCCCCCGTCAGTCTCACCATGTCGTCTGCGTCTGAATTGCTCAAAGAACTGTTGACTCACTGCGTCAAAACTGGGGCCAGCGACTTGCACCTCAGTCCGGGGCAGCCGCCGTTCTATCGGGCGGATGGCAGACTCAATCGCGAGTTGGCTTGGCCGGTGTTATCTGGAGATGACGTTCTGCAGCTAGCTTGTGTGTTGGCTGGGAGTGACCTTGAAGGGTGGAGTCAAGGCGCGATCGACGGTGCGACCTCGGAGGCCGGCGGTCGGTTTCGATTCAATCTTTATCGGAAGCAAAAAGAAACGGCGATCGCGATCCGGCGTTTGGATGAACATATTCGGCCGCTCGTCGAGCTTGGACTACCCGATTCGCTTTATGAACTCAGTGACTTGAAAGACGGTTTGGTCATCGTTGCCGGTCCGACCGGGTCTGGCAAGAGCACAACGTTGGCGACATTGATCGATCGAATCAATCGCGATCATCAAGCTCATATTATCACGATTGAAGACCCGATCGAATACCTTCATCCGTCACAGAAGTCGCTTGTCAATCAACGTCAGATCGGCATCGACAGCGAATCATTCAACGACGCATTGGTTGCTTCGCTGCGGCAAGATCCCGATGTGATTTTGGTCGGCGAAATTCGTGAGATCGAAACGATCCGTACGGCAATCACTGCCGCTGAGACCGGGCACTTGGTGTTTGCCACCGTCCACGCTCCCGACTGTGTGGGCGTGATCGAACGGATCACCAGCGTTTTCCCGGCAGATGAGCAATCGGGTGTCCGTCGACAATTGGCATTAGTGCTCAAGGCCGTGATCGCTCAACATTTGTTGGTTGCCGATGGTGCAAAGGTCGAAGCGGATGAGAAAGCCGGATCGCGTCAAGTTGCCCGCCGCGTCTTGGCAAGTGAAATCATGCGTGTCAACTCCGCGATTGGCAACTTGATCGCTTCGGGTAAGAGCGCCCAAATCCTCTCATCGATCGAATCGGGGGCCTCGGCCGGAATGCGAACGCTTGATCAGAACCTTGCCGAGTTGATGCTTGCGGGGATGATTAGCGAGCGGACGGCGACCGCCTATGCACAGAATCCGCAGATTGTTCAGGATCGCTTGATGCGATTGAAACGTGGTGGCGGACGCATCGGGTTGATGCGGGCAGAGGGACACCGATGAGCAACCACGATAAGACGATTGCTGACCCAGAAGAGATGGTCAATGCTGGGTCGAATGCCGCACCGATGGGCTTGATTGAGTATCACGAACTGAACATGGACGAAGTTCGTGTCGATCCCAAATGGGCACTTAAGATCCCTGCATCGCTCGCGATGCGAAAGCAGGTCATTCCGCTGTGCAAACTTCAAGGTGAGATCATCGTCGCTTGCGCGGACATCGAAGACACCGCTTGCCAGCGTCAACTGACACGGCTGCTCGATGACGAAGTCCGGCTATTGACCGCCGAACCAGAATCTTTGCGATCGGCCATCAAGCGAGTTTACGGAAGTGTGTCGACTTCGTCAGCCAAGTCCAGTCGTGGAGGCGAAACAGCGACGGTTGAATCCGACGATGCCGTCGCAATTTGTGAGGAGGTGTTGGAGGCGGCCGCGATGCGCGGTGCTTCCGATGTTCACTTCAAGCCTAACGAAACCGCGATGATGGTGCGGATGCGAGTGGACGGAAAACTGGAATCGTATTCCACCATTCCACGTCAGTTACAAGGCGCCGTGGTCAGTCGCTTGAAGGTCTTGTCAGGTTTGGACATCGCAGAAAAACGAGCACCACAGGACGGCCGATTCACCGCACGTTTGGGACCCGGACAGGTCAAGACGGACTTGCGAGTGGCGACGTTGCCGACAAGGTTCGGTGAACGCGTCACTT
Source organism: Roseiconus lacunae (assembly GCF_008312935.1). Classification (NCBI taxonomy): domain Bacteria; kingdom Pseudomonadati; phylum Planctomycetota; class Planctomycetia; order Pirellulales; family Pirellulaceae; genus Roseiconus; species Roseiconus lacunae. Next base: position 870,986 of record NZ_VSZO01000001.1, on the reverse strand, counting down.
TACGATTGCTTGGCGGTTTGGGGCGAGCGCTCAGTTTGACGAACATCGGGATGAGCGATCGAGATCTCGAAATATTCCAACGGGCGATCACTCGTCCGCACGGGTTGGTCTTGTTGACCGGTCCGACCGGCAGCGGAAAGAGTACGACGTTGTACGCCGCGATTGACGAGGTTTTAAAACGCCGTGATGGAAACATCATTACGGTGGAAGACCCGATCGAATACGAAATGGAAGACGTCTCACAAGTTGAAATCGATTCGGTCGACAAAGTTTCCTTTGCAAAGGCGCTGCGAAGTATTTTACGGCACGACCCGGACGTGGTCATGATCGGTGAGATCCGCGATTTAGAAACCGCAGAGATCGCAGTGAAGGCTTCGCTGACCGGTCACCTGGTTTTCAGCACGCTTCATACCAATACGGCCGCCGGTGTCGTCACGCGATTAGCGGACATGGGGCTCAAGCCGTTCTTGATCGCCGCAACGTTGCGGCTGGCCGTGGCTCAACGTTTGGTTCGGCGTTTATGCCCGAAGTGCCGAACGCCGCGTACGATCAGCGAAGACGAAGCGAGCTTACTTGAGCGGCCGACGATCGCGGGTGCAACCATCTTTGACGCGTCAGGCTGTGTCTATTGTGCGGGACGTGGATACAACGGTCGGATCGCGTTGATCGAGTGTTTCGATTGTGACGAAAGCGTTGCTAAGTTGATCACCGATGGTGCCGGGGAAGAAGCTTTGCTGGCCAACGCACGCGAGCGAAAACGTTCGATGCTGATGGATGATGCGGTTGAGAAACTACTCGCCGGCATGACGACCTATCAAGAAGTCCTCGAAGCCGTTGTGGTCTGGTGATGCCTGAGTATTCGTATGTTGCGCGAGGCCAGGAAGGCAAAATCCAGCGAGGCCGGATGGCCGCCGAGTCGCTCGCCGCACTGCGTTCGATCCTGGAGTCGCAGGGTGAGCGTTTGATTTCGGCGAAGTCGCAAGAACCACCAGCGAATTTGTTGCCCTTTCGCAATCCACTCGATCGCTTGCCCGCAAGATCGATCACGGTCGAAGTCGCGCTGGAACAGGTCGCCGTGATGCTTGAAAGCGGATTGGGGATCTTACAGGCACTCGGCACTGCGGCAGAGCAAACCACATCACAATCGATGCGAACGATCCTGCAAAAGGTGTCCGAGGAGATCCAAGAAGGAGACTCGTTGGCCGAAGCGATGCAGCGGCACAAGTGCTTTCCGTTGATTGCCGTTCAATTGGCCCGCGTCGGCGAAACAACCGGAAACCTAGACATCGTGCTTCGACGGGCTGCCGAACAAATGGCTGCCCGGCGTGAAAACATGTCGGCTGTTCGTACCGCCGTTGCTTATCCGGCATTTGTCGGAATCGCTGCGATCGGCGTCGCGGGCTACCTGGTCGTGTTCGTGATTCCTGAACTTGAAAAGTTTCTCTCGTCGATTGGACGTCGCCTGCCCGCGATCACCCAGTCGTTGTTGAATTTATCGATCTGGATTCGAACCAACGGAATCACAGTGGCAATCCTATTGGTGGCGGTGACCATCGCGATGACGCTGACGTATCGAGTACCGAAGGCGCGTGTGATCGTCGATCGCTGGTTACTGCGTATCCCGGTGATGGGAAAAGTACTCCGTCTAGCCGGGACCGTCACGTTCGCTAGTTCCCTTGGTGTAATGCTGCGCAGCGGGATCACAGTGTTGGAAGCGTTGCGAACCGTCGAAGGGTTGCACGGAAACACCCACCTCGCGTCACGCGTTGCGGTTGCACGTGAGGTCGTTATGGAAGGCGGCGCGTTGGCTCCCCCGTTGGCACAAAAGCATGGGTATATGCCGATGCTTTCGAGTATGGTCGCGGTAGGTGAGAACACCGGGCAGCTTGACGAAGTCCTAGCCCGCGTCACCGAATTTCATGAAGCTCAATTACAAGCCGCTATCAAGAAGTTGAGTGCATTGATCGAACCACTGACGATTGTGGTCGTCGGTGGAATCGTTGGTTATGTCTACCTTGCGTTCTTTATGGCTTTGTTTGCGGCCGGAGGTTGATCAAGTGATAAATCCAATCGTCTTAATACCATTTTCTTGCCGTGTCGTCATGCGATCGAAGTCGAGCTTTCGACAAATGTGTCGTTGCACTTCAACGAACGAAAAAGGTATCGAGGGGAGATCCGCAACATGCTCCCTCAGATATTTGTTTGTGCCAATCACATTCGCGATGATGTTATTGGCGATGCCCCAGAACGCTTCATCGCAAGAGCCACATGACACGTCCGATCGATCCACGGCTGCCGACTTTTTTGCATTGATGCGACAGGTGATTGCACCGCCGAACGAACAGAATGTTGAACAACCGGAGTTCCGAGATCCCACGGCACCATCGAATCGCATTTTGGAATATTTGCCCCAGGCAGAACGATCGACACCAAAATCGTCCGATGCTGGACGGCGGTCGACCGCGCGCCCAGCCTCGCCGAACCGTTTGCCGGCGTTGCCCAAGATCACGATCAAAGGTCTGGTGCTTAGTACGCCGGATAGCGGGACAGCGATGTTGGATGTATCGGGGAAGTCGGTGTCAATTTCTTTGTTATCAGTCGCAGACCAACAACGGCTGGCGATTCCGTCGATTCAGTTCGCCGCGATGAAACCCGCTCTTGAACAACGGAAAGTAATCTCACAGTCAGGGGATTTTCCGGCATCGCGGGGCTCGGAAGGCCGCAATGTTCTTGCGCAGCCACCCGTTTACGAAATGAGCCTGCAGTGCAGTTTCACTGTCGACGGTGTGATCTTTAATTTAGAAGCCTTCACCGCCGACACCCTGCTTTTCCGGGTCATACCTCACGGCGACCTGTTGCTGGTCAAGAAAGGCAGCTAACAGCGTCCGTCGCTATGCAATCTTGTCCGACGCGGGTTTACAATAGCAACGCCTTGGAATCGAAGACACTCGCGAAAGGAGAGAGGTATGGCAGCGCAATTGACTCCCTCAGTGTGTGAACGAGCAGTATGTGAGCGATGGCGTATTGGTGCTCGCTTGATCTTGATAATGCAATTGTTGATCACCGCCGTCTTCTTGAATTGGGGCGCCATGGATGCCGATGGGCAGGAAGGTAATGAACGTATCTGGCGAGATGTTACAGGGAGTTTTTCGGTGAAGGCGGCGCTTGTAACGATTGGCGATGAATCGGTCGAGTTGCTGACAAGTGATGGACGAAAGATCTCCGTTCCGATTCGCAAGTTGAGCGGGCAAGATCGGATCTACCTGAAACGATCAAGTGCTCCGAAAGATACAAAAGTGTCTCCGGATGCGACTGCCGACGCCATCAGGAAAGCCTTGGCAGGGCCTGCATTGCCGCCTGCCGAGATCAAGCTCAACGACCTCTACGAATTGTTATCCATTCCCGTGTTCATTGACGAGCGAGGGTTGGAGAGTGTTGGTCTGCACAAAGAGATGCCGGTAACTTTGAAAGCCGGTCACGAAAGCCTGCAGGATCAACTTGACGAATCGTTGGAAGCGATCGATTGTTTCTGGTGCAACACGCAGACCGTCCTGGTGGTGAGTTCGACCGATTCGATGGACCGATTCGATGAAACATGGATTTATCGGTTTCCGACACCGAGGATGGATTATACGAGCGTTATGAGTCGCATCTCAGAAGTTCAGCCTGATAGCTGGGAGGCGTTGGGAGGGCGTGGGACGATTTGCCCGCTGGTTCCGGTGTATGTGATCACACAGAGTCCCACGGTACATCGGAAAATCATCAAATCATTCAAACGACATCCCGTGCCGCATCGTTACGAGCATCCGTTGGACTTGCGTAGTGTCACCGTGACGGGAAAGGAGATGTTGCTTGAAGATTGCTTGAAATCGATCAGTCAGCAAATCTCAATCCCGATCGAGTTTTCCAGTGGGCTCTCGAGCATTGGCTTGGACCCAGAAGGAGTCTACGTGAGTGCTCAACTGACGAATGTTTCCGCAAAGGACGCCTTGGATCTAATTCTTTTACAATTCGGCTGCACTTGGGTTGAGGAGGGGAAGAAGCTAGTCGTGAAACATGATGTAGAAGCCGAAGAATCACTTTCCACGCAGCGAATCCCAATCGGGTTTGCGGTCATCAACGGAGACGCTAGCCACTTTCTTCAGGCCGCTCAAACTTCGGTAGCGGTTGAGACTTGGGAAGCCTTTGGGGGCAAGGGGCAAATCAGTTTTTCACCACCCGCTGTCTGTGTTGTTCGGCAAGGACAACCGGCGATGCGTGAATTTGAGCAGTACCTACGAGACCTTCGGTCGTTACGCTGAACGCGCTCCGTCAAAACCAAATGTTTGGTCTCGACTCATCAACTGACGGGCTTCAGTGTCGGTTGGTACTACGAAACCGTGATTAACGCCAATCGGCTAATCCAGATTTCAGATGTGAACGAAACGCTAGAGTCGTCTGAGTGGTTTGTCTGTAGTTGCAAACCGATGTTGTTTAACCATTCAGCGCGGCTTCACGAATTAAGCGTGAGCAATTGAGGTTCATTCGAAGGGGTGGCTCAGCAATCGACCTTCGAACATCGTAATCGCCGGACCAGACAGATGGACGCGATCACCGACGACATTGCATTGAACGATTCCCTGACGTGCCGAGGCCTGCAGACCGACGAGATTGTTCTTGCCAAGGCGTTGAGCCCAAAATGGTGCCAAGCAGCAGTGCGCCGATCCGGTCACTGGATCTTCGTTGATGCCGCACCGAGGCGCAAAGAACCGTGAGGTGAAGTCGATGTTTTGGGGACCGCCGGATGCGGACACCATGACGCCTCTCGTTTCAATTTTCTCGAGTGCATCAAAGTTTGGGTGGAGTGATTGAACGATGCTGTCTTCCTCGACGACGACAAGGAGATCGAAGTCGCTGTTCAGCACGCGTCCATGGTCGAGGCCAAGTGCGGTTAGCAACGTTTCTGCGAGCTTTTGAGTAACGTCGCCTTTCGGTGGCGTTGCGGGAAAGTCCATTGTGATTCCGCGTTCACTGTGAAAGCAAACGAGTTCACCGCTACGTGTCTGGAATCGGATGGGCTGATCCATCGTCACGATTCTTTGTTCAATCAGTAAATGGACAGAAGCAAGCGTCGCGTGCCCACACAGGTCGACTTCGGTGGCAGGAGTAAACCAGCGAAGATGAAATTGATTATGAACAGCCGACCGGACTAGAAAAGCGGTCTCCGATAGGTTCATCTCGGCGGCTACCTGTTGCAGCCATTCGTCTGACGGGAATTGTTCGAGAAGGCAGACGGCCGCTGGGTTTCCGCCGAAAGGCCGGTCTGTAAATGCGTCGACTTGCCAAATGGGGACGCCGGGCGATGAGCTCATCTTACTTTCTCGATTCAATCGCGTTGTTAGAATGCCACATCACTTATTGAGCTCTCCTGCCGTCTATCGGTTCGCAGTCGAGCGAAAGTGTTCTTCATTTTAGCGCCAGGTGTTTCGTCAACGTCCGAGATTAAGTTTCGTCGGCTGGCGTTCGCGACGGTTTCTGCGCAGTCGCTGGGGCAAAGCCCGTCGAATGATGATCTGAATCCAAACCGTAAGTCTTGACGGAACCCGCATCGATGAGGTTAGAAGCGTTAGACGAGGCTTGATCGACAGAAGACTGCTATTTGGCAGTGGGTTCGACGAACACACTGCCTGTTCGGTCGTCGACGCGATAGAGACGTGGGGCCAATCCGGGAGCATTAGCGCTGGGTTTCAGCGAGACCAGCCAATAGGGGTCATCGGGAACATTGGACGCGACCATTGCTCGGCGGATCTCCGGATCGTGAACGCCGTTTTGGCTGTAGAGTTTGGCGTGGAATTCTTTTTCCCTGCGAATCCGCTCGGTGTCGAAGAACACGGCGGAGCATTTGGTGCCCGGTTGGACGTTGCCTAGATGTTCGATGACGATCATGATCGCCGCTTTTTGGTCAAGCTCTCGACTGGTCAACCTTTGGTCCTCGCTCACGTACGGTTGAAACGACTATCGTACGTTTGATATTAGCAGTTTGAAGGCCGTTTAGCGGGTACGCAAAGAAAACTTGTCCGGTCGAGCGATTTCATCAAGGTCAACGGTGGATCGCGCTTGGTGAATCCCGGGCTTTACAGAAACCGTTATTCTTCGTTTTCGGCTTCAGCTTTTGCCACTTTTTCTTCGTTGGCTTCGTCAGCGTCACGTCGCTGTGCGGCTTGGATCTGTTCTTCGGTTGCATAGTCGAAAGCGGTTTCCAGTTCCCCGGATTGCCGGCAACCTGCGAGTGAGAAGGACGTGGCAAAGAGAATGACCGGAAACAGGCGGTGAAGTGTAGTGATCGGCGTCATCGGAGAGTTGGGTGATGTGGGTTGAAATCGTTGAACGGTGATTCTGATCGATCGTTTCGGTGGGGCACGTTGCGGCGTCTAAAGTGATTCGCCAATCGTTTCTCGACCGCCGCGCGTTCCCAGAGAGCCCCAAAGGCCATACGGGCTTGGTGCGCCGGGAGCGGCCGCGCCGGTACCGCTAAGTGAAACCATCCGAGCGCGACGGTCACCGGATTCGATGGAATCGGAAATGAACGTTACCGAGCCGTCACCCATCAAAACATGGCAGCCGCCTTGATGTCGACTAGAGGGTGGGTTGGTACCCGTTTCACGCCAGTTTGTCGTACAGACTTCGCTATTGGGCGGCAGGATCGTGTACATGCCTGTGAAGTAGTTGTGGTATTCCGCCCAACGGAAGCCGCGACCGAATGTGGAGTCTTCGGTTGTGGCAAAGACCGTCGCGTTAGGATGCCAGAACCCTGGCCGATCCGGATCGATGGTGTCGTCAGCGCTGTCCACGCAGAACGAGGGGTTGTTACGGATCGCACTGTTAGACGTATTGTCGTACCCCATGGTCCGGATATCACGATCACCTAGATCCGTAGCGATTTCACCGGCTGCGATGGTGTTCGAAAGCCCGTCAAGGATATCGCGAAATCGGCACTGGTCGTGAGGTTGAAAGAACCCACGGTTCTTAGCTCGGGCGGCAGAAGCTCTCGAACTGACCTGGATGTAGGGGACGGGGACCGGTGTTGATACTTCTGAGCCAAGGGCATCGTTATCGACGTAGATGCTCCCTCGATCACCGTAATAGCTCGAGTCGCCTAAGCAGGCCGCGTAGTTCGTGCGTCCGCTGGCGGGCAGTCCGACACCGGGATCGCTCGGGCAGCGAAACGTAGGAATTTCACTGACCCATGGTCGGTATCCATCGTTCTGTGGCGTACATCCCATCGGGTTCCATGGATAGTCAATTCCAACACCCGATGGGTAGTTGTCCGAACGGCCCCACAACGGGTTGCTGACTTGATCCCATAACCCTTGCTGTTCAATAAAGGGCAATAAACCGACCAGAAAGCTGAGCCTGCGATTGGACGAATGCACCGTATCGGAATAGATTTCCCAAGGAATGCCACCACGTCCCCCTTCGGTCCCCGATCCATGAATCGGGAGCATCTTATAGGCGCTATGATAGTTGTGAATCGCTAAGCCAATCTGCTTAAAGTTATTACTACAGCTCATACGGCGTGCGGCTTCCCGTGCCGCCTGAACCGCCGGTAAAAGCAGTCCCACTAAAACGCCGATGATTGCGATGACGACAAGTAACTCAACGAGTGTGAATCCACTCGCCCTGCGCGAAGTAAGCATCGATTGACCTTCAATCAAATGGGATCGAAATAAGCAGTGTGACTCGATCCGCCAACGCAACGCTTCCACTCGGAAACCGCACGAATCACCGTCAGTATCCTAACGAGACCATTTGAATCGGCTATACGCAATTACGCATGCATGTTCATTAATTGCGCATCGTTGAATCTCTTTCGTTAATCGAGATGGGCGTCGAAAGAGCAATACCGTTCCGCTCCAACACAGTTCACGATTGATGGTTGGAATTGCGCCGGTAAGATCCAGGTGCTTCACCGAATTCTTTTCGGAATAGTTGCGAAAGCGACGCACCGCTTGAAAAGCTACACGCATCGGCGATCACATCGATCGACATGTCGGTATTCAGCAATAGATCTTTTGCCCGATCAAGTCGCACGCGCCGCAGTTCGCTTCCGGGGGTGCGTTGAAGAGTCTCGCGAAAAAGCTGTTCCAGTTTTCGACGTGAGACGGCGGCTGCTTTTGCGACATCTTCGACACTGGCGCCTTTCGCCGCGTGGGCGCGAATGAATTGTAACGCCGCTGCGATCGTTTCATCTTCGATCGCAAAGATATCTGTCGATTGACGAGCCCGAACGCGCAGTGGTTCGACCAATTTGGCTTGTTTGGGGACACGACCGCCATTCATCAGTCGCTGAAGAATGTCGGCCGCGATTTTACCGATACGGTGGCTAGCCAATTCGACGCTCGAGATCTGCGGAAACGCTACGTTACAGAGCAGTTCGTCATCGTCCCCCGAAATGACCGCGACTTCATCGGGGACTCGGATTCCAAGTATCGAGCAGATTTCGATCAGTTGTCTGGCGGGATAGGGGTCACCCGCAAAGACACCAAGTGGTCGTGGGAGTCGTTCGAGCCATTGTCCGACACGGTCAAAGTTAGTTAGCCAGCCGGCGGTTTCGGCACCGTCATAGAGGCTGCAGTGGCACCCCAGTTGCTCGACCGCCGCCTTGAATTCGCGGGCACGAATGTCGGAGTATCTGCCGATTTCCGGGGCGTAGCAAGCGAAGTGCTGAATTCCTCGCGACCGAAGGTGTTCGGCGGCCATGGTGGCTCGGCGGCGGTCGTCGGTGCGAACGGAGGCGAGCCAGCTTTCGTTGTTCAAAATTCCGGAAACGTTGACCGCCGGAACGCCCAGTTTTTTGACGTGTTGAAGCGATGCACGGTTCCGCAACGCGGCGATCACTCCGTGCCCACGCCAAACTTTGGGGACCCGCAATAGCCCTCGGTGGTCACGCGGGGCGATCAATGTCGTCCAGCCGAATTCAAGGCCACGCCGGACGCTCGATTCAATGATATTGCGTCCCCAAGAGTCGTCGGGTTCGACCAGTAGTCCGACTAATCGAGTGGGTTTCAGCTTTTTCGACATCGTGAACTTTCAAACTAGAGGGTGCGCATTTATTGATTCATTATGCGCTGATGCGCATTGTCATTCCAGGTTCCATGCCTACCTTATCGTCAGAACAAGAAATGATGGTGCGGCCCGTCAAAGCTGACAGGCATGCAGATTGATTCATCAAAGGATGTGAACCATGAGTGTTTCCACGACGTTTCCCGTACAGGAGACTCACGACGAAAGCGGTGCGAACCTGACGGGATACAACCGAATTGTCCTTTTAACGGACGGGTATTCCACGCCTTTTCACGCCAAGACGGCGATCAGCATTCTGCGTTACCGTAGCGACGATGTGGTCGCCGTGTTCGAAACATCCGGCGTCGGTGAAACCGCCGAAGCGTTGTTTGGAATCGGCGGTTCAATTCCAGTCGTGGCATCGCTTGAGGAAGTCGATGCGGATGCCGTGTTCTTAGGAACCGCTGTTTCGGGAGGTCGATTGCCCGAGCAGTGGAAGCCGTTGATTTTGAAGGCGCTCTTAAGAGGAGTGGATGTCGTTTCGGGGAACCATCAGTTCTTAATCGATGATCCCGACTTTCGAAATGCGGCGGAATCAAGCGGGGCGCGATTGATTGACATCCGTCGAAATCGGCAGAACGCGACGTCGACGGGAATGCCCTTTCGCGAGGATTGCCTACGAGTGCATACCGTCGGTCAGGATTGTAGTCTCGGCAAAATGGTGGTCAGCTTTGAGGTCCAGCGAGAACTACAGCGACGTGGCGAGGACGCCCACTTCATCGCGACGGGACAGACCGGAATTATGATTTCCGGTGAGGGGATTCCAGTGGACTGCATCGTGTCGGACTTCGTCAACGGATCGGTGGAAGCCTTGGTCCGCCGAAACGAAGGGCATGACATTCTGTTGATCGAAGGGCAAGGCAGTATCGCCCACCCGAGTTTTTCGGCGGTTACGATGGGCTTGCTACACGGCTGTGCCCCACAAGGATTGATCTACTGCTACGAAGTCGGCAGGACGTCGGTGAAGGGACTCGACCACGTCCCGCTGGTGTCGCATCAGAAGATGATAGAGACTTATCTCGCCAATGCGTCACTGCGTTGTCCGTCCACGTTGATCGGAATCGCCTTGAATGGGCGAAACGTTTCTCGTGAAGAAGGCGAGGCCGAGCGTCGTCGGATGGAATCTGAATTCGGCTTGCCGACTTGTGATGTTTATCGCGACGGTGCGGCTCCGTTAGCCGATGCTGTTATAAAGCTTCGGGGGGAGTTGCGATCGTGAGGCTTCGTTATTACCGGGTGGAACTTCCGCTGGAGCATGTTTTTACGATTGCTCGTGACTCGCGAACGACACAAGTATCTGTGATCGTCGAGCTCGAAGACGGTGGCCTGCGCGGCTATGGCGAGGCCACCGAGAATCGCTATTACGGCGTGACCAGCGAAGCGATCATCGAAATGCTAGAACATTGCCGCGAGGTCATCGAGTCGCCGAATGACTGGCAGCCCTACGAGTTGTGGGATCGTCTGTACTTGCGATTGTCCGAGCACAGGTTCATCCTTGCTGCGATCGATTCCGCCGCTCACGATTTGTACGGGAAGCAGTCGAAGCGAAGAACATTCGAGACACTTGGCTTGACGTGGAACGATGTGCCTTGTTCCAGCTACACGATCGGAATCGATTCCATCGAGCGTATGATCGAAAAGCTCATCGCACGCCGCGATTGGCCGATTTTTAAGATCAAGCTAGGGACCGATCATGACGTAGAAATTGTGAAACGCTTGCGCGAGCATACCGAGGCTATTTTTCGAATCGATGCCAATTGCGGGTGGACCGCTAGTGAAACAATAGACAATTCGGTCGCTATGAAAGAATTAGGGGTGGAGTTTATCGAGCAACCGCTGCCCGCTAATGCGTCTATCGAAGATCAGCGAAAGGTATTTCAGGAATCAGTGTTACCGATCGTTGCTGACGAAAGTTGCTTGATCGAATCCGACGTACGACCGTGTTCCATTTTGTTTCATGGGATCAATGTCAAACTCAGCAAATGCGGTGGAGTCACGCCCGCGATTCGGATGTTGCGAAACGCACGTGAACTGGGGCTCAAGACAATGATCGGATGCATGGTCGAAAGCACGGTCGGCATCTCCGCCGCGGCCCAACTGCTTCCTCTGCTTGACTACGCTGATTTGGATGGGGCAGAACTACTGGCAGCGGATATTGCTGAAGGGATCGCCGTTCGAAACGGTCGTGTTGTTTCCCAAAGCGGTCATGGCAATGGCGTGACGTTGCCGGATCAATTGGTGACGATCTAAAGAGCTTATTGTTTCGGCCAAGTTTCCGTTGTCGACCGCGCCATGGTCTAAGATGGCATCGCATCGTGATTGACGTAAGGTATCAGAACTCATGTCCGGCTTTATCCAGAGAACTTCGATGATCAGACACACGAGTGACAGGCGTTTTCCGTGGCTGTTGGCCATTGTATTTTCGGCAGCGATGCTCGTTCCGGCCAAACTGCCGTTGTCGGCTCAGGGGGAGGTGCGTCGCGAACGAGGTGACCGGGGCATGGTCGTCAGTGACTCGGTGCATGCCAGCCGTGTCGGCCGAGATGTGATTGCAAAGGGAGGAAACGCAGTTGACGCGGCAGTGGCGACCGCATTTGCGTTGGCCGTTACGTGGCCTGAGGCGGGCAACATCGGTGGTGGTGGATTCATGATGATCCGTCCTGCCAATGGACAGGATCCCGTGTGTGTCGACTACCGAGAAAGGGCACCGATGGCCGCTGAGGTGGATACGTTTGTCAAAGGCGAAAGTCGTCATACGCGAAAAGTCGTAGGGGTTCCAGGCACTGTTCGTGGACTCGAACTGGCCCATCAAACCTATGGCCGTCTCGCCTGGAGAGATCTCGTGATGCCTGCGGCACGCTTGGCAAGCGAAGGGTTTTCGGTCGACGGATTCCTCGCCCGTTCGACAAACCGAGTGCTCGACGCGACACGAGGCAATGCGGCATTTGCTGAATTGCACCGCGTCTACGGAAAGCCCGATGGGATGCCATGGAAAAGTGGAGATGTGATGACGTTGCCAGACTTGGCGCGGACGTTGACGCTTATCGCGAACGAAGGCGCCGGTGCGTTCTATGAAGGTGCGGTCGCCGACTTGCTGCTCCGAGAGACTGCGAAGGGCGGAGGTTTGATCCGGAAGAAGGACTTGGTCGCTTATGAGGCAAAGATTCGTGAGCCGATCGTGGGGACATTCAGAGACTACACCATTATCGGTGCCCCACCGCCAAGTTCAGGAGGCATCGCATTAGTGCAGGGCCTGAATATGGTCGAAGCGATCGACTTGCCGAAGGACAAATCTTTACCGCAAACAATTCACTTACTGACTGAAATCTCACGTCGTTTCTTTCTCGACCGGGCGCGGTATCTTGGTGACCCCGACTTCGTCAAAATCCCTGAATACCTTACAACAAAACAGTACGCCCGCCAGTTGATCGCGGACATTGATGGCGAACATGCTACCGATAGTGCGGCCTTGGCTCCGGACATCAAGCTTGCCCCCGAGAGTGATGACACCACCCATTTTTCCGTGATTGACGGTGACGGGATGGTGGTTTCAAACACCTATACGATCGAAGCAAGTTGGGGCAGTCGCATCGTTGTTCCGGGTGCAGGATTCCTATTGAACAATGAGATGGGTGATTTCAATTGGACGAAAGGCTACACCGACCGAAGCGGTTACATCGGTAGCGATGCGAATTTGGTTGAACCGGGAAAGCGGATGTTGAGTTCTCAATGTCCGGTGATCGTTACGAAAAATAATCAGCCGGTGTTAGTTACTGGTAGCCCCGGCGGACGAACGATTCTCAATACGGTGTTTAATGTCGTCTTGAATGTCATTCACTTCGACATGCCCGCGACACTCGCCGTCAAGGAAAAGCGGTATCATCACCAATGGATGCCAGACGTCCTGTACTTGGAGGATACCGATGAGATGCCATTCGAGGCGATGAAAAGTCAACTCGAAGCCTACGGCCACCGCATCAGCAATCGCGTTTCGCAAGGTTCGGCGCACACCATTTGGGTGGACCCTGTGACCGGGCATGTGTACGGAATCGCCGATTATCGCCGTGGCGGTCGTGCCGTAGGACTTTCGTCAGCGGCGACGGCGCGTTGAGGTCTCGTTAGCCGAATCGATGCGATCTGAACCTCTCCAAGATCCACGAGCGGCACGGGCTGGCATCGGGGCCGCGTCGCCAACATCGGTAAGGTCGCGACCGACGATCAGCGCGGTCGGTTTCCGGATAGCTGATCGGAGAAAACACAGCCGTCGACGTTCACCAAAACATACGATTGATTTGTACGCCGCTAACGAAAAAGGAACAACATGCCCACGCCGTTTCACCTTGCCATTCAGGTTCGTGACGTTGCCGAAGCTCGTGAGTTCTATGGAACCAAGATGGGCTTTTCGGAAGGACGTAGCGACACGTGTTGGATCGACTATGACATGTTCGGGCATCAGTTGGTCGTTCACTTGAACCCAAATCTTGGCCCCAGCGGCAAGGTGCAAAATTACTGTAATCCCGTCGATGATCATGCCGTGCCGGTACCGCATTTTGGAGTCGTACTGGAGATTCCTCAATGGAAACAGCTTGCCGAACGAGTGCGTACCTTCGTCGATGAATTTATCATCGAGCCTTACGTACGTTTCGAAGGCCAAGCCGGTGAACAGCACACAATGTTTTTTGAAGACCCAAGCGGGAATGCGTTGGAATTCAAAGCATTCGCGAATATTGAGACCGAGCTTTTCGCGAAGTGAAGCCGCCGTTTCGAGCGAGAAAGTTAATGAAGCAAAAGCGATTTGAATCCGTAGCGTTGTGCTTGATTTGCCTGTTGATCGCGGCGCCGGTCGCGACCGCAGTTGAAACGCACACCGGATTATTAGGGGAAGGCACGCCATGGCAAACGCCATGGTATATCAACGATAGCGGCATTGATGGTCCCACCGTGGTGATCACAGGCGGTATCCATGGCAACGAACCTGCCGGAGCGGCGTCGGCGGAGCAGATTCGCCATTGGCCAATTGTTCGCGGAAAGCTGGTGGTCATCCCCAGGGTCAACACCGCCGGGCTTGAAGCGAACACGCGTTATATCCCAGGAGCCGTAGACGCACAAAAAGACTTGAATCGTAACTTCCCGAGCCCGGGGATTGCTCAGCAGCCTCGTGGAGAAATTGCAACGGAACTATGGGAGTTTGTCGTCAACCAGGATCCCGACTGGTTGTTTGATTTGCACGAAGGCTATGAGTTCAATATTTCACACAAGCCAAAGCCAGGGAAGAAAAAGTCTGTCGGGTCAACGATCATCTACTCCAGTCGACAAGAAATCGGCCCGATGGTGGAGCGTATGCTGACGGCCGCAAACGGAACCGTCAGCGATCCCGATCGCAAGTTTGTGCTGCGAGGTCGGGGGCCGATCAAACGCTCACTCGCCAGCGCGGTCAATCTCATTTTGAATAAGCGGGCGATGATCTTGGAGACGACATACAAGTCTCAGCCTCTGTCGATTCGAACGCATCAGCATCGCGTCATGATGGCGTCCGCTTTGCGGCAGTTGGAAATCATCGAGCGGACGGCAGAAGAGCTGGATGAATTGTTGGTTTCCGCGAATGCGGAGATGTCACAGGACGGCGTCGCAGCACAACCACTCTCGAAGCAGCAAGCAGAGCGATTGGTCGAGGTCTTATGGGAAGACTATGCCGTGGGGGAAACGAACAAACGGCAAAGAGAAATCGAAAGTGGTCAAATCACGATCGGTGATAAAACGATGCCGTTTTGGTACAAGGTATTTGGTGACAAGCCAAGGTCTGGACGTCGGTTATATATTTCGATGCATGGCGGTGGATCCGCACCCGCAGCCGTTAACGATCGCCAATATGAGAATCAAAAGCGGCTGTACGAACCTGACGAAGGGGTTTACTTTGTTCCGAGGGCGCCAACCAACACTTGGAATCTTTGGCACGAATCTCACATCGATGCCTTCTTCCAGCGTGTGATTGAGAACATGGTGCTGCTGGAAGATGTCGATCCGAACCGTGTTTACATCATGGGGTACTCGGCCGGCGGAGACGGCGTCTTTCAGCTCGCGCCACGAATGGCGGATCGATTGGCCGCGGCTGCGATGATGGCAGGTCATCCCAACGAGACGACGCCGGACGGACTGCGAAACCTACCGTTTACAATTCACATGGGCGAACATGATTCCGCCTATGATCGAAACCGATTGGCATCACAGTGGAAAACAACACTCGATGACCTTCACCGACAAGACCCGGGGGGCTATCGAAACCAAGTGACGATTCACGAAGGTATGGGGCACTGGGTGAATCGAAAAGATGCCGTCGCCGTTCCCTGGATGGCTCAATTTTCACGTGTGACATGTCCCGATCTGATCGTCTGGAAGCAAGACGATCGAACGCATCAGCGATTTTATTGGTTGGCGGTTGATCAGCAACATGCGCGACCGAATGCTATTGTTCGTGTTAAGCATGACGGTCAGGCGTTCGAAATTCAGCAATGTGACGCAGCAAAGCTACTGATTCGTGTCAATGATCAGATGATCGACTTCGGTCAGAATGTCAGGGTTACCTATCAGGGCGACATATTGTTCGATGGGCAATTGAATCGTAGCAAAGCCGTCATCGAGAAAACCTTTAACGAACGACACGACGTCAACGCAGTTTATAGTGCTGAGATCGCGGTCGAGATACCGCTATAGGCGATCGATGACCGCATGAAACGCCGCCTTGGGATTACGGTTTCGGTCGAATAAAAGGGGGTAGTTTGTTCGCTTCCAGGGAAAATAGTTCAGCCAGCTTTGACCATCGTGAAGGTTCCAAAACGAGACCCTTGCGATACTCTCGCTGTATTCGTCGAACAGTTCGAATAGGTCGACGTATTGCCGAACCATTTCGTCTTCGACGTTCGACGGAAGGCCATCCTCGTAAGGATCGTAATGCCGCAGCTCCTCTCGGTACTTGCCATCATCAGACCACCATCGCCCTCGTTTGACCACATCGATATCAAGTTCCGAAACGACAATCTTGATGTCCAGTTTACGAAGTTCATCAAATGTCTCGCGCAATTGGGACAGTGATTGATCACCGAGTTCAAAGTGCCCCTGCATTCCATAGGCGTCAACGGGCGCACCGGCGGCTTTGAGTTGCTTTAAAAACTCAATCAGCTTTTCGCGTTTGCCGGGTTGGTGACCGTTGTAATCATTGTAGATCAGCAACGCATCGGGATCATTCGCGCGAGCGGTTTCGAAGGCGGTGACGACGAAGTCGATTCCCGTCGTACGTGAATAGATCGAGTCACGGAGTAAACCATCGTTGCTGTCGCCGATCGCCTCGTTGACGACGTCCCAATGAGTGACGACATCGGCGTAGCGTTTCACAACGGTTTCGGTGTGCGTTTCGATACGTCGCAGGAGTGTCTCTCGCGAGACCGGTTGATCACCTTCTGTCATCATCCAAGTGTCGGTGCGGTCATCCTTTGCCCAAACTAGGCAATGACCGACCATCTCCAATCCAGATTGACGAACGAAGTCTGCGAAGGCATCGGTTTGCTCAAAACTCCAACGGTGTTCTTCCGGATGAATACCTTGTGGCTTCATGCAGTTTTCCGGTGTCACAATCTGAAAGTGACGGCGCAGCAATGTGACGTCTTTGGGATTGCCGATGACTTGATGACTGACACCGACACCAATTTTGAAGCGTTGTCCCACCGCGTCTTTCAGTGCGGGGAAATTACTTGTGGTCGACTCTAGCCCTTCCGCTCCGAAGGGATATGTCGTGACCAAGATTTGATCAAGCATTGCGCCGTCTTCGCGGTGCTTGATGACAATCGAATGCGATCCCGGTTTCAAGACAGCCGTGGTGAGCTTGACCCATTGCCAGCCGTTGGTCGTCAGGCCGTTGACGGCAGCGAAGTCAGAGTCATCGATCTTCAGCCAAAACGAATCGTCGTCAGCAGTGGGGCAATTCACGCGTGCATGAACGTAGTATTTCGCATCCTTGGTGGTGGTCACCGAAATCGAAAGCGAGCTATTCTCGTTTTGTGGAACGGCTTCGGTACTATTGAGGCCATCGTTGATGATGACGTACTTTTCTCCGGATGCCTTTGTATCTTCCTTGATTTGCCAGTCGGAGCCAGGATTCATCGCTTCCGCTTCGAAGGTCAACGTTTCGACATTTGCCCCGTCAAGCGTGGGAAAACTTGAGGTGCCTTTGGTCCAACCGTCGTACCAGAATTCATGCTCGACTGATTCAAAGGGATGTTTGCTGACCGATGTATCGACCTCTGTTCTGCCAAGGAGGAATTTGTCGACAAAGGCTTCGACTTCGGGCCGTTGGTTGTCCGGTAGTTGGCAGTGAGGATTGTCGGCAACAATGGAAAACCCAAACCGGTCACCGACACCAAAGTTTTTCCAGACTTCATGTGCGGCTCGGCAAGACACGTATCCCGATTCATCAGCCAACCATTCATAGTCGGGGTTCCCGAGAACCAATAGCGCGCGGGGCGCGACGAGTGCCATTAGCTCGTGGTGATCGTAAGGAAGCTTGTCGACCGCGCCGGAAAATTGGAACATGTCATCCAAAAACCATGCGTGGCTCGTCTTGCCAAGCGTTTCGACGTTACCGAGTGTCTCGGAGACCCGCCACGCTGCCGCGCCCCCACCGCCGGATTCTTGCGCGATCGTCAGGGCAATTCGTTCGTCCAACGCTCCGGCAAAGAGAGCCATTTTTCCGGCGAACGAACAACCGGTCACCGCAAGACGTTGACGGTCGATGGGCAGGTCATCGTCGACAAGTTCCAAGCCATCGATCAGACGGCTGATTCCCCATGGCCAAGCCGCGTAAGCACCGATATGGGTGAGTTGCGGGTAGAGCCGATTGATCGGTTCACTGCCTCGGTTTTGCTGATGCGCCATCACTTGATTGAAGTTGAACGCGATCATCGCGATCTTTCGCTGCGAGAAAATCTCGCGCGGAAGGCTTCCACTGCCCCGGCCGATTCCGATCACTGCCGGGAATGGTCCTTTGCCTTCGGGCAAGTCGACACGCGCGGTGAGGGTAAGCGTTTCACCATTTTCGGTGACCGAGACGCGGAGTGTGTTGTTTTCAAATTCGGCCGTGATATCACTCGGTTTGGGAGGCTTTTCGCCGATTCCGTAACGTTCGATTTCTGCCTTGATTTCCGAACGACGGCGCGACCAATCTTTAAACGCGGTTGATCGTCCACTTCCGTCGGACCAAGCGAACGGATCGGGCAGCGGACGAACGACTGGTAGTTCATCGAATTCGGGTAGAACAGGTGCGGGATACGCTTCTCCGGTGTGCTCGGCTTTGTAAACGAGCGGAATCGTTGGTGAAGAATCGGATCCGCCAGAAATTTTAGACGATTGGCTTTCTTGAGCTGAGGACGGTTCCATCAATGGCGAAGGCACCGCGGTGGCAAGGATGCCGATAAGGATCGCCGATAGCGAGATGGGAAGGCGTTCAGATCGAATCATGATAAGGCCACTTTTCATGGATGAGGACAAGCGACGCACAAAAAGCTTCAGTCACAGTACTGCAAATTTCAGTTTAACAGCTCGCGCGTCGCATCGATCGGTGCCGGCCAGGACAGCCGACTGATCATCGATATTGAGGGAACGGATGGACACACCTACTTAATCGAGTTCTAAAGCGAAGCGGGCAGGCGGAAGTAATCTGCCTGACTTGCGTTCTGTGGGTAAAGAAAAACCCCGTCAGTTTTGACGGGGTTAATGTTGCTCCGGCGTTGTTTGCCGTCGTTCCACGATTGACCTGATCAATCTTTTTCACTGAAACGCTCGACCAGATCAACAATCTTGTCATGATTCTTTCCGGTCGTTGAAACAATCAGACACAGGTTTTGAGGATACGGTGCCATGGTCGAGTGTCCCCCCTTTGCCTCCCAGTCATTCGGTGAGACCGAACTTTGAATAAAAGCCATGAGCATGTCGAACGAGACGCCCTTCTTGGGGCGATAGATTGGGAGAGCACCAACCTTGTATACCCTGGTGATAATCTCTGGCTCTGCACCGGGTTTGTATTCGGCGTTCACACCGGCAGCCAAGAAACTTCCTAAGACGATTGCCACAAGGCACACGGCAACAGAAACTTTTTGCATCGTTCAATCCTTTGAGTACTTCGAATGCACTAACGAAAGGCAGGGTATCACCTCCCCCGGAATACTGCGATAGCAGTCCCTTTGCTATCAGTTCCCCGCATTAAGCAGGTCAACACGAGTCTTTGGGGTTAAACATCTGGATAGCACCCTCCTGCTTGCGGGAGGGTCGGACGAGCAAACGGCCGGGGAGGGTGCCTTCTCCGGGCCTGAAGGCCCGACTCTCCCACTGGAAGAGTGAAATGACTTAATCCGAATCATTCGTGTTCAACTGCTTAATACGCCGAGAGGCTGTTGGTGTTTCAGCCGACCAGCCTCTGATTGACTATTTGGAAGGCTGTGTGGGATACCCGAGTCCGTCACGCTAATCCCATTGGCGTTGCATCCACCTGCGGCAGCGAGATGCATGATGACTCGAACGCGTATTCCAAATGGAACGAAGCACTCGGAGCAGGCTTCGGAGACGACAACGGAGTCTGACTCCATTAACGCGAACCCATCTCATCGATTGGAGTCGAAGGCGAGGGCTTTTCTAAAGCTGTGTCGGGATACGAAAAAAGCCCAGTGAGTCCGTTTTTTACGGGCTCGCTGGGCTCTTTTGATCTTCGGTGGACCTTGCTGATCCACCAGTACCGAAGGAGGGACTCGAACCCTCACTCTGTTGCCAGAATTGGATTTTGAATCCAACGCGTCTGCCAATTCCGCCACTTCGGCGATTGATGACTGGCCGACACCCGAGGGCTGGCCCGTCAATCAAGAAGTATCCAATACGAAACAGGTTCGTGCAAGCCGTCAGTTGACGACGATTTGTTAAATCATCGCCATAGAAAGCGGTTGGATCGTTCGATTGAAGCTGTTTCGGCTAATTCATGGCCCCACTGCAGTCATTCTTGCGATTCGACGTCCCGATCGCTGCGTCAGTGCGATTCCATGAGGCTGCTGATCAGCGGGAGGAGTTGCTTTTTGCGGCTGACGACGCCATCGAGTTGATAGAGCCGGTCCTCAAGTTCTGGATAGTTGATCTCTTCCCAGCCCTCCGGTTCCCGGCTCATCAACAACAAACTGCCGTTGCTGGCGATGTCGGTCACCAAAAGCGCACTGAATTCCAATTGCTGCGAGTTTGCCATGCTTTCGAGGGCACCGAAAAGTTCCTTCTTGCGCTGCCAAAAGAGGTCGAAGCCGATTTCTTCGATTTGTGAGATTGAAAATTTCTGTCCCGACTCTTCGAAGTGCTTGCAGTCTTCGCGGACCACTTCGTCGGGGCTGCAGGTTCTCAGGGCCGAGCCGACTTTGAAGAAGTCGTTGGCGAACTGATCGAGTTGGACGCTACAGAATCGCTGCAGCCAATCGAGCATGTTGCGGTCGGTGTCGGTGGTCGTCGGCGAACGCAAGAACAGCGTGTCGCTGATCATCCCAGAAGCCATGCAAAGGGCGATCGAGGGATCGGGATCGATGCCGGCTTGTTGGAACATTTTGGCGACCAGCGTGCACGTTGAACCGACCGGTTCCATCGTCAAACGAATCGGCTCGGTCGACTTCAAGGAACCGCCGAGCCGGTGGTGGTCGAGGACTTCGATGATCCGTGCTTCGTCGGCCCCGGCGACCGCTTGGCCGATCTCGTTGTGGTCGACCAAGACCAATTCGGGTTTGGGTGGATTGACGAGGTCGCTTTTACTGAGCACTCCGACCAGCTCGCCGTCTTCGAGAACGGGAAAGATCGTTTGTGGCGAACGAAAGATTTCACGGCGGGCATCGGCGACGGGCATGCGGGCCGGCAGTGACATGAAGTCCGATTCCACGACGCCACTGATCAGCTGGGCGGCTTTGATCCGCATCGTCGTCGTTGCCGTATCAAACGGGCTGCGCAAGACCGAAATCCCACGGGCTTGTGCCAGTTGCATCAGGCCGTCGCTGAGTTCATACCCGCCGGTGACGACAAGGGCGCGGACGCCGACTTCCAGCGCGGGTAACTGGATCGTGGGACGGTCACCGCTGACGACGATCAAACGCTCGGCGGGAAATTGTTTGATGTGTTCGGTAAACCCGCCGGCGCTCATCGCACCGACGCTGACGATCAAATCTTCGTCGCGGTCCGGTTCGACGGCATGTTGGAATTCACCGCCCAAGACTGAGACAATCTTGGAAAGGTTGGTGCGGACTTGTCGTGCCGTCGTCGGGTCGACGTTGCTGTTGAGGACCAGTTCCAGAAGGTCCAACAGGGTAACGATTCCGACCAACTTCTTGTCACGGTCGACCACCGGAATGCTGCGAAGTCCCCGGTCGTCCATGCGGCGATAAACCTCGTAAAACACCTCTTCGCAGGTGGCCAGAGTCACGTCGGTTTGGCAGACGTCTTCGATCACCGGACGCACATCCATGACGATCCGTGGGTGCGAGAGGCCGGCTTTCTTGAGGGCGAATTCCGTTCGTTGGTTTGGGGCACCGCAACAGGCCGCGATGGCATCCGGACGAGTCGTCCGGCGGAGAAAATCGGCGTAGGCGATCGCGGCACAAATCGCGTCGGTGTCCGGATTGCGATGGCCAAAAACGAAGAGGGGCATGGATCGGGCTTTCGAAAAATGAACTGGATCGCGGAGGCGATATTCTTAGCTTCCGTCGCGAGATCGTCGATCGGGAACGGAAAGGATTTTTAAGGCATGATCAAGAATCGTTTCCGGCTCGCTCATCCGACCGTACCCACGCACGCGACAAGAAAGCCAGCCCGATTCGGGGCCGACCAGGTGGCATCCGTCTTCGGCGATCTGCCGGACGTTGCGTTGGACGGATGGTTTGCCCCACATCGGATCACTCATTGCCGGGGCGATCAAAACCGGGGCAACATTTTGCAGGTACAGCGTGCTGATCAGGTCGTCGGCGATGCCTTGAGCGAATTTGGCGATCAGGTTCGCCGTCGCCGGTGCGACGATCATCAAGTCGACGTCGCGAGCCAGTTCGATGTGGGGGCCGAGCGGATGCCGGGGCGAGAAAGATTCGGTGACTACCGCGCGACCGGACAGCGCGGTGAGGGTGGCGGGACCGAGGAATTCGGTGGCCGCCCGGGTCATCGTGGCTTGGACACGGTGGCCGGCTTGGACCAAGCGGCTGCACAATGTCGCAGATTTGTAGGCTGCGATCCCACCGCCGACCGCCAACAGGATTCGTTTGGCCGAGTCCTGTTGGCCCAATGTTGGATCGGATACGGCGGTCTTGGTCACACCGCTGCCTTACAGATCAGAAGGATCGAGATCGGGAGATTCGGCGGCGGCGATGGTCGCGTCCAAGTCCAACTCGGTAACCTGTTCGACTTCGTTATCGGTGTTAAGAAAGATCTTGTCTTGCAGAATCTCTTTTAAAACGATCGACATCTTGTCATGGGTATCCGCGTTGACGAGCGCGCGGCTGCCTTGGTTGAGTTGCACCAAACGCTTTTGGATCAGCGTGCTCAACTTAAATCGTCCGCCAACCTTGTTGACGGTTTCTTCGTCTTTTAGCTCTTCGAGCATACCTGGTTCTCCTGGTGGTCTTTCAGAATTCGGCAAACTTGGGCGACGGCCGCGTCGACCGACCCATTGATGATTTCGTATTGGTACTCGTGCAGGAATCGCATTTCCCCGGCGGCCGTTTCCATTCGGCGTTCGATCGCCTGCTCGCTTTCGGTTCCCCGGTCACGCAGTCGTCGCTCGAGTTCTTCCATTGAACCGGGATGGATGAACAGCGAAATGTGTTCGAGATCGGGGTGTTGCATCACGTCCAAGGCGCCTTGAACATCGATCTCTAAAATCACCCATTCGCCCGCTTTGATTCCCTCGACAACTTCGCTTCGCAGAGTGCCGTACCAGTGTCCGCGTCCGAACACTTCTTTGCATTCGAGAAACGCGTTCTCTTGACGCAGTTTGTCGAATTCCGCTTGCGAGACGAAATGATAGGCTTTTCCGGGGATTTCACCAGGGCGAGGCTGACGGGTGGTCGCCGAAACGCTCATCCGTAGCGGCAGTTCGCACTCTGACAAGAGCCGTTTGGTCACCGTCGATTTTCCGGCACCACTGGGCCCGGAAATGATAATCAACTTGGCGGCGGGGGATTCGTTCATGGAAGTGTATCTAGATCGCAGTCGACGAGCGTGCGTGCGTGTTCGCTGTTCAGCGTGCGTGTTCGCTATTCTAGGTTCTGAACCAGTTCACGCATCCGTTCGATCGCACATTTGATCTCGACGACCAATGCCGAGATGTCAGCGTGATTGGCTTTCGATCCGATCGTGTTGGTTTCTCGGAACATCTCTTGGGTGATAAAGTCCAGCCGGCGCCCGGCCGGCTCGTCTCGGTTGGCAGCACCCTTCGGCTGAGGCGACTGCGTCTGCGACGGCTGAGTGGGGCCCGCGGCCTTGGCGTGCTCGTGTTTGCCACGCAGGACGGCTTCGAACAACGTCAAGTGGCTTCCTAAGCGAGTGATTTCTTCGCTGATGTCGGCTCGGTCGGCGTACAGCTGGACTTCACGTAGCAGATCAGTCGGACCGACTTGGGCGTCGAACTCCGCCAGCAAACGATTGACCTTGGTCTCCAATCGCGAACGATATCGATCGGCGACTTGGGGGGCGAGTACGGCGATCGAGTCGACGTGTTGACGGACGGTGGAGCAATCGGCGATGAGCGTTTCAGCCATCGCTCCGCCTTCGCGTTGCCGCATCTCGATCAAATCCGTCGCCGCGGCCGCGACGACCGCACGGATTTGATTCCACAATTGGTTGTCGTTTTGTCGGCTGTGATCACCCGACAGGACACCGGGGAGCGAGACCAACGAGGCCGTGCTCAGGGTGATGTGATTGCCAGAGATACCGCTCTCTTGAATCGCTTGCTGACACTGACGCAAGTAATCGGCCAGCACCGCCGCGTTGATTTGAACGGGGGTCTGTCCCCCGGCACGTTCGAGCGAAACGTTGACGTTGATCGCACCACGATGCAGGTGTCGGCGTAACTCGGCTTCGATGCGGGCGTCCAAAGGCGAGACCGACTCGGGGCTGCGCAGGCTGCACTTGAAGCCGCGGTGGTTGACCGCCCGCAGTTCGATCGTCACGGTTCCGAGTGCACTGTCACCTGTCGCTCGGCCCTGCCCGGTCATGCTGGACACCGCGAACGCGCGCGAACTGTCCGTTGAATCGCTCGAGGCGTTCTCGGCAGACTGGGCGGCGGGGGCAGACGTCATCGGCAAAGTCTATTCGTCGGAAGAATCAGTTTCGGCTGACTCGGTTTCGTTGGTCGCGTCGGCAGAGTCTGCGTCGGCAGGTGCAGCGTCACCGGTAGTGGGGGCAAGCTCGGCCGATGGGGTTTCTGTTGCCGCTTCGTCGGACGCGTCGTTCTCGCTCGCATCGGTGTCTTCCGTTGTGTCATCGGCGGCGGTCATGTCTGCGTCACCGCCGAGGAGACCGCTGTCGAGACCTTCCAGTCCGCCAAGACCACCGAGTCCACCCGCTGGTGCACCTTCGGAGCCGGGGGAGACCAACGCCGGGGGCGTTTCGAGGTCGAGGTCTTCATCAACCGAAGCGACCGGTGGGACGCCGAGGGTGTACATCGCGACCGCACAAACCAAACCCCAGATGATTGCCGAAACGGCGGTGATCAGGGTGAACGTGTCGCCCGCTTTACTTCCGAAGGCGCTTTGTCCGCCGGGGCCACCGAGGGCGCCGGCGAGTCCACCGCCTTTGCCGCGTTGGACGAGGATCAGCAGGATCAGGAAGAGCGAAAGCATGAACATCACCCATCCGATCGCGGCGCTACCAAGGGACGCGAGCGGAAGAGTGTGCAGCGGGAGGGCATCGAAAGGCATCGAGACGGCACAATGAATTGAATCAGTCATTGGATCTCACAGTCCGTTTAGGTTTGGTTTGTATGGTTTCGTCAAAAATCGCCGTGTGACATTCCGTTGATCAACCGGCGTTGATGATAGCGACGAAGTCGTCGACTTTCAGGCTGGCGCCACCGACGAGTGCTCCGTCAATATTCGGTTGGCCGAGCAATTCCTTGGCATTACCAGGTTTGACGCTGCCGCCATATTGGATTCGCATTTGGTCGGCGACTTCACCGGAGAACAGCTCGCCGAGCAGTTGACGGATAAACGCGTGGACTTCTTCGGCTTGTTCGGGCGAGGCGGTCTTGCCGGTGCCGATCGCCCAGACCGGTTCGTAGGCGATCACAACACCGGGGGCGCGTGCTTCGTCGAGGCCTGCGAGCGATCCGCGGACTTGGGTACCGACGACGTCTTCGGTTTTGCCCGACTCGCGGTCTTCCAATGTTTCACCGACACAGACGATCGGGATAAGGTTACCGGCAAGGGCGGCAGCAAGTTTCTCGCTGACTTGCTGGTCGGTTTCGCCCATCAACGCGCGTCGTTCGCTGTGGCCCAGAATGACGTAACGGCAGCCGCAATCAGACAGCATGGCCGCGTTGACTTCGCCGGTGTAGGCACCATCGTCGGCGGGGTACAGGTTTTGTGCGCCCAGACCGACGGCCGAGCCGGCGAGAACGTCGGAAGTCAGATGCAGGTAGACCGAAGGCGGGCAGACGGCGACTTCGACATCGGGGTTTTCGCCCACCGCGTCGCAAACGCCTTTGGCAAGCGAGGCCGCACTGTCGGCTCGCAGGTTCATCTTCCAGTTTCCGGCGATAATGGTTCGGCGGCTCACGCGGTGGTCTCCGGCAATGGTGAAACGGTTTTTCCGAGTAGTTCGGCGAGGCTTTTCATTTGTTGAGCAAGCTCGGCGTACTGCTCTGGCAACAATGCTTGCGGCCCATCGCTCTTGGCGACTTCGGGGCAATCGTGGACTTCGACGTGAACGCCGTCAGCCCCGGCGGCCAGTCCGGCCAACGCACAAGCGGGAATCAGTTCAGGTTTTCCGGTCGCATGCGAAGGGTCGACGATAATCGGCAGGTGGCTGAGTTGTTGGACCAGCGGGACCGCAGCGACGTCGTACAAATTGCGGGTCGCCGGATCGAATCCTTTGATACCGCGTTCGCACAAGACAACGTTCGGGTTGCCTTGGGACAGAATGTATTCGGCGCACATCAGCAGGTCATTGACCGTTGCTGACATGCCACGTTTGAGCAGCACGGGGCGCTTCGAGGCGCCGACTTCGTTGAGCAGCGCGAAGTTTTGCATATTGCGAGCGCCGATTTGAAGCATGTCGGCGTACTCGGCGACCAACTCGACCAAACGCGGGTCGGTGACTTCGGTGACGACCGGAAGGCTGTGTGCGTTGCCGACATCACGTAGGCGTCGCAAACCTTCTTCGCCGAGGCCTTGAAATGCATACGGGCTGGTCCGCGGCTTGAATGCACCGCCACGGAGGATGTTCGCACCCGCCGCCGCGATCGACTCGGCGATCCGGTGCATGCGGTCCTCTTCTTCGACACTGCAAGGACCGGCGATCAGGCCGACGTGGCCGCCCCCGATCTTGACTCCGCTGACGTCGACAACACTGGATTCTGGGTGGGCTTCGCGCGACGCGAGCTTGTAGGGTGGCAAAACCGGTACCACTTTGGCAACGCCGGGGATCGCACGGATGGATTCGACCACAATTTCCGACTCATCGCCAATAATTCCGACGATGGTGCGGAACGTGCCGCGGCTAAGGTGGGCTTTTAGGCCGAGCGATTCGACACGTTGAATGACGTGGTCGATTTGTTGCTCGGTCGCACCGCCCTTGAGGATCAAAATCACGGTGTTTCAGAGGGATTATGAGTTACAGAAGTGGGGCGGGAATTCGATCGAGCCACAGAGTTTAGCTAGACGGTGCGGTTTTCGTCGAGGGCAAACATGGATTGTTCCGCTTGTCTCCCCCGCGATCAGCCACTCCATCACTTCGCCGCGACACTCAGCAGACGTTCACCCAGCTACGATTGGGGCCGAAAACCGCGTGTCGATGGTGTCTAGCATCGGGCCCTGCGTCGAGAAAACTAGGTCTGCGGCGAGCTAAGGCGGCTCACATGCCGGCGTTCGGCGGTTTTCGGAGGAGGTTTTCAAACCGGTCATTTTGTATTGAGCCACTTTCGGCCGAACGATCCCTGCGGGGTGTGCTCAGCCGATAATTCATTGGAATTTATTCGTTTCCCGGCCGCTTAAACGGGAGAACTCGCCGTACCGGGGTCCTCACCGACACGTTTTGCAGACGAGCATTGGCTTTCGGTGTTTCGTTCCATTTGAAAATACGGGGGGCGAGTCTTCGGGCTCGACTCATCAGCCCGGTGATCGCCTCGAAACCGTGGCGAACGCCATGCGGCTGATCCTAGAACCGTCGCCGCGGGAATCACACGGTGGACTTGCGAACTCGTTAGACTGAGACACGAGACCATCACGACGGAGGGTGGTCGCTCCCGCTTTTCTTATCTGTCTGTTCCAGTACTACTATGGATTCACCCCACCGTTCTGGTTTGGTAGCCGGCCAACGGGGGCGGCAAGCCGATCCTGAAGCCGTGTTACCGAGTCGGCTGCTTCCGCGAATCTCCTTTCGCTCGCTGCTCGGATTGACCACCGCGAGTGCGATCGTGATCGCCGTTGTCTCGGCGGCCGGCGATGGCGGGGCCTACGCGATCGCCGGTGCCGTCGGGCTCGGGTATTTGCTTGGTTGCTTTGTGTTGTTCGTCGCCTTGTTCTTGCTCAGCTGGGCCGTCGCGATGTTTCCCCGGCTAGTTGGCGTGGCCTTGATGGTTGCCGGCGTGCAACTGTTGGTCGCGAGACTGACGGGAACTAGCTTCGCGGGATTGGCATTTCTGACGTCGACGGTGTCGCTGGTCGGCATTGAAGTGATCGGCTTGTTTTTGTTGCTTTATCCGATCGGCCGCGAAACGCAGGACGCCGCGCACAGCCCGTTCGCCGAAGACCAGTTGCCGCCTCAGATTTTTGCTCCTCGGGACCCCACGGATTCATAATGCCGAGCGTCAACCATTATTTCCAATTTGACGGTCGGCCAAACGCTGCCAATGTGGGTTCGGGATCGAACTTGCGTTCGCCGCGACAAAGCCGTCGGCCGGGCCGGTTGCGATGGTTTTCGGCGGTTGGGGTGCTCGTTGCGATCGTGTCAGTGGGTTTTCCAGTTCACGTCGATGCTCAACCCGTCAACCAAGCGGCGATGTTCAGCCGGGCGGGGATTGGCATTTATAAGGCGAACTTTCCTAGCCTCGATATCAACGGCAAGGTCTCGCCGACGGCGGGATTGGTTGGCGATCTTGAACTTCGAAATGTGTTTCCCGTTGGGAACGTTCAGGTCAAAGCAACGCTGAAGTCAACGGTCGGCCCCCTGGCCGCACAGCGGCAGCTGGCGATACGGTTGACGCCGGTGGAAAAGCACTTACCTGCGAAAAACGCGACCAGCGTGACGATTCCGATCACATTTGATCAAGGTGCTCGAACGGTCCAGATCGACCATGTCTTTTCCAAGTGGACGCTCGGTGACACTTATCGGATCGACCTGCTCGAAGACGGCGATCCGATCCCCGAGTACACGGCCAATATCGGTAACCCGTTACCGGATCGTCCGGCTCGGAATCCATTGCTATTGATGCCTGACGAAATGGTCAGCAACATCGGTGTGTTGGGTTTAGAGCTGTCCTCGGTGCCTGGCCCCCCTGACGTTGATTACTTTCGCACGCCCGTTTACGGCGCCGTTGAGACGATCGATGAGCAACAGTTTCCAACCGATTGGCGTCTGCTACAGCTATACGATTGCTTGCTAGTCGATGCGTCGTTCTTTTCCGAACAAGTCGTCGAGTCTGCCGAAGGCGGCGAACCCGGCGATCCCGAAGAACTTGGCGGCGAGACGAGCGGACGCGACGAGCTCGCCGAACGCTCAGGCGACTCGGTGCCTCGCCGACGAATCATTGATGCGATTCGCCACTGGACGATGGCCGGTGGTGTATTGGTGTGTGTCGCGGCGGAAGATTCCGAAGCGCTTTCATCGACGGAATTGACCCAGCGTTTGCGGTTGACGCTGGGGCCACCGTTGGTGGAAGGAGAAAAGCAACTGACGGCCATCAATGAAGCGTTTGTGTCTGCCAACGGATTACTGAGATACGCGGATCGCTGGGCCGAACAAGCGTTATCCAATGCGATCGCGGCTCGAAATGGCTACCGAATTTCGCTTTCCAATGGCCAGTGGATTCCCGGCAACGCATTGTCGACCAATCCGGCGGACTTGCGAGCATTGCAAGACTGGTCGGAGGAGTATGCCGCCACGTTGAAGCGCGCACAGGAATTGTGGAATGACGCGACGTTTTATTCAGCGTCCGCCGGTAGTGTGGTTTCCATCGGATCGGGCGAGATCGATCGAAACGTGCTGCCTTCGATTTTGCAATGGACGGTCGGGTTACGGGCGTCACCGATGCTTCGCCGAGGCGTCGACCCGATCCTGGGTGACAGTCGTCATCGTCGCTGGTTGATACCCGGAGTTGCTCAGCCGCCGGTTTATACCTTCATCGGTATTTTGACATTGTTTGTGATTTTGGTCGGCCCGATAGCTTATCGCTGGACGACGCGCAGCCATCGATCGCACCTGATGTTCTTGATCGCGCCGGTGCTGGCACTTCTCACGACAACGCTGATGTTTTCTTACAGCATTGTCGCCGATGGGTTTGGCACGTTGACCCGCGTTCGTCAATTGACTTGGATTGATGGAGCGAGCGGGGACGCGTTCGAACGTAGTCGCGTGACGTTGTTCGCCGGGATCAGTCCGACCGAAGGATTGACGTTTGATGCCGAGAGTGAAATCTATCCATATCCCGGTGGTGAGACGGCTTGGGAAGACATCGATCGTCGCGTCAATGACGTTCGGCAACGGGTCACAATCGAAGGTGGCATCCAACGCTGGACGCCTTCGTTTTTGCCTTCGCGGTCACAGACACAATTCATCGAAAATCGCATCCGTCAGCAGCTCGGATCGTTGCAGCTCGGTTCGCTGACTCCGTTTGATTCGGGCGGTAAATCGGACAATCAGACGACGGTCGATCTAACCAGCACGCTCGATTTTGAATTGCGAAGTGTGGTCGTACGATCGGCGGACGGGCGGTATTGGCACGCCACTCGCTTGCCGGCTGGCGAAACGGTGCAAGCGAAATGGATGAGCGACGATCGCCAATCATCCGAGCTTCTCGGCTCGCTGTATACCGATTACCGCCCGGTCGGATCGACGTCTCGATCGAATCGATCAAAACGCGATGACAAGACACGTGATTTGCTGGTGGTGGCCAACCGGCAGATCTCCGGCAATAGCACCCAGGCGGTCGACGGGTTGGTCGAAATTTGGCTGAACCAACAACTGTTTATCAAAGGCGACTTGCCCAACGGCTCGTTCGTCGGGATTTCGGATGTTTCCGGTGACATCGTTCCGGTCGCCGATGCCGAAGCTGTCGAAAGCGTTCGATATGTGATGGGGACGATGCCATGAACGAACAACCTGTGAATGAATTGACTGCGAGCGAGGCCGCTTCGGGAGGCACCGATGCTCTCGAAGTCCGGTCGGCCGATCAAGTTCCACACGTCCACTCCGCCGACACGCCCAGCATTGAACTGCGGCGACTACACCGATTCTTTGGCAAAACCAAGGCGGTCAACGACATCACTTTCGAGGTCCAGAAGGGCCAAGTGTTTGGCTACATCGGCCCCAACGGCGCCGGCAAGACGACATCGATGCGGATCTTGGCGACGTTGGATCTGCCCAGCTACGGCGATGCCTTCGTCGACGGGTTCTCCGTCGTGAATGATCCTGAACTTGTCCGTAAGCGTTTAGGGTTCATGCCCGATTCGTTCGGAACGTACCGCGACGTGAACTGCCGCGAATACTTGGACTTTTTTGCCCGAGCGTATGGGCTGGTCGGCCGTGAGCGAAACGAACGGCTGAAATGGGTGATCGGGTTCACCGGGACCGAAAAAATGTCGGACAAACCGATTCGCGGGCTGAGCAAAGGGATGAAGCAGCGGCTGTGTCTTGGGCGGGCGCTCATTCATGATCCCGCGGTCTTGATCCTTGATGAGCCGGCGGCGGGACTGGATCCGCGTGCCAGAATCGAATTGCGAAAGATGATTCGTGAACTTGCCGATCGCGGTAAAACCATTTTGATCAGCAGTCATATTCTGACCGAACTCGCAGAGATGTGTGACGCGGTGGGGATCATTGAACAAGGACAGCTATTGGCGACCGGCCATGTCGACGACATCCAAAAGGAGATGCAAACCGAAGCGGAGCTGACGTTGCGAATCTTGAATCGTCAAGACGATCTCACCGCCAGCTTGCAGCGATTGCAACCGCACGTCGACCTCGGTTCGATCGTTGTCGACGGACAACTCGTTCGCTTCGGTTTCAGCGGTGACCTGAGTGAGCAAGCCGCGATCGTTTCGGGACTGGTCGCCGAAGGCTTTCAAGTTGCCGAAGTGTCGGCGCGCAAGAAAAGTTTGGAAGATGTCTTTTTGCAAGTCACCGAGGGGTTGGTGCAATGAGTTTGGCGGTGGAACAACAGGAATCGCCCGTCAGCTTTTTTGCCGATTGGCTCGACTCGCTCGATCGGCGTTGCGAACGGTTCGGCGATGCGATCAATCCGATTTTGGTCAAGGAAACGCGGCAGTCGCTTAAGAGTCGCCAGTTTGTGGTGACGTTTTCGTTGATCCTATTTGCGGCATTGGCGTGGACGGTCGCGGGCAGCCTTTCGATGATGCCGCAGATTTATACCTCGCCATCGGCACCACGAATGATGATCGGCTACTACGCCGTGTTGGCACTGCCGATGATGTTGGTCGTGCCGCTGGCCGCCTATCGGTCGCTAGAAAGCGAGATCGATGACGGGACGCTGGAACTGCTATCGATCACAACACTTTCGCCTTGGCAGATCGTGTTAGGAAAGCTGTTCAGCGCGATGCTGCAAATGTTGCTTTACTTTGTCACTTTGTTTCCATGCCTGGCGTACGCCTACTCACTTCGCGGTGTTGATCTTCCGACAACGTTGCTGATCATCGGATCGTTGGCCGTCGCCGGGATGGTGCTAACGGTGATGGGGCTGTTCTTTGCGCCCGTGTCCAAAGGTCGAGGCGGCCGGGTGATGACCATGTTGGTGCTGATTATCGTTCTGCTGTTGGCCGAATATGGCGTCAGCGCGATGGTGATCGGGATGGTGTTTTACGGGAACCCGCTGACGACAACGGATTTGGTTTTCACCGTGTTGGCGACGGTCGCCTTTGCAATAGCCGCGTCGCATTTGATGCTGACCGCGACCGCGGCGCAGTTGACACCCGAAACGGAAAATCGGTCGACGGCGATACGGCTTTCATTACTCGGTTTCACCGTGGTCTGTGTGACCATCAGCGCCGCGTCATTGGTTCTGTTGGAACAGCGTGGGATCGGGATTTATATGATCAGTCTGTTTGTCCTGTCGGCGATTTGGACGATCAGCGGTGCGATGATGGTCAGCGAAAGCGACACCATGACGCCGCGAATCCGACGCGAATTGCCACAGAGCTTTCTCGCCCGTTTGATGCTGACTTGGCTGACGCCGGGTCCGGCGACCGGGACCATTTTCGCGATCACGTGTATCGGATTGTTGACGGTGCTGCAGCAGTTGTCGGTCCAGTACATCGCAAATACGGGGATCGCCCGTGGGACTGGTATCGGGCGGTTGAATGCCTACATCGGTGACCCCGGGCTACTGTACGCTTCTTATGTGGTTGGCTATCTGGTCATCGTACGGGTGATGATGTGGGCGATCAGGCTTCGCAATAACCCTCGCGTCGAGATCGGGTTGGCGGCGTTCGTCGTCGTCGCCGTACTCGCCGCGTTGCTGCCGTATTCGTTGCAGCTTCATTACTATGACTATCAGCAGATCAGCTATGACCCGGCATGGCAGATCACCAACTGGGCGTTCACTCTGTTCACGGCGCTCGACCAAGGGTTGCCGGCGTGGCAAGTCCACAACATCGTCGGTGGCGCGATCTGTTTGTCTTTGATGGCCGTGTTCGCTTCTTGGAAAGCGACACGTCCGAGAACGATTGCGACGCCGGAAAACGTGCGAAAAGAATTGGGGCTGTAGCGGATCGTTAGGCGAGTCTACCGAACGATGTCGGCCGAGCGGCTGACTTCAGGGGACGGGATACTTGATCGCGTTGCGTTTCATCTTTGCTTCCAGCGTCGTGGTGACATCGATGTCCATCATGTTTGCCAGCGCGAGCAGGTATGACAAGCAATCGGCAAGTTCTTCGCCGACGTCATGCTTACGTTTGGGGTCGTCTTTGACGACCGCAGATTCTTCCAACGTCAACCACTGGAAGTGTTCCATCAATTCACCTGTTTCGATGGCTAACGACATCGTCAGGTTTTTCGGGTTGTGGAACGAATGCCAGTCACGTTCGGCAACGAACCGTTCGACGACGTCACGCAGGTGCCGAACCGTCGCCGTCTGATCGCTGTGGTTGGGAGTGTCACTCATCAAGCGGCGACCAACAGTTTGCGTTCACTTTCGATCTGGTCGATCGCTTCGCAAACGTGCCGAACTTCGATGGCCCGCATCGCTTGATTAGATGCCTGGCGTCGTTGTCTTGAGTTCCCGGTTTCGACCGCTTTTTGGATCGCGATCTGGCCGTACGGGCCGCTGTCACCTGGTTGCGTGGCGCCATAAAGACCGATCGTTTGGGTCCCCACCGCGACGGCCATATGTAGTGGACCGGTGTCGTTGCTGATAAACAGATCCGAGGTTTCAATCATCGCGGCTAGGTGTTGCAGGTCGGTGTCGGGGGCCAAGATTGCGGCGCCCTGGCTGGTGGAAACGATATCGGTCGCCATCGCGCGATCGAGCGGCGTGCCCCAGACCGCGATCGATTGGTAACCGTAACGATCACGAAGGTATCGCGCCGTTTCACCAAACCGTTCGGGTAACCAACGTTTGCTGTGCCAAGTCGCCCCGGGATTCAGGATCGCGACCTTGGGTGAATCGATGGTGCTCCGGTAACGCTGCGCCCACGCGCGTGCCGGGGCGGCGACGGGCAGATCCCAGCGGATCGTTGGCGAGTTGATTCCGAGCGGGATCAAAAGCTCCAGCGAACGGTCGGTGAGGTGATGAAATACCGGATTGATTTTGACGTTCGAAAACCAGCGACTCAATTCGCGAGCATGCTTACCGGCGTAGCCGACTCGATGCGCGGCGCCCGACAAATAGCATGCCAAACTGGATTTGGTCATGCCTTGGCAGTCGACCGAGATATCGACGTTCAATTCGCGGAGTTGCTTTCGTGCCGCACGCAATCGTTTCGGCGACGTGAACCAGCCGCGTTCCAAAACAATCACATTGTCCACCGCACGATGACGCCGCACCATCGGCGAGGATTTCTCTTCGACGACCCAAGAGATCGTCGCATTGGGAAATCGGTCTCGCAACGCGCATGCGACCGGCAGCGTTAGGATCGTGTCCCCGATCGCACTCATCCGGCTGACCAGAAAATGCGGTCGTGTTAGATCATCGACCGGAATCGTCGCGATGACGGGAGTCGGTGTCGTCGCTTGTTCGTCCCTACGTTTCCGAAACTCGGATTTCGGTGTTCGTTCGCCAGCTGACATGGTCACGATCCTTCGTGTTGCTTTTTTAATCCAAAGAAAAGAGCAACTACGGCAAAGCTACGTAGTTGCCGAGCAAAATCAGGCTAGGCTTTTTCCCCGGCGACCGCCAGATCGACTTTCAAATCACCGCGATTGTCGACGTCGCGCGGCCCCCCTATTCCCCTCGTCGGCGACCAATGGATCGACCATGGGCATAGCGGAAATGCTTGCAAAAGAGTCTTCGTGGCGAATCGGCGGTCCATCAGCCGAAGAATTGCCAAAGGATGGTAGCGATGCCGAAGCCGACGAAGGAGATACACGTCGAGATCACGCCCCAGGTACGAAGCGTTTGTCCTTCGCTCATTTTGAAGTACCGGGAAATCATCCAGAATCCGGAATCGTTGACATGAGAGAAGCCCGTCGCACCGGCAGCAATCGCGACCGCGATCAGAGCCAGTTGAGGCTGCGTCATGCCGACCGTGAAGTTCCCCATCAACCCGGCCGCGGTCAGCATCGCAACCGTCGCGGAACCCTGGGCGATTCGGATCAGTGTGGCGAACATCCATGCCAGTAGCAGCACCGAGATGCCCGAGTCGGCGAACATGATCTCCATCGCATCGGTGATCCCAGTCGCCGCAAGCACGCCTTTGAAGACACCGCCGGCACCGGTGATCAGGATGATGATTCCCGCCGGTCCCAGGGCCTTGGTCGAAATGTCCAGTAACGTTTCGCGGTCAACACCGCGGCGGGTGCCAAGGAAATACAACGCGATGATGGTCGAGATTAGCAACGCGATGACGGGGTGACCAAAGAACGAGATTAACTGCATCGGCAGCGGGCTGTCGGCGAGTAACTGCGAAAGTTGGGCACCGCGTTCTTGACGGGATAGGCCTTCGGGTAAACCTGATGCATACCACTGTTCGACAATGGTATTGGCCAGAATCATTCCGATCGGCAATCCGATTAACGCCAGGATAAAACCGACCGACGGAAGCTCAACTTTGGTCTCTTCGATGAACTCTTCTTCCGGCATCGGGAGTTCGACGCCCTTGCTGAGCAGGATGCAAAGAGGAGGACCGCAGATCAACGCCGTGGGCAGTCCGACCAGGACACCGAACAGGATCACCCAACCCAGATTGACGCCAAGGAAATAGGCGACCGCGACC
Organism: Roseiconus lacunae; assembly: GCF_008312935.1. Taxonomy (NCBI): domain Bacteria; kingdom Pseudomonadati; phylum Planctomycetota; class Planctomycetia; order Pirellulales; family Pirellulaceae; genus Roseiconus; species Roseiconus lacunae. The sequence goes on along the minus strand of NZ_VSZO01000001.1, from coordinate 835,017 downwards.
GGTCCCGGAGTTGGCGGTACAAAGCCGTGAGTGACCGCGAGCCCCGCGACCAGTGGCAACCCGAAGTGTAGGAACGGACGTTTGGTGTCTCGTGCCAGGGCGTACAGCAACGGAGCGAGGATCACCAAGGCGACGTCCAAGAACACCGGTACAGAAATGATGAAGCCGGTTAGCAACATTGCCCAGGGCGCGTGTTTGGCGCCAAACTTTCGCACCAAGTAATTGGCGAGCGATTGAGTGCCGCCGCTGTGTTCTAGGATCGCCCCAAAGATCGCGCCGACGCCGATAATGGTGGCGATAAAACCGAGGGCGCCGCCCATGCTGGTGACGATCGTATCGGCGACTTGCGTCAACGGGACCGCTTCGGGGTTCACCAACCGACTGGTCGCCGCGACGAGGACCGAAACGATCAAGAGCGCCAGGAATGCGGAAAGTTTTAGCTTTAAAATGAGCACTAGCAGCAACGCAATTCCGATCGCCAGCAAGGCGATCAACGGCGCCGGCTGAAGCGTCGTTTCGGCGACGACGGACTCCGCGGCTTGAGCTAGAAAACAAGGCTGTCCCAAACAAGGTTGCCCGAAAAGACTCGTCAGTCCAAACATGTGAGGTGTCGATTGGGCGACAGCCTCGGTCGTCAAGAATCCGAATGGGTCCGGCAGTCCGAACAAAGCAGCATCGATCAAGGTTGGCACCGATGGAGAAGCGTGTGAGAAAAGGTGGGGCGTGGAGCGTCTGGCGGGACGGGCCGCTATTCTAGTGAGTTGGCCCAATGCTCGCGAATTTCTGTGCTTGCGAATTTCATCAAACGATCACGTCGATCTTTCCGTTCGCGTCAACGAGTCGCCAGATTGCCTCGGCGGGGTGGCCCGCGAGTCTAGGGAGGACGCCCAGCGAGGTCAAGTTTTGCATCGATGAGGTGGGATTCCGTCTCCAGACGGAAGCGGCTCGTGCTTTGTCGCTACCAGTCATTTAAGTCTGGTCAATCATAAGTCTGGTCAATCAGTCGACAGGCGTTCGCCGCGGTCATTGCGGCAAAACCGTGGCGAACCCCATTGGGTTTATCCTAAAATCAAGATCGGAACGCGGCATCCGGAAGAGCCTCAGAGGGTGTCGATTGCTGAAGGCACGTTTCCAGAATGGGAGTTCTCATGGTCTTTTGGGGGCCTTATGGGCGAATTCTGCCGGGGCGATACAATGGGACCACCAACCAATGTTCAAATCACAAGATTCTTCATTGCACAATTCTTCATCCCACAAGGATTTTCGATCGACAATGACTTCCACGACCAAGCTTGCCGATCAATACCGAGGCGAGGGCTGCACCATTTCGTTCGAACTGTTTCCCCCAAAAACGGACAAAGGGATGCAGCTGATGGAACGTAATGTTGAACGATTGACACAGTTCGGTCCCGCGTTTTTCACGTGCACCTATGGGGCGGGCGGATCGACCCAAACAAAAACACTCGATGTCGTTCAGCGGGTTCGTCAAGCGACGGATTTACCCGTCGCATCGCACCTGACTTGCGTCGGGCTGACGGTGGACCAGCTATGTGATTATTTGCGAGAAGCAAAACAACGCGGGGCCGACTACATCGTTGCCTTGCGCGGCGATCCACCCCAGGGCAGCACCGAATTTCAAGCCGTCGCAGGTGGGCTGCGTTACGCCAATGAATTGGTGGAATTGATCCGTAGCGAATTCGCCGACGAGTTTGGTATCGCCGTCGCGGGTTATCCGGAAGTTCATCAAGAGGCCATCGATGCGGCGACCGATTTGACCAACCTAAAACGAAAGGTCGATGCCGGTGCCGACGTTGTGGTGACGCAGTTGTTCTATGACAACGACGATTTCTATCGTTTCAGAGACGCGTGCGATCAGGCGGGGATCCATGTCCCAATCGTCCCAGGCATTCTGCCGGTGACCAATTTTCGGCAAGCCGAACGAATTGCCGGTTTGTGCAAAGCCCGTATCCCAGATCAACTGGCCGCCGCGATGAACGCCGTCGAAGACGACGCGGAGCAGTTTGAAATCGGTGTCGAGCATGCTCGCAAGCAGACGATCGATCTACTCGAGAACCAAGTCGCCGGCATCCATTACTACGTGCTCAACAAAAGCGACGCGGCCGAAAAAATGCTCGAAGGTCTTTCGCTGGGCAAGGTGTAGCGAGGTCGTAGGTGAGTAAGGCGGAGTTCTTAGGGACGCTGTGCTCGCGAGGCGAATGACAACGTTATTGATCCAGTTTAGCGGCGTCTGCGAGTTCGCTGATGAATCGTTCCCGATCGATTGGCGATACGAGATAGAAGCGTGAAGCCGTTGTGATCTTGACCCGACGAACTGATAGCGCCGGGGCACTCAGCCAGCTACCGCTCGGTTCGATCGTTCTGATCTGCGACAGCGGGATCCGCGACATCACGATGCCGCAGCGTATCGCTAACGTGTCCTCGGTGATCGTGTAGCGACAGGGGATGACCAACAGACCCGTCAGTAACAGGACCCCGGCTCCGGTGACCAAACTGATGAAGGCGTCTTGATTTTTGCCTTCGATCAGCAACATTCCGGTGACCCCGACACAGATCAGCGGCCCAAGCATCAACAGTGCGGCCAACCACCAGTCCACGGCGGATGGGTAAACAATGCGTCGTGACGGAGATGACGTTTCGGAAGGCATCGTGAGCGGTCGCGGCAATGGTGTCAGGTGGGATGGTAGACAGGTAGATTCAGCGAGCGAGTTTCTCGGGGATTGTAAAGTCAAGTGATCGTAATTGACCACCGCTGCCACCGACAACGATCGACGTTCGGGGGGCGTTATCTTGTTTGGCAGAGACCGCAAGGCTGTAGACCCAGCCTTCCAGTACAGGCAGGGTCTCGATGACCTGGACGTTGACGGTGTCGATCAATCGAACCTGGCCGTCGTCACATCCGGTGACCAGGTGCTTGTCATCGAGCCATGCGACGACCAACGGAACCGCAGGCAGTCGAACATAACGAACCATCCGGCCGATCGTCGGTTGCCAAAATCGAATCGATCGATCGGCCGACGCGGACGCGACCATCGGAAGGCCGTTGCCATTTGCCCGGGTCGCCAAGTCATTGATGGCTGCGGTGTGTTGATGGAGCGTTCGGCGGAGCGGCGACGAACCCGCCTCTGGCATCAATTCCCAAACGCGAATCGAACGGTCGTCCCCACCGCTGATAAGACCGGTACGGACTGTTTTCGATACGGATGTCGAAGCTTGCGGGTTCGATTTCGAGGTGACGTCAAAAGCGGCCAATGCATGAATGCTGCGAGAATGACCGCGAAGTGTCTGTTGCCGATGTGGTTCGCCGGCGAGGTCCCAACGGATAATCGTGCGGTCTAAACTTGCCGATGCGATCGACGTTGGTCCTAGCCAGACGATGGCACGAACGGAATCGTCGTGACCGGTCAGGCGTTGCGAGCGAGAGAATTTGGCTTCCCTCGTTTGAGCTTCCGAAGACAGTGGCCAAGGGAAGATTTCCACCGAGCCCGACTGGGACGGCTCGCCTCCGCCGATGGCGACGTGGCTTCCATCGGATGAGAATGCAACACAGTGTAGGTTCGGCGCATCGACCTCCAAGGTACCTCGCAAATCAAGCACGGTACGTTGCAAATCAAGTGACGGCCAGCGGTAGATTTGCAGCCCCGATTGACTGACCGCAACGATCGCGTTGCCATCGGGGGTGAAAGCGACGTCGGTGATCGGGGGTGCCGGAGATTGTGCATAGACCAAAGATTGGGTCGCGATCACCAGTTGAGTGATCGCGAGACAGGCTGTTCGAACGGCGTCACGCCGATCGCAATATCGTATGGCGGATGGAGGTCGCTTGGCTTGGCCTGGTCTCATCTTGCAGATTCCGGTCCGACTCGGGCATAGTAGGGGCATGAACGTGATCGTCCCCCCAACAGCTGCGCGACACCGAATGCGATTGGACCGGAGTGCTACCCGTTGGCAGGCGGCGAATCTGTATCGTAACCCGTTTGGAGAACTGGAACGTGCCGAGAGGGCTGAGTTGGCCGTCGTCGACGTTGATCGCATCTTACGGCAGATCGGTTCGCAATCTGCGACGAGGGATTGGCAGTTCCGATCCCGAGCCGCGTTTCAACTGTTAGGCGATTGTGGTCGAGGCAAGACCACGCGGATGCTGGCGATCGGAAGGGTCATTCCCCAGGCGGCGTACGTGTATTTGCCCGAAGATGCCGCGTGTCCGACGATCCCGTGGGGATGGCCATTGTTGGTCGACGAAGCCCAACGGTTACCACGACGGATTCGGCGCCTGGTTTTCGATAGTGGCGTGCCTTTGGTTTTATCCAGCCATCGCGATTTGACGGGGCCGCTGCGCCGGGCCGGCTATGATGTCCACACCGATCGGATCGGACTGACGTTGACGGCGGAAAAACTGACCGAGATCTTAAACCGGCGAGTGCTCGCATCGCTTCGTGGCCCGGCGACCGACGTCCCACAAATCACGCTGACCGATGCGGCCCGATTGATCGAACGATTTGGGACTGACGTCCGGTCGATCGAAGGCTACTTATACGACGTCGTGCAACAACAGGTAGAGACGGATGGCGAACTGCGATTTATCGATTGAACTTGACGAGCCTGATCGCATTTATCGGGGCGGCGAAAAAGTACGTGGGTCGGTTAACGTCGAAACCGATACGAGTGTTAATTGCAAAGCACTCGAGGTTCAGTCCGGTTGGCGTACGCACGGTCGCGGCAATGTCGCCAAGGGAACAGCCGAAAAGGTGACATTGTTCTCCGGACAGTGGGAGCCGGGACGGCGCGAGGCGTATCGCTTCGAATTGACTGTCGCAGATTGGCCACCTAGCTATCACGGGAGTTACATCAACGTCGATCACTACATCGATGTGCGAGTTAAAATCCCCTGGGCGTTCGACCCAAAGGCGTCCGCAGAGTACATCGTGCGGCCCCACAAACGGCCGGAGACGATCAAGAATCAGTCCACCGAATTGACCGGTTGTATTGGCAATGCCGTGGCAGCCATCGTCATCTTGGCGCTGATCGCGGCATTCGGCGGCATGATCGCTGTGCTGATCGCGAATCCGTTTGCCGGATTGTTTATCGGCGTCTTTATCGTTCCGTTGTCCGCCCTGTTGGCGGCGAAAACGGTGCTTCCAAAGTTCTTGCTAGGAAACGTCGAGTCCGAGCTGATGACCCCCGAGGTACATCCCGGCGGAACCGTGAACGTGAAATTGGGGTTCCAGCCGAAGCGACGTGTCAACATCAACCGGATCACCGCGACGCTGAACGGAAGCGAAGTCGCCGTCAGCGGTAGCGGTAGTAATCGGACGACGCACCGCAAGCAGTTCTATCAAACCGAGGTTGAGTTGTTAGGAACGACCGTGATCGAACCCGGGGACCAGCAAGCATTCAGTTTCGATATCCCCGTGCCAAGTGACGCGCCCTACTCATTTGATCTAGCCGACAATGATTTGAAGTGGACGGTAGACTTGCGGGTCGACATTCCTCGCTGGCCTGATTGGACAAAGTCGCTGGCGTTCGATGTCTTTCCAGATCAGGACGCGGCGCCGGAGGAGGCCGATCGCGCAAGGTTGGCGCCGATGGATCACGCCGATGGATCTTCGCTTGAACAAACGGGACAGCAGGAGATCGAGTCGGAGATAACGTTCGTCGAAACCGCGAGCCATTTGTGGGATTCTCGTGGTGACGATCAACGGATTGACTTGTTGATCGACGCGGTTTCGGGGATGACGTTTGACATGGATGTATTTATCGAGCGGCGGCTGCTCTACAGCGGCAAAGAGGATCCGCACGTGTACGACGATGGCTACGCCGTCTGGGCTCGGCACGACGAGCCGCCGTTGCCGCTGGTATTGTATATCCCGCGTCATTTGGCGGATGAGTATGAACAGGCCGGACGCGATCGTCTCACCATCCGAGGGGCCGTCGTGGGGTGGGATCACGACCACGAACGGTTGCAAGTGAAGGTTCTGCCGTAGGTGCGGCCCTAGGAAAGGTCGTTTCGAACCAATAAACTCGGCATTTCCAGGTGGCGCGGATGGACGGCTGTCTGGAGGAAAGGCCGCCGAAACCGGCGGCTGAGCACTTTTAACTGACACCGTACTGACCGCCAAGCAATGCCGCGACCACGAGTCCTCGTCTTACGAGCCCCGGGCACCAACTGTGATGAAGAAACCGCGTATGCGTTCGAGCGTGCCGGCGCCGAATGCGAGCGGGTTCACGTCAATCGTCTGGCCGAAAACGCCGCGCTGAAAGACCGCTACCAAATTCTGTGCGTCCCCGGTGGATTCAGCTATGGCGACGACATCGCTGCCGGTCGAATCCTAGCCACACGACTGCAAAACCACTTGGCCGATTTGGTCGATACGTTCGTGCACGGCAAAGGCGATCGTCTGGTGCTGGGGATCTGCAATGGGATGCAGGTTCTGATGCGGTTGGGCGTACTGACCGAAAACGTCGCCGCCGCCGAAGGTGAGCAGCCCGCGACGTTGGCCTGGAATAACCACGGCCGCTTCGAAGACCGCTGGGTTCATTTGGCGACCGATACCGCCGGTGGTGAGCAAGGTGCCTGCGCGTTCTTGCGAGGCATCCGGCACATGTACCTGCCGATGGCTCATGCCGAAGGAAAGTTTGTCGCCCGCAGTGAAGCGGTCCTCGATGAACTGAAGCAAGCTGGGCGACTGTGCTTGCGTTACACGCGTGATGCCGATAGCGGTGTCGAAGACAACGTGATCGAGTTTCCAGCGAATCCGAACGGTGCCGACGCAAATGTCGCCGGTGTTTGTGATGCCAGCGGTCGTGTCTTTGGATTGATGCCGCACCCCGAGCGTCACATCGATCCGACGCAGCACCCGTATTGGACACGTCGTACCGAGCAACCCGAAGTCGGCGACGGTTTGGCGATGTTCCAGAACGCCGTCAACTGGTTTGAATAATCAGCGCCGCCTCGGCTGAGAAACAACCCTGAAATCGTAGGGGGCCAGCTTGGGGGCCGACGCTAAGCAGTTGAACACGAATGATTCGGCTTAAGTCATTTCACTCTCCCACTGGGAGAGTCGGGCCTTCAGGCCCGGAGAGGGCACCCTCCCCGGCCGTTTGCTCGTCCGACCCTCCCGCAAGCGTGAGGGTGTTATCCAGATGGTTAAACCCAAAGACTCGTGTTTACCTGCTTAGCGCGTTCGGCTTACCTTTAAGCCGACGGCGCTAACCGCGGGCTTCGCTACAAGGGCTCGACGACGTTTCCTTGCCGTCATTGATCAATCGTTGTGTTCAATCTCGGGCCAATAGATGTCTTCGAAGGCGCCCTCGTCATGGAAGTCGGGACTGTTATCGAGGTCATGGCACTCCATGCAGTGTTCTCGAGCCTTTTCGATTGGCAGCTGAACTTGCAGTCGCAGTTTCTTGCGAAGTGATTCGATCTCGGGTGTGTTGGCCTTGTTGCTTTCGGCGGCGACGTGGGCTGACCCCGGACCGTGGCAATTCTCGCAGCCGTTGCCGCCCAAATGCGCGGTGCTCGTCAGATCCATGTAACCGGATTTGTATGGGTAATAGCCTTGCGGGTTCCAGCCGGTCACATGACAGCTTAGGCATTCCGGATCGAAGTGACGTGGGACATCCCCGCGCTCGGCCGGTGGCTCAACCAAGTGCTCGGTCGCCAAGGCATGCATGGAACCTTCCCAGATATCGTAGGCATTCTCGTGGCAATCCTTGCAGGCTTCGCTTCCGACAAACGTGTTGCCAGAACGATGCGGCATCGGCGTGATACCGAGACCGCTGAAGCCCAGTTGTTCAAGTTGCTTTTGGTAGTCGGCCATCAGTTTGCGCATTTCCGGTGCGTCTTCGAACTCATGAGTCAAAGCAACGCGGGCGTACTTCATCGGCTGGTTTTGATAGAGGCCAACCAAGCCGGCATACATGCCTTTGTTGCCGGTCACGATCAATTTGGTTTTGGAACCTTCGATCGGTTGTGGACGATACAGCGGTTCGCCATAGCCCCCGGAGACGACAATCAGGTCAAAACCTTGAACGTCGGTCATCAATTTCTTCGCCGCTTCTTCTTCGCCGAAGAAAGTCAGCACACGAAACTCTGCCCCGTCGCCGTTCATCGATTTGAGGGCCGCTTGGGCGGCTTCTTTCATTGGCGAGACGGTGATGTCTGAACCGGTCGCTGCTTCGAGTGCGTCGGGATCAAGAATCGACGTCACGCCGATTTTCCACTCGCCGCGCCGAATCACCTTATAGGTCGGAAGCAATTCCGGTTCGAAGATCGTGACGTTGCCGGAGACGAACATCTGTTCGTCGGAGTACGCCATCGCGATCAAATCACCCGCACCGATCCGCAAATCGGACGGACCGTAACCGACCGCCTGGTACTTCATTTCCTTGAGTGCCGTCGTCGATCGTTCGAACTTGATCGCCGCTTGGGGGACGATCCGGCGAATTTGGTTTCCGGCGTCGACCGGAATCAGATCCCAGCCTTTTTTGCGAAGCTGCTCCATAAAGGTATAACGTCGTGCGACGCCGCCTTTTTGATTCTCAAGTCCGGTGCAGCCACACGGTTCGATATAGCCGTGCTGGTTACCGGTAAAGAACAGCAAAACATCTGGGGCTGGCCAAGTGTTGTAGTCTTCGGGGCCATCATCGGCGACCATGCCAGCCTCGGTCGTCGGGTCAATCAGGGCTGGAGCTGTCAGGTCCTTACTTGGCGCTTCGGCTTTCGAATCGGCGACATCGGCAGCAATGCGAGCCATCGGTGGTGTTTCTTCAGCACCATCGAAAGATTCAGGCAGGCCCTGTGGGGTGGGGATCAATTCGCCTTTCATCTCGGGGCGTGGCTGAGGCGTCGGCACGACTTCGATCGGCCCGGTATCAGAGAGGCTCGGACTGGCCGAAGGATCATCCGAAGAGAGCGGCGGTGAACTGGCAGGCTTGGCAAGAGGGGCCTGAACCAAGCGTGTGGCGGGGCCGAACTGAGGATTCGAAGGCGGCGTCATTGCATCGGCTTCAACGTCATCGCTGAACTTCGCGTAACGTGTGATCACCGCTTCTTCGCGGGCGGCCCGCTTCAGTTCGTCTTTGATCCAGGAGGCGCGAAAGTCGAGCGAAGGTTGATCATCGATGTGTTTGAACGCCGCGTCTGTTTCGGCGACAGGGGCCAATTGGCGATCGATCGATTTGGCCGTTCGCGATTCGCCCGGGGTTGGGCCGTCGTTACAGCCGGCAAGACTGCCTAAGCCGGCGGCGATAAGCATCGCCGAAACCCCGAGTCTTGACGGCATACGGGGGCTCCTGGCGGAGGGGCCGGATAAAATTCGAGATCGAAACGCAGCTGAAAACGGTTGCATGGGCTGTTTCACTAGTGCTTCGTCAACCTTTGAAGTTAGGTTTAGCCGCATGGCGTTAGCCACGGATTCGGTGCAACAACCGGGGCTAACGCCCGTCGGCTGATGAGCCGAACGCCGGCTGATGAGCCGAACCCGCGCATTTGGTCCAGGCGGAGCACTAACTCGATCCGAGGATGCCCCGCAGCGGTGCTGCCGAATCAAAATTTAGGGTTCGATCATGACTTTGACCGCGACACGCATGCGGCCGACCTTGGGATTATCGGATTCGATCCATACCCAACCAAAGTCCTCCTTGTTCTTGCCCAACAAGTCGACCGTCTCTTCGCCTGCCGTCAGTTTCAGTGTGATCGGAAAAAGTCGTGTCTTCCCACGTCCGATGGGCTTTCCGAGTTCTGCGCTGACGACGCCCTTTGGGTAAGTCTCGCCAATCGTAAGGCTTGTTCCGTCCTTCTCGCTACCCTTAAGCGCCAGAAGGGCCTTAAACTCTTTTTTATCGTCAGGGCCAAGTCGGCCGAGGTTCCAGTAGTATCCACCCTTGTCGGTGGTTTTGAGGTGCGTATTTTCGAGCATCGATAAGGGGCCGACGATTTTGCCAGCAACTTCGGCGCTTCCGTAAAGCTTGTCGCCGACCGGTTCACCGGCTTCGTTAAGCTTCTTGAACACCATGATCAAACGCGTGGCCATCGGCCCTTGGCGAAGTCCCGGTTTGACTTTGGCGACGACGTTAAAACCTTGGTTAGCGTGCTGGTGCGTGCCGTCGGCTTCGGACAACTCGAATTCCTCGAATGTGACCTCGGCTAGTTCGGTCATTGATTCGCTGCTGAATTCGCCTTCGATCAGTTCGATGTCATCATCCAGGTAGTTGTAGAACTTAGTCGACATTTCGAGCGGTTCCCCGACGGTGACTTCGCCAAAAGAAATCAACTCGGGTTCCAGTTCGATGTCTCGGATGATCCGCCCCATCACCACCAATCGAATTGCGGGGTTGCTGGGATCGTTGGTTCGCAATTCGGCGGACTGTTCGAAGGTGGTTTTATCCGATGCGACAGTCCACTCCATCTCCACGGAAGTCGTTTCACCGGGTGCGACAGAGCTGTCTTCGAGTGACCCGAGCGTGCATTTACAAGTCGTCGCACCGAGTTCCAAAGTCAACGGTTCGCTGCCGGTGTTTTTGATGACAAATGTGTGCTTCCCCTTGGTGTTGGGTGGCATCGCGCCGAAGTCATGAGTGGCTTCGCCGTCGACTTCGGCTACCGCAGAACTGTCACTGTGGAACTGTTTGAGATGTTCCATCACGTTGTCGGCGGTGACATGACCGGTGAAGTCAATTTCGCCAAAATACGCATCGCGGCGTCCGTACTGAACAAAATTCGTGGTCCAACCGATCGATGCACCGATCACGACGGATAGCAATAGGATGAGCCAGAAGTATTTCACGGGATTTCTGTCCTGTGCGTAGTCTGTGCGAGTCAAATGAGTCTGCGCGAATGAAGTGGCAAAATGCCAATGGGGGAAATCGTTCCGAGACCAGAACGTGCCCGGTGCTACGGGAATCCCAGCCCTATGGTTCGCTGGGCCAGCCAGGGATTCGGCTAAATTGCACTTTAATCCGTTCCTGAACGGGGGCGTTGACGGCGGCAGGGCCGATGGGCCGAACAACGTACGCAAACTGCAGCCCAAGCAGCCGGACGACATTTTCACCGAGCGTTGAAAGCCCCCTCGCTTGCTGGGCCAATCGTTTCGCTTCGGCGCCACGGCCTTGCTGGTGTGCCACCAAGGCGGCCTGGGCGACCAATGACACATCGGTGGGGTTGTCACGGCACAGATCCATCAGCATCTGGTCGGCTCGCTCAAGGTCAGCCGCTTTCCCGAAACACTGGTAAACGTGCAGGTATTGTTCGGCCACGGAACGACGGGCGATCGGGTCGATTCCACACCTGCGCAGGACCTCATCGGCGGCGGATTCCCATTCGCTACGATGGCGGACGGTGTCGCCTTCGTTGATCAGCTTGGTTTTCAGCAGATCGCTGTGCCAAATCGCCGGCGCCGTTCCCCAAGGATCGTGTGCGACAGCCGATTCGATGTCTATGATCGCCTTGGCAGCCAAGCCCGATTGGGCGGCATACTCGGCCCGCGACATCGCCGTACCGGCAGAGGTCACCGGAACCAGTGAGGTCGTTCGGATAGTCAGTAGCAAAATCAGCCCCAGCGAAAGCATCCAAAGCGAGGCATTGCGGCGCGATCGGCCGTGCCGCGACGCACCGGTATTTCCCAAGGCACCACTTTCGTGCGGTACCAAGATGGCGACCGCAATCCAGATCACCACCGCCACACCCGGGACCGTCCAGCCGCCCGAAACACAGAGATGGAGGAGCATCGCGATCAGCACCGCCCCCGCCCAAGGTATGAGTGCCGTCAGTCGCGATCGCGATTTCCATGCCAGCGTTCCAGCGGCAATCGCCCCGGGCATCACCAGAAGAATTTGACCGAGTTTCGGTAGGTTGCCAGCCGCGATCGATAACAAACAAATCACACCCGATGAAACCACCGCTCCGATCGCCATCTTCATCGCCAACTGGTGATCCGCGAACGGCGTGCTACTTGAATCGGGCAAGGCCGGCTGTCGTCTAGTGGTGTCGGGTTGCGATCGGCGGTAAGCGCGAACGAGCAGGATTGCCAGCGTCAGCAACAACGCACCGGCGACGATGCCACCTGCGGCTAGGGTTTCGAAAACAAAGTTATGAGGGTCCGCGATCGTTTCGTTAGCTTGGGGAAGCCGGTACTGCAGGTACATCGCTTGGAATGTACCTGGTCCGGCACCGAACCAAGGATGGTCGGCCAGCATCGCCAAAGTGGATTTCCAGTACTGAAGCCGGAATAGCAGTGACGAGGGGGCCGCATCGATCCATTCGGCATCCGAAAGCAGACCTACCGACACAAAGCCAAACGCGACCGCGATCACACCGACGATCGACGGCACCAAGGATCGTTGCCACCACGCGGGCCTTGAAGGTCCCAAAGACGTTGGGGCAGAGTCCTCCGTGGTGTCCGCGGCGATCGCGTCGTCACTGCCGTTCATCCGAAATGTTAAATAGACCGCTGCTAGGATGCACGCCAGCAAGCCGCTGCGGCTTTGGGTTCCAACGAGCGCAAGGCCTCCGACCGAGATAGCAATCAAACCAAGCCCGGCCGTACCCAGCGACGCTCGTTTGCGCCGCCAATGAATGACTGCTAAGACGCCCGCCAAGATTGGCAGTGAAAGTACCGCGGCAAGTGAATTGGCGAGCAGGTACGTCGAGGTTGGCCCACCATCGAGCAATCGATTGGCAAACACCATGCGCGCCGCCGATTGCCGCGGCGCGTCAATGCCGGCCTGCCGGAGCATCTCGTCCGGATCAGCCAAGTATTCCGCTCGCATTCGAGGTAACTCCACCGCCAATTCATAGCAGGCATCGAGTGCCATCGCGAATGTCATCGCAATCAGCAAAGCAAACGCCATCATGCGACAGGATCGCTCGACAAGCAGTCGCCGCGCGGCGGTCAGTGTCGCTGCGGCAGCGACCCAAAACCATGCTTCATTTGTCGCCGACCGCAAGTTACCCGGCGGGCACATCGCCAGTGCCGCCATCATCATCCAAATCGCCAGCAGCCAGGCCGCGGTATCGATCGTCACATCACCAAAGCAACGATCGATGAATCCGGAACGATCGCTTGACTCGGCGGATCGTCGCGACGCTTGCCAGGGTTCGGAAACCAATGTCAGCGTCCAAACAGCGATCGCAAAGGTCGAAAACCAGAGTCCTTCCCCGCGTTCGATTTCGACGCTATCGGCGGGATCGAACGCGACGAAAGCAAGCAGACCACCGAATCCGGCGACGGCAAGCGACCGACACCAGACGGCCCAGTTCGGCACCGATTCATTCGGCGACGTTGGTCTTCGAGCTGGCTCGGCGAAAGCGTCGGTCGCCGAACTGCGTGATTCATTTACTCGCCGCTTTGCTTTCGCCATCCGGTCGATTCCAAAATGACGACAAGTAACAACATGCATCCGACGATGCCCAAGACCGCGATCGCTTGCAGCACCGTGACGTGTACCAGCAGTAGCGAAGCCAAGCCGCACGTCGCCGTCACGAGATGAATCGTCAGCACCGCCTGCGTTCGCGAGAGCCCCAAGGCGACCAGGCGATGTGAGAAGTGGCTGCGGTCACCTTTGAAGACACTGCGGCCTTCACGAATTCGAATCCACAACACCGTTCCCATGTCATACATCGGGATCAGCATCGCGCAGATCGGCGCGAGCACCGCATGGGGGCGTGGTTCGGATGCGAAGGTTGCCATCAACATCGATACCGCGATCAGAAATCCCACCAAATAGCTTCCGCCATCACCCATGAACAGCTTTGCCGGCGGTCGGTTATGCCAAAGAAACCCCAGCAGCGAACCGCAAACGCACAGCAGTAAACCGGCGACGAATAGTTGCGGTAAGCTACCACCGCTGCCCGGCGTGGTCAGCATCACCGCGGCCATCGACGCGGCGATGATCGCGGCGACACCACCGGACAACCCGTCCATGTTGTCAAGCATATTGAACGAATTGATCACCGCGACGATCCAGATCACCGACAACAAATTCGTTAGCGCCGGAGCCCCAATAAACGCGGTCAAGCCAAAGCCCATGACGTAGACCACAAACGCGGCGACGCCAAACTCGATCAAGAGACGCAATCCAACCGGGGCACCACGTCGATCGTCCCAGATCCCTAAAGCGAACAGCACGGTGCCGGCACCGAGTAGGCACCAAAGCTGGCCCAGTCGCGAGCGGATGCCGGAGAAAAAGACGGTGACCGAATCCGGCAGTCCCAGCGATTGATGGAAGCCGAGATCGATACCGCAAACGATCAGGGTGCCGCCAATCATCGGGAGGATGATCCCCAGCCATATCCCGATTCCACCGCCCAGCGGTGTGACGTTCGTGTGGGTACTGTGACCGCCCGGGTTGGCGATCAATCCGAGCTGACTTGCGAATCGGCGGACCGGGTACAAGCTGATCAGACTGATGATCAGCGGCGGAACCACCGCTAACCCGATCAGCCAACCGATCAACGCCGAATCAGTCAACTCAGTTGCCCATCAGTTCGCGTTCGACGAACTTGGTGTCGTGCTTTCCTTCGACAAACAGCGGGTGCTGCAGCACGACATCGTGGAACGGAGCGGTGGTGGAAATCCCCTCGGTTTGAATTTCTGCCAGGGCTCGTCGCATCGTCGCGATCGCTTCTTCACGCGTCGGGCGATGGACGATCAGTTTTCCGATCATCGAGTCATAGTGGGGCGGCACGCAATAGCCACCGTAGACGTGCGAATCAAAGCGAACGCCCAATCCACCGGGAGCATAGAACTTGTTGATCATGCCCGGATTGGGCATGAAATTCTTGTCGGGGTTTTCGGCGTTGATCCGGCATTCGATCGCATGACCGGTGACGGTGATCTCGTCTTGTGCGAACGAAAGCTTTTCACCGGCGGCGACACGGATTTGCTCTTTGATCAAGTCAACTCCGGTGATCATTTCTGTCACGGGGTGTTCGACTTGGATCCGCGCGTTGACTTCGATGAAGTAGAAATCGTCGTTTTGGTCGACGATGAATTCAACCGTTCCGGCGTTGCTATAGTTGGCTCCGCGGATCATCCGCACGGCGGCTTCGCAAATGGCGTTGCGTTTTTCGACCGGCAGGTTGGGGCTGGGCGCCTCTTCGATCAGCTTTTGGTGGCGGCGTTGGACGCTGCAGTCGCGTTCGAAGAGGTGGCAGACGTTACCGTGTTGGTCGGCGATCACCTGAACTTCGACGTGTCGCGGCGAGGTGATGAAGCGTTCTAAGTAAACGCCGCCGTTGCCGAACGCGGCCTGCGCTTCGGTGCGGGCTTGGGTGAGCGCTTTTTCCAGCGAATCGGCATCTTCGGCGACCCGCATGCCTTTGCCACCACCACCGGCGGTTGCCTTGATCAGCACGGGAAATCCGATCTTGTTTGCCGTTTCGATCGCCTTACTGTCGTCCTCGATCAGGCCATCGCTGCCGGGGACAACGGGGACATCATTGGCGATCGCCATCGAGCGGGCGGTGTTTTTGTCGCCCAACTTTTCCATCGCGTCCGGGCTAGGGCCGATGAATTCGAAGCCGCTTTCCCGGCAAACTTCGTTGAAGTGTGCGTTCTCGGAGAGGAAGCCATAGCCGGGATGGATCGCGTCGGCCCCGGAAACCTCGGCAGCCGCGATGATCTGGTCGATCTTCAGGTAGCTTTCGGCGCTCTTCGCTTCGCCCACGCAGTAGGCTTCGTCGGCCAACTGGACATGCATGGAATCTTTGTCGGCGGTGCTGTAAACGGCGACCGAACCGATTCCCATCTCTCGCAGGGCGCGGATCACTCGGACCGCGATTTCGCCGCGGTTGGCGACTAATACTTTTTGAAACACGGTGAATTAGTTATTCGGTTGGATGCGAATCAAGGGCTTGTTGAAATCGACGGCTTCTTGGTCGGAAACCAGGATCTCGACGACGCGCCCGCTGCATTCGGCCGGGATTTCGTTGAACACCTTCATCGCTTCGATGATGCAGACAATCGTGTCGGCATTGATGTTCTGACCGACTTGGACGAACGGTTCCGCCTCGGGGTTCGGTTTGGCGTAGTACGTCCCGACCATCGGGGAATTGATGGTGATGGTTCCGTCATCGCCACCGCCCGCCGGTGCCGCCGCGCCACCGGCCGGGGCCACGGGGGCCGCCGGTGCCGCCATCGGAACCGCCGCCGGTGCGACCGGAATCGCAGTGCCACGGCCCAACTTAATTCGGTCGTCTCCTTGTTGGAGATCCACTTCGGTCAAGTCGTGTTCTTCCATCAACTTGACAATATCCCGGATGCGGTCGAGTTCAAAAACGCTCTCGCCGCTGGATTGCTTGCCTTTACTCATGCCTGTCTCGTCAGGTGAAGATCGTGTGATTGGCGGAGGTTTTACAGGATCAGATGACAATCATCGAGTCCCTTTGGAAATCCGCTGAGGACTTCATTTCCGTCTTCGGTGACCAGGATGTCATCTTCGATTCGGATCCCAAACTCCCCTTCAAAATACACCCCGGGTTCGACGGTGATCACCATCCCCGGCTGAAGAATGTCCTCGCTGACCCCAGATAGGCGGGGGGATTCGTGGATTTGCAGTCCCACGCCGTGCCCGAGTCCATGCACAAAATACTCGGCAAGTCCCGCTTTTTTTAGTACCGATCGCGAGGCTTCGTCCACCGATTTTGCGGTCGCACCGGGCCGGATCGCGTCGATCGCGGCGAGTTGAGAATCGAGCACCGCTTGGTATGCCCCCGCAAATTTCGCCGGCGGATTGCCGTAATGAAAACACCGCGTCAGGTCGCTCGCATAGCCACCCAGTTTGGTGCCCCAGTCGATCAGCAGCGTCGAATGGTCACCCAGAACGGTCTGGTCGGGACTGTAGTGAGGCTTCGCACCGCCTGGGCCGGCCCCGATAATTGGGTCGAAACTGAAACCCGTCGCGCCGAGTCTTCGGATGGTCGATTCCAATTCGTACGCGACCTCGAGTTCCGTCCAGTCTGGCCCGAGCTTGGCGAGCACCGATTGTAACGCCCGCTCGTTAATCCGGACCGCACTGCGAAGCACTTCGATCTCTTCGCTGTCCTTGATCATCCGTTGCTTCAGCAAGACGCCGCTGGTATCGACCCACTCAATTTCGGGCAGTTTTGACTTGATCGCGTTAAACCCGGCGACGGTCATGCTGTCCGACTCGATTGCGATTTTCTTTGCCCCCGATCCGGCTAACACGTCGGCGGTAAAGGCGTCGGGACGCTGTGACGGCGACTTGATTTCGTAACGCAAGCCAGGGCATTCTTCGTCAAGTTGTTCCTTATATCGGCCGTCGCTCAGCATCAACGCCCCGCTGCGGCTGATCAACAGTGACGAACTGTCGCCGGTGAAACCGGTCAGGTAACGGACATTGATCTCGTCGACGACATAGAACGCGTCGGCGCCGATTTCATCGAGTTGCTTCGTCAGCGTTTTGATTCGTTCGCTCATAGAAATCCATTATCGGTGATGCGGTTGGAAACTGTGTCGGTCGTTCCGGGGGTCGGCACGGACGATTTTAGACGACTTCGGCGACCTCGCCGATCCGGGCAGGCGAGCGAAAGCCCGTGTGACAAAAGGGGTGCCAGGTTGCTCGGGTGATCTTGTGTCAATCCGGTTGGTCATGATCGGGGATCGAGCGGTCCAAATGTCGTTGATTGACATGGACGTGAATTTGCGGGTGGTTTTCTTGGAACCAGGTCCAGCCGTCATCGCTGACCTTCGCGTCATCAAGGTAAAGCGAACGCAAATGCGGTAAGGCGGCGATTTCACGCAGACCCGCATCGTCGATGGGCACGCCGATCAGATGCAGGGCCCGCAGGCTTTTGAGTTGCCCGATCGCTGGGGCGGTTTCGGCGGTCAGCCGCGTTCCTCCGAGCCGAAGGTTGCGAAGGGATTTAAGCGACGCAAGCGAAGCGACGCCTTCGGCAGTGGCGTCGCACTGGGGCAAATTTAAAATCTGAAGCTTTGGGGCCTCAGCTAGCAATCGCATGCCCACGTCGCTGATCGGTGACTGGCGGAGGCGGAGGTGGGTCAGGTGAGGCAAGGCGGCGATCGATTTCAGGCCTTCATCGGTGACCTTTCCTCGATCGGCAATGACGGTCTTTAACCAGGTGTCTTTGCCGCCGATTGCCTCGAAAGCTCGATCGTCGATCACGGTTGCCCGGAATTCAAGTCGGTCCGATTGGCCGGAACGTCCCGCGGCCAATTGAGTCGCAACTGTCGCCTCCGGATGACGTTTGTCGTTTTCTCGCAATGGCTCATGCCGCGCAAGCTCCGGTGGCTCGGCGGGTGTGTCGGGGGCGGGTGTATCAGTGGCGGGCGTACACCCAAGACTGGCGAACAGCAGAAGCAATGCGATCGAATCGAAAGTGGATGTTCGCCTGTCCGTCCGAAGCCGGCTTGTTGAAAACTTGCATACCGAAGAATTCGTCGAATTCGTCTGGGGGCGAGTGATGAATCGGAAACGCATTGGCGGGTAGGTCCGGGGACAGGCTGACGGTAGGGTCTGATCGCCCTACGCGGCTGTGGTACGATGGCGGCTTGGGCGAATGATCAAACCAGTCGATTCGAAGATCGGTCTGTTTGCTGATCACCCTCTCTAGCTAATGAGACTAATCAATCTACAGTTCGGTCGCCGAATGAAGGTGTGTTGGCTCGTCGTCTGATGGTGAAGTCGAGGTTCAGAAACGATCCGACCGACAACGAAACGACACGTTTTGACCGTCGTGGTTGACAGTGTGCGATAGGGCACGTGCGGTGTCGAGATTGTGCTCGAAAACACGCTTTATCAACACCTTGCGTTGTTTTAAACCACGGCTTTTGTGCGGCAAAGCGTCACGAACGCCATTGGGTTTGCGGCGTATCGCCGCGATGGACTAGTTAACCACGAATGTCGCTCTAAGATCGCGGCATGATTTGTTAGAAATATTGTGTTCCTCTCACAGGCAGCTCGGTCACGGGCAACCGTTTTTCGCTGCCTCTATTCCCCGCCATACAGATTATCGTTGCGATGGAAACTAGCAGTGCCACCTCCTCGGACACTGAAGTCGGGCAAACTGATTCCTCGATGGCCAAGACGGCTGGCGGATCAGGCGCGTTAGAGTCGTTCAGCTATGACGATGCGATCGTTCGGCTATTCGCGACCGCGACCATCCTTTGGGCACTTGTTGCGACGCTTGTCGGAGTGATCGTGGCGGTGCTGCTGGTCATGCCGAGTGCGACCGAAGGCGTTCCGTATCTGACCTTCGCACGGCTGCGTCCGCTGCACACCAATGCGGCAATTTTTGCGTTCGCCGGCAACGCGATCTTCGCGGCCGTCTATTACAGCACTCAGCGATTGTGCAAGGCGCGGATGTGGAGCGACGTGCTCAGTCGGCTTCACTTTTGGGGGTGGCAGTTAATCATTGTGCTGGCCGCGGCGACGATTCCTTTTGGAATCACACAGAGTCGCGAGTACGCGGAGCTGGAGTGGCCGATTGACTTGCTGATCGCGGTCGTATGGCTGTTCATTTTCGGCGGCAACTTCTTGATGACGTTGATCAAGCGTCGCGAGCGTCACATGTATGTCGCGCTTTGGTTTTACATCGCGACGATCATCACCGTCGCGGTGCTGCACGTGTTCAACAACTTGTGCGTTCCCGCCGGTTGGTTCAAAGGTTACAGCGTTTACGCGGGTGTTCAGGACGCGTTCATGCAGTGGTGGTACGGTCACAACGCGGTGGCGTTCTTTTTGACCACGCCGTTTCTCGGTTTGATGTACTACTTCCTGCCCAAGGCGGCCGACCGTCCGGTCTTCAGCTATCGCTTGAGCATCATTCACTTTTGGTCGTTGGTCTTCATTTATATCTGGGCCGGACCTCACCACTTGCACTACACCGCGCTACCGGAATGGGCTAGCACACTGGGGATGCTCTTTAGCGTCATGCTTTGGATGCCCAGTTGGGGCGGGATGATCAACGGTTTGTTGACCTTGCGCGGTGCATGGCACAAGGTTGCCGCGGACCCGGTGTTAAAATTCTTCGTCGTCGGCGTGACGTTCTACGGCATGGCAACGTTTGAAGGCCCGTTGCTGTCGGTCAAGTCGGTCAACGCACTGAGCCACTACACCGACTGGACGATCGCCCACGTTCACTCGGGGGCACTCGGCTGGAACGGGTTCATGGCGTTCGGGATGCTGTACTGGTTATTGCCGCGGATTTATCAAACCAAGATTTGGAGTGACAAGCTGGTCAGCTTGCACTTCTGGACCGGGACGATCGGCATATTACTTTACATCATCCCGATTTATGCCGCCGGTTTGATGCAGGGTTTGATGTGGCGAGCGATGGACGAGACGGGCAACCTGATGTACCCCGACTTTGTCGAAACGGTTCAATCGATCGTCGTGCTTTGGTGGTTGCGTGTGCTCGGCGGATTGTTATACGTCGCCGGCGTCTGCATGTTGTGCGTCAATACGTTGATGACTTGGTTCGGTCGCCCATCGACCTACGAAGTGCCCGTCTACACCGCCGCGCCACTTAGCAAAAGCTATCGCGATTCGAAGCCGGAAACGAAGGATGACGAATACAAAGACGTCCCGATGTTGGACTTGGGGAAAGGCATGTCGGTGTGGGCCAAGATGGGTTGGCACCGTCGCTGGGAACGTTTGCCGGTGACCTTCACCATCCTGGTGACCATCGCGGTGGTCAGTGCGACGTTGTTCGAACTGATCCCGACGTTCCTCATTCGGTCCAACGTGCCGACGATCGCGACGGTAGAACCCTACACGCCGCTGGAGCTTTACGGCCGTCACATTTACGTCTCCGAAGGCTGTTACAACTGCCACTCGCAGATGATCCGTCCGATGGTGGCGGAAACCAAGCGCTATGGTGAATACAGCAAGCCGGGCGAGTTCGTTTACGATCGTCCGTTCCAGTGGGGCAGTCGTCGTATCGGCCCCGACTTGGCCCGTGAAGGCGGTCGACAAAGTAGCTTCTGGCACTGGCGTCACTTCGAGAATCCCGAAGAGGTGTCGCCAGGTTCGGTGATGCCGAGCTACCGACACTTGCTGGATTCCGAATTGAAGTTCAGCGCAATCGCACCGCACGTCAAAGCAGCGTGGCACCTCGGTGCCCCGTATAGCGACGACGATTTACACAACACCGAAGAGGTCGCTTACAAGCAAGCCGAACGGATCGCCGCGGAAATTGTTTCCCAGGGCGGACCGGCCAACACAATGGACCGGCAGGCGGTGGCGCTGATTGCGTACCTGCAGCGGATCGGAGTCGATTTGTTTAAGACGCCTGAACCCGAAAACGCCGACGCGGAAGGTGGCGAAGAGGCGGCCGCCGAGGCCGACGCGGATGTCGCCGAAATCACCGCCGGAGCGGAGAGCGCGACCCGTTAGACGTGTTCGTTAGGCGAACGTTTTCAGTGTTTGAACATTGATCAATCAAGCGGATCGGCCGACCGCCGGTTCGATGACCTTTGGTAAGCATCCATCATGATTCGAGATTTAGTTTCGTCCCTCGATTATTCGGTCTGTGCCGAGATCGCTTTGGCGCTCTTCGTGGGGACGTTCGCGTTGGTCTTCTTCGCGGCGTTTCGGTTGAGCAATAGTGCGACGGACCGATTCGCATCGATTCCACTTAGCGATCAACCCGAGGACCCCCGCAGTGAGTGAGACTCCAAAAACTGATCACGCCTACGACGGCATCGAAGAGTACGACAATCCGCTGCCCGGTTGGTGGAAGTGGTTGTTCATCGCTTCGATCGTGTTTTGTCCGTTCTATTGGGTGTTCTATCACAGTGGAACCAAAGGCCGATCGCTCGAAGATTCCTACAACGTCGCGTTGGCGGAAAATACTCGATTGCAATTCGAGGAAATCGGCGAGTTGAAACTCGACGGTCCGACCATCGCCAAGTTCATGGGCAAGGATAGTTGGGTGAAGGTCGGTGAAGCGGTCTTTCGTGCCAATTGCGTGTCGTGCCATGGACGCGAGGGCGAAGGTAAAGTCGGACCGAACTTGACCGATGATTTTTACAAGAACGTCGCCGAGATCGGCGACATCGGAATGGTGATTGCCAACGGCGCCGGCAACGGTGCGATGCCGAAATGGTCCAATCGCTTGCACATCAATGAGATGGTTCTCGTTTCAGCCTATGTCGCCAAGATGCGCGGCAACAATGTCGACGGACGACCCGCCGAAGGTCGTCAGATCGCACCTTGGCCTGATGTTCCGGCCGACGACGCAGAGACAACCGAGGGAGGCGAAGGAGAGGAGGCTGACGCAGAGGGACCAGCGTAACTCAAACCCCGAGATGTAAGATGACCACCAAGACTGTCCCCGACAATGATGCACTGCTGGACGCTCCCGAGCATGTCCTGAGCACGCTGGAGAAAGACGGCAGTCGTCGTTGGCTTCGGCCGCGGCTGTCGACCGGTTTCTGGTGGCACAAACGACGCGTCGTCGCTTACATCCTGATGGTGATCTTTGTCGCCATCCCGCACCTAAGCATCAACGGCAAACCGTTGGTGCTGCTGGACATCGCCGCCCGCCAATTCACGATTTTCGGTCGAACGTTCTTGCCGACCGACACGCTGCTGCTGGCACTGCTGATCCTGACGGTCTTTGTCAGCATTGTGCTCGTCACCGCCATCGCCGGACGGGTCTGGTGTGGTTGGGCTTGCCCACAAACCGTTTACATGGAATTTCTGTTCCGGCCGATCGATCGATTGTTCGAAGGCACGAAGGGCAAAGGTGGCAAACCACGGCACGCCGTCAGCGGCGCCTTACAAGTCGCTCGTTTCGCCGTTTACTTTGTCCTCTGTGCGTTTCTTGCACACACCTTTTTAGCCTACTTCGTTGGCGTCGACCGGCTTTCCGAATGGGTGCGACGCTCGCCGATCGAACACCCCATGCCGTTCCTGGTGATGGTGTTCACGGTCGGTTTGATGCTGTTCGATTTCATGTTCTTCCGCGAGCAGTTGTGTTTGATCGCCTGTCCTTATGGACGGTTTCAATCGGTCATGCTGGACGAACAATCGATGGTCGTCGCATATGACCATGTCCGCGGTGAACCACGAAAGAAGGGCAAGCATCTGGAAGGTGAAAACGTCGGCGATTGTGTCGACTGCAACCAGTGCGTGGTGGTCTGTCCGACCGGCATCGATATCCGCAAGGGATTGCAGATGGAGTGTATTAACTGCACTCAGTGCATCGATGCTTGCGATTCGGTAATGGAAAAGGTGGGGTCACCCACCGGATTGATTCGATACAGCTCACAGGATTCAATCGCCGGGAAAGTCCGACGGATGTTTCGGGCACGGACCATCGTCTATCCGCTGATCTTATTAGGTCTGATGTCTGGTCTTGTGTTCGCGATTTCGACCAAGTCGGGTTTTGACGCTCGAATCATTCGCCAGCCGGGATCGCCGTTCACGATGTTGCCTAGTTTGGAAGTGGTCAATCAATTCCGAATGCGATTGGTCAACCGAACCGACCAGGAACAGACCTATTCGATCACCGCCGCGCCAGAACTGGGGCTGGGGATCGAGGTGATGGACGAAGACAAAATGACGTTGGTGCCAGGCAAGTCCGTGCTGGTGCCGATCAATATCACCTTTGACAGTCGTCTGACCCGCGGCTCCGGACGCAAAGAAGTTGCGATCACAATCAACGACGGCGGCGAAAACGAACGCGACGTCGAGTTCTTTCTTTTGGGACCGAGTTAATGGACCAGAACAACACGGGGGCGTCCAATCCACAGCGAGCTGAGATGCAGGCCGCCGACATGCAGTCTGCAGAGAAACGAGCGAAGCGGTTCTACATTTCGTTGGTGCTGTTTTTGTTTTTGATTCAAAGCGTCATCATGGGATCGGTGATCCATCTGGCGATCGGCGATCCGGCCTTTGCGGTCGTGCCGAACTATCACAAGGAAGCACTGCGATGGGACGAGTCTCGCAAGGCGGCGCTCGCCGCCGATCGTCTCGGTTGGATGATCGAGCTGAAGCCCTCTGACATCGCCGATCAACGCGGCATGCGGGCACTGGAACTATCGATCGACGACACCCGAGAAGACGCGACGCTTGATCAGCTAACGATCACCGGCAAGCTGTATCATCACGCCCATGCCGACGAAGCCGTCGAGGTCACGTTCAATTATGCCGAACGAGGACGCTACATCGTCCTCGCACCGGCTGCGGCGGCAGGGCTGTGGCAGTTGGAACTTTCGATCGAAGGCGGCCCCGAACCGATGACTCAATCGATGACGTTTCAAATCGAGGCCGACTGATGACACCTTTAGTCGTTCTGGCAACCGCCGTGGTAACGGCCAGTGTGATGGGAAGTTTGCACTGCGTCGGTATGTGTGGCCCCTTGGCGATTTGGGCCAGCGGTAGCGGTGACAAAGTTGGCAAAAAAACGATGGCCGCGTCGACGACGCTGTATCACCTCGGACGCTTGGTGACCTACGCGATCGCCGGAGCGGTTGCCGGGTTGATCGGCAGTCTGATCGATAGCGGTGGCGGCATGGTCGGCATTCAAGTCGCCGCGGCACGTTTCGTCGGAACCGCGATGGTGTTGATCGGGCTTTACAAACTGGTCAGCCTTTGGTGGCCGGCGTCAACTTCGAAGGTCGCAACACCGTCTGCGGTCGGCAAAGTGTTGGTCAAGCTGCGTCCGTATATTTTTGGATTGCCGGTGCTTTGGCGGGCCTTCGCGACGGGCCTGCTAACGACGCTGCTGCCTTGCGGTTGGTTGTATCTGTTTGCGTTGATCGCCGCCGGGACGGGATCGCCCATCGGTGGGGCGGTGGTGATGTCGGCCTTTTGGTTGGGCAGCGTGCCCGCACTGACGGCTCTTGTCGCAGGAGTGCGTTTGCTGTCTCAGCGATTTGTCAAGTTGGTGCCGGCAGTGGCTGCTGTCTTTCTAATCACCGCCGGACTGTTCACCGCGTCGGGCCGTGGGTTCGCCGGATTCGAACGTTTCGACGAATTGGCTTCCGAAGGTTCGTTGCTCGAACAAGTCGACCAAACCGACGAAAAGCTGCCGCCTTGCTGCCGAGTTAATCCGTAGGTTTTTCGGGCGATCGATCGTGGCAACGCCAAGTCATTCCCTATCACAATCAACGTCCGAGTCGACCGGCAAACGGTGCGAACTGCCCTGTGTACATTGTGGTTTAGCAACCCCGTGTCGCTCAGACACCGATCCCAACGACGTCTTTTGTTGCAACGGGTGCCGCCAAGCTTACCAGTTGATCCACGGCTGGGGACTCGATGCCTATTACGCGATTCGTGATCAGAACACCGTCGCCGGTTCGGTCCAAGACACGTCGTCCGGCGGATGGGAATCGTTCGATGATGAATTGTTCCTGGGATCCTCGACGCCGCGTCCGCTCGATGATGGGACGATGGCGACGGAGCTCTCTATCGTCGGTTTGCACTGTGCCGCGTGCGCCTGGTTGATCGAAAATGTTGCCTCACGCACCGATGGTTGGTTGCTCGCGCGAGTCAAACTGAATCACCACACCACGCAACTTGTGTTTGACCCGCAACGGATCAAGCTTAGCGAGATCGCGCGTCTGATCGCAAAACTTGGCTACGGACTTGCACCACTGACATCCGAACCGGTCGATCGCTTTCGGGCCGAGAACCGAAAGATGCTGATGCAGATCGCAATCGCCGGTTTTTGTGCCGCCAATGCGATGTGGATTGCCGTTGCCCTGTACGCCGGTGACGCGTCGGGTGTGGCCGCCGATCACCGTTTGTTCTTGCGGATCGCGGGGACCGTGCTTGGCGTGACGTCGGTCTTGGTTCCCGGGCGTACCTTCTTTGTCAGTGCGTTGGCATCGATTCGGACACGAACGCCTCACATGGATCTGCCGGTCGCGTTGGGGCTTTCAGTCGGCTCGATCGTCGGACTCTATCATGCGATCATCGACAGTGGTGAAATTTATTTCGATTCGCTAGCGATGCTAGTGTTCTTGCTGTTGATCGGACGTTGGATTCAGTTTCGTCGTCAATACCATGCGGCTAACGCGGTCGACTTGTTGTTGCGGATCACGCCCCAGCATGCTCGCTTGATTTGTTCCGGTGACGAAACTGCCGAACACGTTTCCAAAGACGCCGCTGACCAGGTGGAAGGTTCCGGACGGATGGTCCTGACTTCGGCGCTTTCGCCGGGACAGATCATTCGCGTTGTCGCCGGCGAAAGCCTGCCCGTCGATGGGATCGTTCGCGCCGGACAAACGTCGATCGATCGCTCTTTGCTGACCGGTGAAAGCGTGCCCGTTTCCGTTTCGGTTGGCGAAGAAGTCACCGCGGGCACCGTCAACTTATCTCGGCCGATTGATGTCGAAGTCACTGCGATAGGGAACGAAAGTCGAATCGGACAAGTCATGCAGTCGGTCGAATCGGCGATGCAGCGACGAACGCCGATTGTTCAGTTGGCCGATCGAATCGGAGGAGTCTTCGTTGTCGTCGTGACCTTGCTGGCGATCGTCGCCTTTGTGGTGTGGTTGCCGTATGGGCTCGATCTGGCAACGGCAAATGCGACTTCACTGTTGATCGTTGCCTGCCCGTGTGCACTCGCCCTGGCGACCCCGCTGGCGGTTGCGGTCACACTGGGACGCGCCGCGAAACGAAAGGTTCTGATCCGAGACGGCGATGTGTTTGCAAAGCTGGGCAAACCCGGGGTGGCATGGTTCGATAAAACCGGAACCCTGACCGAAGGGCGACCGCGGGCGGAACTGGTTTTCGGACCGGTTGAGATATTGGCGGATGCGGCGGCGATCGAACAGGAATGTCGTCATCCGATTGCTGATGCGATCATCCGCGAAGCCGAATTGTCCGGCCAGAAAGCGAACGCGATCGCTTCTGATGTCGAAGTCCTGGTCGGTGGTGTCGTCGGTCGCGTCGAAGGCCGAACGGTGACGATCGGAAATCGGGGATTATTTGATCGCCACGGCATCACGATGACCGAGGACGTTGTCGCGGCGATCGCTCGTTGTAGCGAACAGGGGATTTCACCGATTATCGTTGGAATCGATACCATCGCGTTGGCTGTCATTGGAGTGGCCGATCGTTTAAAGCCTGACGCGGCGGCGATGATCGAATCGTTTCGTCGTCGGGGCTGGAAAACGGGCATTCTTTCGGGGGATCACCCGGTCGTGGTCCAGGATGTCGCGAGGCAGCTTGGAATCGAAGCTGACCGGGCCCGGGGAGATCTATCACCGGAAGACAAATTGGCCATCGTCAGCGACAAAACGCAGTCGCCCGTGTTGATGGTGGGTGATGGCGCGAACGATGCCGCGTCGCTGGCCGCCGCCGAGGTCGGGATCGCCGTTCGAGGGGGCGCCGAGGTCAGTCTGCAGGCGGCGAGTGTGTTCGTGGCGAGCGGGACGCTGCATAGTATTGCGGAATTGCTTGAGGCTTCACGATCGTGTAACCGGCTGATTGGAACGGCCTTTGCAATTTCATTGACGTACAATGTCTTTGCTGTCCTATTGGCAATCTTTGGCTTTATCAGCCCCCTGATCGCCGCCATTTTGATGCCAATCAGCTCCATTTCTGTCTTATCGGTCACCCTGGCTTGGCCCACGTTTCGGGCCAAAAACGTTGGGGAGCTGACTCGCTAAGGCTGAATCGTCCCACAACTTGCGGCTCAAACATGAGTGTCCTGTATATCGCTTTGCCAATTGCTCTGTTGCTCGGTGGGGCGGGATTGATCGCTTGCTTGTATTGCATTCGCGATGGACAGTACGACGACCTCGACACGCCTTCGGTCCGTATTTTGGTGGACGAACGCCGCGTCGACGAATCCACGCGGGGGCCGGAGAAAAAACATGCCGACTGATTCGACGCCCCCGTCAAACGCTGCCACGCCGATTTCGAACCCGCCGCTCATTGACTCCCCGAGCATTGATTCGTCCACGGCGGCCAAAGAACGGATTGAATTCACGGTCGGCGGCATGACATGCGTCAACTGTGCCCGGTCGATCGAAAAATCATTGACCCGTAACGCGGCCGTGGAATCCGCTGTGGTGAACGTCGCCGGGGGAAGTGTCGTCGTTGATTATCAGCCGGGTGAAACCAGTCGGGATGAGTTGGCCGAGGCGATTCGGCAGACCGGTTTTACCGTTCAAGATGACGAGCAATCGTTTGAAAACGACGCGCGTGATTCGGAGCGTCGCGCCCGTTGGTTGATGTGGCTTGGCGTCGCGCTGACCCTGCCGCTTTTCGTACTTAGCATGGGACGGGATTTTGGTTTGTGGGGGTCATGGGCGATGGCTCCGTGGGTGAACTATTTAATGTTCGCCTTAGCGATCCCGGTGCAGTTCGTGGTCGGTGCAAAGTTTTATGTCGGGGCGTACCGCAGCCTTCGAAACGGTGTCGCCGACATGGACGTATTGGTTGCGATGAGCACCAGTGTGGCGTTTGCTTACAGCGTCGCCGTCATGATTGCGTTGACGTTTGGCAGTCACCTACTTGGTCATCATGTTTACTTTGAAACCTCGGCGACCATCATCACACTGGTCATCTTGGGGCACTGGATCGAAAGCCGGGCACGTTCTCGCACGGGTGATGCGATCGGTGCGTTGTTGAACTTACAATCCAAGTCGGCACGCGTGCTCAAGAATCTGCAAGAGGTCGAAGTTCCGATCGATGAGGTCGTTCGCGGTGATCATGTCATCGTTCGTCCGGGAGAGAAAATTCCCGTCGACGGAACGGTGTTGTCGGGCAGTTCGGACGTCGACGAAAGTATGATTACCGGGGAAAGCGTTCCGGTCGCCAAGCAGGCTGGCAGCGATGTGATCGGGGCGACGATGAATTGCGACGGTATGCTGACGATCCGTGCAAGCGCCGTCGGTAAAGAGAGCACGCTGGCAAAAATCGTACGCCAAGTCAACGAAGCCCAGGCGACGAAGGCACCGATTCAACACCTTGCCGATCAGATCTCTGCGGTCTTTGTTCCGATCGTTGTTTTCGTGTCGTTGCTGGCGTTTTGTGTTTGGTTCTTCGTCGTTGGCGATCCCCTCGCAGCGATGCTGCGAATGATCGCGGTGTTGATCATCTCGTGCCCTTGTGCGATGGGTTTGGCGACGCCGCTGGCGGTCACGGTTGGGATGGGCCGGGGCGCAGAAAACGGTGTGCTGTTCAAATCAAGCGGTGCGATCCAGCAGGTCGGAGGGATCAATCACGTTGTTCTGGACAAGACCGGGACCGTTACGTTGGGCCAACAATTCGTCACCGACGTGGTTCCTTTTGGCGATTTCGATGCGTCGACCATACTGCGTGTTGCGGCGAGTGCCGAAAGAGGCAGCGGGCACCCGATCGCCAAAGCGATTGTTAAAAAGGCTGACGAATCACAGATCGAGTTGTCTTATCCCGATGACGTGCAATCGTTCACCGGACGCGGAATCGAAGCAAAACTCGATCGATCACAGGTCAAGGTTGGACGCCTGGAATTTGCCTGGAGTTCATCCGATGCTCCTGCGACCGACGAGATGTCAAGGTTTGAACAACAAGCTGCAAAGATTCGTGCGGAGGCAAAGACCGTTCTCGGCGTCTCAGTCGACGGAAAGCCCGCCGGTTTGATCGCAGTTGCCGATCAGATCAAGCCCGAAGCTGCCGACGCGATCCGGTCATTGCGAGATCGCGGCATCGAAGTGTCAATGCTGACCGGGGACAATCAAGAAACGGCATCGGCGGTCGCGGACAAGGTTGGCATCACCGATGTGATCGCCGAAGTGCTCCCCGGTGAAAAGACAGACCGTATCAGCCGACTGCAAGCCGCTGGGCATCGTGTGGCGATGGTGGGCGATGGTATCAACGACGCCCCGGCGCTTGCCAAAGCCGACGTCGGTATCGCCATCGGCACCGGCACCGACGTCGCGATCGAAGCCGCCGATGTGACCTTGCTCGCCGGTGATCTACACGGAGTGGATCGTGCGATCAAACTCTCGCGGGCGACGATGCGGAACATTAAGCAAAACTTGTTCTGGGCATTCGCCTATAACATCGCGCTGATTCCGATTGCGGCCGGAGTCCTTGCCGGGGTCGACGCGTTGCCGCTATGGCTTCGCGAGCTTCATCCGATTACCGCGGCGCTCGCGATGGTCGGATCCGATTTTGTCATCGTCACCAATGCGATGCGATTAAAGCGGATGTCGTTGTAAGGGCCGATTCGAAAATCGGTATGATCCAATGCGTAAGCCGACGGCGCCGCCCACGGTCCCGGTGTTCGGCAGAGCATTAAAACCAGTGGTGGTCGCGATACCATTGGCTGGTTTGGTCCAGACGTTCTTGAAGTGAACAACCAAACTTTAAATCAGTATCCTTTCGCAGTTTGTCTGCACTACAAGTCCATGACCCTGCCGCGGCTTCACGGGCTTTATCGAGATTAAGGATGTGTGGACGGTGACGCAGTTTCGAAATCCACTGGTTTGCCCCGGCGATCGCCCGCAGCACCGGCATTGGAAGGCGGATGATTCTTGCTCGCTGCCTTCCGAGTGACCGCGCGATCATGTGTCCTAGCTCTGCATAGGTGGGGCGTTCGGGGAGCGTTACAAAGTAAACGCCGTCATCGATCGCAAGCGGGCTGACCCGTTTACCGACTTGTGCCAAGCGGATTAACGCATCGCATAGATCGTCGACATGGACGACGGAGAACCGGTGGTCTTGAGATCCAGGAACGATATGAACGCCGAAACGCTTGATACCCTGAAACATTTCAAAGCCATCATGATCGTTCGGCCCCACGACAATCGGCGGACGCACGATGGTCACCGGGATCCTGTTGGCGAAAGTTTTAACTGTCTCTTCGCCGGCGAGTTTGCTACGGCCATAATCCGAAACCGGTGATGGCAGATCGGACTCCACCCGGGCGTCGTTTCCCGAACTGGCTCCGACGGCGGCGAGCGACGAAACGTGAATCATCGTGGGCGGATCATCGCATTCGGCACAGACTTGAGCGACGTGACGAGCGCCATCGACGTTTGCTTCGTGGAATGTCTGCCGCAGCAGTGCTTTCGTCGTTCCGGCAAGATGGAAGACAACCTGAGTCCCTTCGATCGCACGTCGTAGCGATGTTAGATCGTTCAGTTGGCCAACGTAGATGCGAGGTTGCGACGACTCTAATACCGAACAATCGGATGTCGGCCGAACAAAACAGCTGACTTCAGTCCCACCCAAGGTCAGAT
The DNA here is from genome assembly GCF_008312935.1 of Roseiconus lacunae. Taxonomy (NCBI): domain Bacteria; kingdom Pseudomonadati; phylum Planctomycetota; class Planctomycetia; order Pirellulales; family Pirellulaceae; genus Roseiconus; species Roseiconus lacunae. The sequence continues at coordinate 803,830 of NZ_VSZO01000001.1, read as the reverse complement.
GCTCCACCAGTCGCTGGCCGATGAATCCGGTAGCGCCGGTCACAAGAGCATGCTTGATTTCACCTAATCCGTTCATGCGATTGAAAGTCGAAGTCGACAGGGGAACTCTGCCAGGGACGAAATGTCTGACCTACTTTACGGAGCCGGCGTTAGATGTTGATCGAACCAAGCGATCGCTTCGGTGATCGCGTGGTGCATGTCGCTCCCCAAGCCGTGACCGGAGTTTTCATAGACGATGAATTTGTTTTCGACATCTGCCTCATCCATCTTTTCATGGATCCATCGGCCCTGTTCGGGAAGGACGAGCGTGTCTTTGCCGCCGGAGATGATTAAGCAGGGTGCATCATCGGGAGTAACGAAGTACAAGGGCGAGACTGATTTCGCTTCCTCCTTGGAAATGTCCAGTCCGGGAAAGCGGCGATACTGGTCGGCGAGCCCCGGAGTGCTCCAGACATAATTGGTCAAGTCACTCGGCGGCACCAAGGCAACGCCCGCCGTGATTCGGCTTCCTGTCTTTTCAAGAGGATCACTGCTGTCGCGATCACCATCGTCACCAGTGGTGGCCAGCATCAACGTCAAGTGACCGCCGGCGCTCATTCCGATCGAACCGATCCGTTGGGGATCAATGTTGTACTGCCCCGAATCATTCCGGATCACACGGATGGCACGGCGCACATCCGAAACCGCTTCCGCGATCGAATACCGTGGGCTGCTGCCGTGCCGCACCGCGAAGACTTTGTAACCGCTAGCCAGAAAAGGCGAAAGCAAAATCCGCATTTGAGTCGGTGGTGACCACTTCGATCGCCAACCGCCACTGACGATGAATACGACTGCGGCCCCGTTGGCTTCGCCGTCGGGCTCAAACACATCAAATGTCATCGCCAAGCCGTCTTTATGACCGTAGATGACTTCGCGGTGAAAGACGCCACTGGGGCGTTCGGATGATTCCTGAGCTTCCACAACGGTTGCACTCGTCAGCACGACCAAGTTCAACAGTACAACAGAAGCCAATCGAACGGTTCGGGGTGTCATGAATCAGACTCATCGTAGAACTAACACGAGTGAATGACTGCCTATGATTGAAGCACGATCATCGAAAGCAGCCTTGGTCTTGAACAATCCAAGCGTCCACGCATTCTAAGCGATCGGCGAGCGACGCTCGCGCTTCGTCAACATTTGGAAACAGGATTAGCCGGTTGGCGTTAGCCACGGTTTCGGTGCAACACATGGGGCTAACACCCATCGGCTGATGAGTCGAACCCGAACAGTTGGTCTAGCGCGGTGCGCTAGCGGATTCGTCCCAGGAGCTTCGAATTGGTGCTCAACGAGACCATTCTTGTTCGTAGTATCGTACCAACGCTTGGTTGTTCAAACGGTTTGCATCGATTTTTAACGGCTGTACGTCAAGCGGCAACGCAAACATTGCCAACCGGTTTTGATCATTCAAAAAACGCAAATGATCGGGTAATTTACGGAATGCGAACGCCGATCCATCGGGAACACTCTTTAACGGTGACTTGTCCGCCAAGGCAAAGCCCCACACGCCGAAGGTAGGCACCGAGGCACGGTAGCCTTGGACGTCGAATCCGGCCTGACGGATGGTTTCTAAGATGCACCAGTATGATTTTGGCGCGACAAGTGGTGAGGTACATTGCACCGAAATAACCGCGTCATCGGTGAGGCGTCGATGAAGCAAGCTGAAGAAATGAGTCGTATAAAGCTTGCCGACCGAGTAGGTGCCGGGGTCTGGGAAGTCGATCACAGCGGCATCAAACCGTTCGTCGCCTTCGTCGATCCAGACGAAGGCATCCCGGTTGATCACTGTCACGCGCGGATCGGTCAACGAGTGTTGATTCAGTTCGGCAAGTGGCTCGAAATTCGTCGCCAGTTCCGTCATCGCGGGATCGAGGTCGACAAGTGTGACCGATTGGACATCGGGATAACGTAGAATTTCACGAACCGCCAAGCCGTCACCGCCGCCCAGGACCAGGACGTTTTCGATCGACGGTGCGGCACCGAGCACCGGATGAACGAGAGCTTCGTGGTAGCGATACTCGTCACGTGAATTGAATTGCAAGTGACCATTGAGATGAAGCTGGAAGTCATCACGATGCTTCGTCACGACGATCCGTTGAAACTCCGATTGAGACGTATGAACGATCGGGTTTTCCAAAATGGATTCTTCAGACCACTGCGTCAGCGCATCGGCTTTGATGAACACGATCGCTAAAATCCCAATCACGAGGAAACTACGACCGCGCAGCCCGCCCAGTCCACGACTCGATAACAGCGGTCGTAGCAGGTACGTCCCCCATAGGCCGACGGCGGCATTGAGAATTCCGAATACCACGGACGTTCGAACCAGCCCAAGCCGTGGCACGAGAAAGATCGGAAATAGAACGGACGCCAGCAGAGCGCCGATGTAATCAAACGTCAGGACACGGGCGACCAGTTCTCGGAAATCCAAATGCTCGCGCATGATCCGCATTAAAAGCGGTAATTCGAGTCCGACCAGGGTTCCGATCGCGACGACGGAACTGAATAAGGCGATGCGAAACCAAGTGATGTGACCGAACGCCAGAAACAACAGTGGGGTCGAAAGGCCACCGAGCAGCGCGAGCGCAAGTTCGATCTCGATGAACGTGCGGGCGAGTTTGTCGTCGACGTATTTCGACAACCATGACCCGATGCCGAGCGCCGAAAGATACACGCCGATCACGAATGAAAATTGCGAGACGCTGTCGCCGAGCAGGTAACTCGCCAGGGTGCCTGCCAAAAGTTCGTAAATCAGACCGCAGGTCGCGATGACCAGAACGTTCAAATACAGCAGGTAATTCGGCGCGCGATTGATCATCCTAGGATGGCTGCCGCGATGATGATCGAGATGCCGAGAAAGATCGCACCGAGGATCGTTCCGAGGGCTTGGTTATGCTCCTCGATGATCTCCTTGGAAATCGAAAACGGTGTCAGTTTTTCCATCAACAAGATCGCGATGCCGAGCACCACAATCCCGACGACCGAAAAGACAATCGCGGCGACCAAGTGTGCGCCCAAAAGCTGTAGCGCCGTGGGCGTCTCTTGAGCCAAGGGCAACGCCGTTTCTAAAAATATCATCGTGTGATTCTCCATCTCTTTGATTCGATCGTCGATTGTGATCGCGTTCGGTTATTTTCCAAAGCCCCATGATCCGCCATACGATCGGCCTCCACCGTAGTATCCGCTGCTCGACCGCGAACCACTGCTGATCGCTTTGGCGACGCCCAGGCTAGGTGCTTTCCAGCCGAACGCGGCGGCCATCGTGAACCAGGAACAAACTAAAAAGCCGACCGTAAGGAAGGTGATCCAGACAGTTTGTTTCATCGATCAATCCTCCGACGCGTAGGGGCTGTAGTCACTGTCCTTCCATCGTTGGACTTCGAAATTATGCAAGTACAACAGCATCAAAGCGGGGATGATGGAAACGCCGATGGCCGCGTAAAGGAACAGCCAAAAGTCTGCTTTGCCACGCCCGATCACGACGGCGGCGAACACCAGGTAGAACAGGAACCCGATCCAAGCCATCCAGAATCGTGGCCCCGGCGTCGGTTTGGGTTGGATCACGCCCACGCCCCAAGGTCGCTTCAGGTCTTTGACCCCGAAGATCGTTTCGACCTCTTCGGGGGTGATGTAGTGCGATTCGGAAATCGTGACTTCTTGCGACTTACCAAATCCGGCTCGTTCGAATGACAACATCCGTGGCGGACAGATATAGTCAGACGTCTTTACCATGTCACCGATGTTGACCTTCCAGTAGAACTCGCCGAGTAGGTATCGGACATGGGCGGTACCACGATCGTAGATGCGAAAGGTATCGCCATCGTAGCGAACCTTGGCAGAATCGCCTTTGGGAGCTTCGTTCGTCGGTGCGGCCAGTGACCAATGTCCTTCGTTACAGATCAACCATCGATAGCCGGTGTCGCGGTTGTAGAGCAAGTATTCCGCCCAGGGAAAAATCTGCCCCATCCACTTGGCATACCGTTCCATGAATCCGATCACGACGTACTTGGTGTCGCCAAACATGCCTTCGCTGCCGAGTGGGATCTGAATCAGTTCGGCTTCTTGATGCAGCGATTTGAACAACGACAATTTACCGTCATCGACATCCAGCATCGACGAACAGTTCGGACAGGCGATGCGCAGTGTGTCGTCGGGGGATCGCAAGGCGAGCGGACCGGCGCATTTCGGGCAGGAAAGCTGAACGGCGTCAACGCTATCGACGACCTCGGGTTTCAGGTGCTCGACGTCGATTCCAAGTTCACTGAGCGTGACGACGGTGCCGAGGAAAGCCGCTTGGCCTTCGTGGCTGCCTTCGTCGCCATACTCAAATGTGGCGACTTCTTTGGCGTCCCCTTGCAGGTCGACGTAGTAATGTTCTGAACCGGGAACGAACTCCCAGGGGATCTCACCTTCGGCACCTTCGGCGGTGGCAACGCCTTTTTCACGGACCGTCAGTTCGGTGCCTTTCAGCGGAATGCGCTGCATGACTTCGACGCCGTCGTAGGACGGCAGGTCGATCCCTTTATCCAAGTTGTAACGGGTTGTCAGGGCGAATTGCCCCTGCGCTTCGCTCAACCAGCCGACACGGTTGCCGGGAAATTCCAGGTACCATTCGTCCCAGCTACCGCCCCCGGAGTGACGATAACGGACACGGCCGACGATGTGAAACCGTTTGCCTTTCCAGCGACCACTGATCCCACGACGCAGGCCCGATGCCGGGTCGCTGACCTCGGCAAATTTCCCCAGGTCTTTGACGTCACGGTCGGTGCGTCCGATCGTCGTGCCACAAAAATCGCAGATCGTGACGAGCGCCCAGCTATTGCGAAAAACGGTCGGACCGCCACAAGATGGGCACTGGGTTTTGAATCCTTTCATCGAGAGCTGGCTCCGCTTCGTCGGGCGAAATTCGAAGATTCCGCTGGAGTGATCGCATCGACGTTTCGATCGATCATACGGACCCGCACCTCGGTCGCGCCAAGGTGTTGCCGCAGGGCATCCTCCCAATTCCAACGCGGACGCTGCCGGCAGCAGTACAGGTTGAAGGTCGCGAATCCGACTTCTGGGTACGTGTGGCAGGTCAAATGGGATTCGGCCAGCAGATACATCGCAGTGACGCCGCCGGGCCCACCGAATCGATGCAACAGCGGATCGGCGACGACATTTAGTTTTAAACTTGCCAGGACATCATCACAGATCGCGCGAATGCATGCCGGATCGGTCAGTCGATCGACACGACAGCCTTGGGCATCGATCAACCATTCCGTTCCGCCAGAGAAGTCGATAGATAACTCAGGTCGAGAACCGTGCACGCGATTGTTTTCGATTAGGGAGCAGGCGGAGGTGGGGGCGGGGCTTGTGCGCCGAAGAGGTTTGCCAGGGCGGGAACCGTCGACGCCGCCGACCAGCCTTGCATGCCGGAGGTCCACACCATCGTGTCCCGCGAAACCTCGCCACTGGCGATTCCCGAGGAAATCTGTGCGATCGAAAAAGGGCCCTGGGTTTGACCGTTCACCGCGATGTGCCAACCCGCCGGAGGTGGCGGCGGCGGAGCCGCACCGGCTCCCATCGCGCCTGCGTTTCCGGCATTCATCGCGCCGCTGAGCATTTGATTGGCCATCGCCATTCCCATGCCAAGCCCCATGCCTTCGGACGCGCCGCCGCCGGACGGGTTAGAAGCGGCTTCGGTAAGCGCGTTGCCCATTTGGAATTGTTGATACCGGTTCATATCTCCGATCACGCCCATGCTGGTACGTGTGTCGAGCGCCTTCTCGACCTCTTCGGGCAGCGAAACGTTGACCAGTACCAGCTGTGGGCAGTCCAAACCGTATTCGTCGTCGATTTGCTCGACAACGTGATCGCGGACACGTCCGGCGATCTCATGGTAACGGCTAGCCATGTCAAGCGCCGCGATCTGCAATTCACCCAGCGTTTGGCTGAACGCCGAAATGATCATCGATCGCAATAGCTCGGTGATTTCGTCGGACCGGAAATCATCATCGGTTCCTACAATTTCCCGCAGCAATGCTTTCGGGTCCGTCGCTTGCAACGCGTAGGTGCCAAAGGCACGGATTCGGATCGGACCGAATTCTGGGTCTCGCAGCATGATGGGGTTCGGCGTGCCCCATTTTAAATCGGTGATTTGGCGAGTGCTGACGAAGTACACCTCGGCTTTGAAGGGGCTTTCGAAGCCATACTTCCACCCCATCAACGTCGACAGCACGGGCATGTTTTCGGTGCTGAGCTCGTAGTGCCCCGGCTCATAGACGTCGGCAATCTCGCCGCCTTTGACCAATACAGCCATTTGTCCGGGACGCACAATCAACTGGGCGCCATTTTTGATCTCGTTCTGATAGCGTGGGAAACGCCAGACAAGTGTGTGGTGCGAATCATCGATCCATTCAATGATGTCGATGAGTTCGTTGCGTAAACGGTCGAACAAGCCCATGTGTCAGTCCGCTGTGTAAGTTCGCTTTTAGAAAAGGGAAATCAAAATGACTCGAACCGATCGAGTGTTGGTCTAACTGTACGATCGCTTGGTTACATGGCCACTACGGAGTGATCCAAAAATTGTTGTCTACTCACTTGTGAGCCGAACAAACGAGTGTTTCGTCCGCACCCGAATTCAGCGTTAGCCACGGTTACGGTGCAATAACCGGGGCTAACGCCCATCGGCTGATGAGCCGAATTTAGGACCAGCCGAATGGCGTTAGCCACCCAATGCCACCGATCCACCATTCTAATTTTGACGAGGCACCGGTTGGGTGCCGAAACCAACATCGGACAGGACACCACCGAAAGTCGCACCGAATCGACGTCAATTTACCAAATCACACGAGTCTCTGGGGCGACGGTCCGACGTCGTTGCCGACTTTTGCGGCTTTATCAAAACACAGGTTGGGTGGCCGGTGAAGGCGACAACGAGATTGGCTAGAAAGCCCCGCGATCGGGGCGCGAAACCCTCTGGTTTTGTCGCGATTCGCTTCTGACCACTTTTGCCGTCGCGGGTAATCCACGATGATCGGAAACACGAAGCAAACCGATTCGGCCATGATTGTTTCGATCATGAGTCCACTAGCGAAGCGAACTCGGCTTCGACTCGCCTACATTCTCGCAACATCTGTGCTCTCTCGGCAAACTGTTTGATGCCCAACGAAACCCAAGACCTTTTCGCCGCCGACAAAAAGCTGTACTTGCTCGATGGGATGGCACTGATCTACCGCGCCCACTTTGCACTGATCCGTAGTCCACGGTTCACCTCCGGCGGTCAGTGCACGTCGGCGGTCTTTGGCATGCTCAACGCGATCACGGACATCTTGGTCAAACAAAAGCCGACGCACATCGCGTGCGCCTTTGACACCGACGAACCGACGCAGCGACACGTCGATTTTCCCGACTACAAAGCGCACCGGGACGCGATGCCCGAAGACCTGTCGAGTCAAATTCCGCTGGTCGATCGCTTGATGGACGCGATGAACGTGACGGTGATTCGGATGCCGGGCTATGAGGCGGATGACGTCATCGGAACGCTGGCACATCAGGCCCAAGCCCAAGGCTTTGAGACTTGGATGGTAACGCCCGATAAAGATTACCATCAGCTAGTGACCGATCAGATCCATGTCTACAAGCCGGGGTCGAAGGGAGGCCAAGCGGAAATCCTGGGCGTCGACGAAGTTCGGCAATTGTGGGAAATCGAACGTGTCACACAGGTCATCGATGTGCTCGGTCTGATGGGCGATACCAGCGATAACATTCCCGGTGTTCCTGGGATCGGCCCAAAAACGGCGAAAAAATTGGTTCAACAGTTCGGCAGCGTCGAAGGATTGCTGGACAATATCGATCAACTCAAAGGCAAACAAAAAGAACGCGTTCGGGACAATCGCGATCAGGCGCTCCTAAGCAAGCGTTTAGTGACCATCCAGTTGGATGTGCCAACGGAAGTTGATTTGGAATCACTTCGCTGCAAAGGTCACGACGAGTCGAAGCTGCGTGAATTGTTGGTTGATCTTGAATTCGAAACCGTTGGCAAGCGGATTTTCGGTAAGTCATTTTCGGCGTCGGCGGCACGAACGGCGGTCGTCCGCGAAAAACGTAAACGCGAGATTCAGGAATCGCTCTTCGAAGAACCGAGCGAACAGAAGACCCTGGCCGACGTTCCGCATCAGTATCACACAATCGAATCGAGTGAACAGCGCGCCGAACTGATCGCAAAGATTCGTGATGCGAAGCAATTCTGTTTCGATACCGAAGCGACCGGCCTTGATCCTCGAAAAGCATTGCCGCTTGGGATCGCGATCAGCTTGCAACCACACGAAGCGTACTATGTCGTCTGCCCCCAAGAACGCGATCAATGTCGGGTGGTGTTGGAAGAGTTTGCCGAGGTGCTCCAAGATCCTTCGATTTTAAAAATTGGACACAACCTGAAGTACGATGTCTCGTTATTGCGATGGCATGGCGTGAAAGTCGCGCCGCCGTTGTTTGACACGATGCTCGCACACACGATCGCAGAACCGGATGTCCGTCATGGCTTGGATTCGTTGTGCGAGTTGTACTTGAATTACAAGCCGATCCCGACAAGCGACTTGATCGGTCCGAAGGGCAAGGAACAGCGGTCGATGGCTGACGTGCCGCTCGATCGCTTGGCCGAATACGCTTGTGAAGATGCCGACGTCACGCTGCAAATCCAACAGGTCTTGCGACCGATGATGAAAGAGCGTGAAGTCGAAGAGGTTTCCGAACGCGTCGAGTGCCCCTTGGTCCCCGTGTTGGTTGAAATGGAATACAACGGGATCACGTTGGACACTGAATCGTTGGCGACGTACGCCGAAACACTGCAACGTGAAATCGATAGTCTACAAGCGACGATCTTTGAGGCCGCCGGCCATGAATTCAACGTCGATTCGCCGCGGCAATTGGGCGTCGTCTTATTCGAAGAATTGAAGCTCGAGGAAAAGCCCAAGAAGACGGCGACCGGCCAGTACTCTACCCGAGAAGCCGAACTCGAACGGCTCAGTGGCAAGCACGATATTATCCGTGACGTGCTGGATTATCGGAACGCTCGGAAATTGAAATCGACTTATGTCGATCAGTTACCGTCGGCGGTTGATGCCGACACCGGCCGACTGCACACGCACTACAGCCAGATGTGGACGGCGACAGGACGCTTGCAATCGAACGATCCCAACTTGCAAACCATCCCGGTACGGAAGGAACGTGGGCGAGAAATTCGCGCGGCGTTTGTCCCCCGCTCCGACAACCATCTGATTCTATCTGCCGATTACTCGCAAATCGAATTGCGGATCATGGCAGAACTCAGCGGCGACGAAGCGATGATGTCGGCGTTTGTAAACGAGGAAGACATTCACACCGTCACCGCATCGAAGGTCTATAAGGTTGACCCTGCAGACGTCACTCGCGAGATGCGTGCGAAGGCCAAGACGGTGAACTTTGGGATTATCTACGGCATCAGCGCGTTCGGATTGCAGCAACGTCTGAACATCCCCCGCGCCGAGGCGGGCGAGTTGATCGATAACTACTTTGAAAAGTATCCCGGCGTACGTGACTACATCGATTCGACGATTGAATTTGCCCGGGAGCACGGCTATGTCAAAACCAAAACCGGGCGCCGTCGTTATTTACGTGACATCACCAGTCGTTCGCGAAACGCCAAGTCCACCGCCGAACGCTTGGCGATGAACAGCCCCATTCAAGGCACCGCGGCCGACATGTTGAAACTGGCGATGATCGGCGTCGACAAGGTCCTGCGTGAAGGCAACTTTCGGACGAAAATGTTGCTGACCGTTCATGATGAATTGGTCTTCGACATGGTCAAAGAAGAGGCCGACAAGGTGATGCCGGCCGTGGAGCAAGCGATGAAGGAAGCGTTGCCAATGCAAGTGCCCATCGTGGTCGAGATGGGCACCGGAAACAATTGGCTGGAAGCCCATTGAGATTCATTTCCGATTCGGCCCTTCGAAACAGCGCTGATCGCTCGCCTGCTGTTTCGCTAAACGCCTCTTCAGCGGACATGTCAGATATCGCAGCCACCGCCACAGCAGCGGGGGGCTCCGCAATCGGGGCGGGCGGTCGGCAAGCTTTTGCTACCGTTCATGTTGGGCGCCGCAGTCGCGCTCATCAAACGGACTAACTCGTGGCCGCCGCATTCAGGACACTCGGGTTTTTCCTCTGAATTGCGAACGAGAACTTCGACCTGATGATTGCACTTTGAGCAGTCGTATTCGTAAAGTGGCATGACGAAATCCATGGAAACAAGGGAAAGGTTTGCCGTCTATTTTTGTCGGCCCGGCGAAACTGGCAAGCTCAGAAAATCTGAAAATGGGACTGCGAAATGAAGCGTGACGAAGTTCGGCAAGTCGACCAGATCGCGATCGAAGAATTTGGGATCAGCGGCGTGGTTTTGATGGAGAACGCGGGGCGTGGGGCGACCGATTGGATCTTGAAAAAGACGTCGCCTGAAACCCCCGTCGGGCTGCTCTGTGGTGGCGGAAATAACGGCGGCGATGGATACGTGATCGCCCGCCACTTGGAACTGGCCGGACGCGCCGTTCGCGTCATCTCGATGGCGGAACTCGACGTACTAAAAGGCGACGCGGCGGCCAATGCCGCGATCGCCTCCAAGTCCGGGATACAAATCGAAGTCGCTCGGAGCGAGGCGGAGCTCGAAGACCTTATCCGCCCGAGTGATTGCCTGGTCGATTGTTTGTTGGGCACGGGGGCCACCGGCGAACCCCGTGGTTTGTACGCAACGGCAGTTCAATTGGCCAACGATACACCGGGGTATCGTGTCGCGATTGACTTGCCAACGGGCTTGGATTGCGACTCCGGCGAGGTGAGTGAAACGACGTTCCGGGCCGATCTCACGCTTACCTTTGTCGCTGCCAAAGCTGGCTTTTCGAACCCCGCGGCGGCGGGCGTGATCGGCGAAGTTCAGGTGGTCGGAATCGGCGCCCCAAAATGCCTGCTCGAACAGTTTGGGGTGTTTTGAAAACGGCGGTTTCCCGTTATGGTGCCCCTCCGTTGTTTCCCCATCCGATCCCTGACGAGGTCATTGAAGTGGCTACCGTAATCGAAGCATCGCCGTTGAATTTTCCGATGACCGACGCGCTGCGTTTTCTTCCCGAAGGTCCCTACCAAAACACCCCCGGGGTCTTTTCATGGGTTGGGATTCAGCACGGAAGCGATGCGACCTCCGGCAGTTTGAACCGGTTCGACCTGGCGACAATGACGAACACGTCGTCCGATTTGCCCGGGCGACCCGGGTTCGCGTTCCCGTGCAAGACACCCGGCAAGTTTGTCGTCGGTTGCGAACGAACGCTGGGCTTTTTTGATGTCGAAAGCGGGGCCTGGGAACCGTTTTGCGAAGGCGTTGATCAGGCCGTCGAAAACACAATCATCAATGACGGGTTGGCGATCGGCGACAACCTCGTTTTCGGCTGCAAAGACTTGGAATTTGCCCACAAGAAAGCCGGATTGTATCTCTATCGTGGCAGCGATTCGAAGTTAATCTGCCTGCGTGACGACCAAATCTGCAGCAACGGCAAGGCGATCGTCGAAGACGGGGACCAACTTTCATTGATCGATATCGATTCCCCAACCCGTACGGTGGTCCGATCAACATTGGATCTCCAAGCGGGCACCGTCGGAGAACCCGAGGTCGTCTTGGATCTGACCGAAGATCCTGCCGTTCCAGATGGTGCGATCCTCTCGCCCGATGGCAAAAGCTTGATCGTATCGATGTTCTTACCGTCCGCCGGACCTTACGGAGAAACCCGTCAGTACGACTTGGAATCCGGCGATTGCATGCGGGTTTGGCGAACACCACTGTCGCCCCAAAACACTTGCCCGGCGCTGGTCGAATTCAACGGCAAGCTGATGCTGATTATCACGACGGCGGTCGAGCACATGTCAAAGGATGATCAAGCGGTCTGTTCAAACGCAGGAAAGCTGTTTTTTGCCGAAACGGACTTTGATCCGGCCGGTTGGGCACCGCCGGTCTATCAAGCCTAGCGTTGCGGTTCGCTGTCGCGAAAGTACTCGGCGGGAAAGGGCGCCTGCTTGGAATGATCCGGGTGTCGCCAGGGAAACACCGGACCGCGGTCTTCCAGCAACGGTATCTCATGGCCGTCTGTGTGATGCAGTAGCGACCAGAGCGTGGTGTTCATGGCCCTGACGCGATCGGCGTGCCGAGGGACGTCGATCAAATTGTTCATCTCTTCTGGATCGTTTTCCAGATCGTACAACTCGTCACGGTCCCACAAACCATGGCAGCGAATGTATTTCCACCGTCCGCCAATGACCGCGTGAAGCGTTGGCGTATGCGGGTAGTTGCGTTCCCAGTAGTACTCGTAAAGTAGGTTGCGATCTGGATCGACCGACGCGTTGTCTCCGCAAATCGCTTTCCAGAAACTTTCGCCATCAGCATTTTTAAGCGGCGGGGCACCCGCCGCTTCTAGCAGTGTTGGACCAACATCGATGTTGCCGACGAGCCCCTCGAATTTTGGTCCGGCGGGGATTTTGCCTGGCATGCGCATCAATAGCGGAACGCGGGCGCTTGCTTCATAAGCCACGCGTTTGTCGATCAGGCCGTGGTCGCCGAACTGAAAGCCGTTGTCGCCCATGTAGACGAACAGCGTGTTTTCACGCAAACCCTCCCGTTTAAGAAACGCATCCAGCTTTCCGATGCTGTCATCGACGGCAAGCAGCGATTCGCAGTAACGGCGATAGTAAACCGCCGGTGAAAAGTCGGCGAGGTTGTATCCGAAGTCGACCCCGTGGCGGCTGTTCCGTTGATTGCGAACCCACATCGGCAGGTTGCCGCGTTTCATGTCCGCCGCGCTGGGGATATCGATCGGCAACGGTTGTTTGTCATAGCGGCCGCGATGCCGATCGGCGGGGACAAAGTCCGCATGGACACCTTTGTGACTGACATACAGGAAGAACGGTTTGTCGGTATCGCGTTCACCAAGCCACCGAAGTGCGTAGTCGGTCAACTCGTCGGTGATGTAGCCTTTTTGCGGGACACGTTTGCCGTTGATGTTGAAGCCATCGTAGGTCGTTTGCGGAACTTCGCGTGTCGTGCCATGCCCGTCAGGCCAATAGGTCCCCTGGCCTTTGAACGCAATCCAATGATCGAAACCACGCTGTGGGTCGTCGATTTCACCACCCATATGCCACTTGCCGATGAACGCGGTTTGATAGCCGGCTTTTTGGAGTTGTTGCGGAAAGAAAACCAGTTTCGGATCGACCGGATGATAGTTATCGACGACGCGATGATTGTGGGCGTACTGGCCGGTCAAGATTGACGCACGGCTGGGCGAACACAGCGAAGTGGTCACGTAGGCGCGGGGCAGCATAACGCCTTCGTGTGCCATCGCGTCCATGTGAGGCGTCTCGATAAACGGGTGCCCGGCGACACCCATGCAATCGAAGCGGTGGTCATCGCAAAGAACAAAGATGATGTTGGGTGCGTCCGCGGTGCATCGGCTGGCAGGCAGCGACAACACTGCGGCGAATGCCAATAAAGCAGAGATGCGAGCCAAACGGGCGAACGAAATCGAGGCGAGGTTCGCAGTCAGTCGCGCAGGCATAGACGGACGCGGTAAGCCGAATTGGCGCATGGTGTGAACGCTTGATAGAAGGCTGGGGAGCGGGGAAGCCCCAGAGCGTACACGACTTGGTCGCGAAAGCAATCAACCGGGCCAATCAGAAACGGCTCATGAAGAGCGTGGCCCGGTACTGTGAAGTCGCTTGCGAGCGAAGAGAAGCCGGAGTGGTTAACGTTCCCGGTAGGTAATCCGACCTTTTGTTAGGTCATACGGAGAGAGTTCGACACGGACTTTGTCGCCCGGGACGATCCGGATGAAGTGTTTGCGCATCCGTCCGGCGACGTGTGCCATGACTTCATTACCGGTTTCCAATTGAACTCGGAACCGGGTGTTTGCGAGGGCCTGCGTGACAGTGCCCTCGACCTCAAAGGCTTCTTCTTTCTTTCCCAAGTGTTTATCCAAAAGTTATCGTTTGCTGAACTGGACGCCACGTCGGGCACCACGCAAACCGGGTTTCTTTCGTTCCTTCATGCGAGAATCGCGAGTCAGGAACCCACCGTCGCGAAGCGCGTCGTGGAGAGCTTCGTCATAGCTGACCAATGCACGGGCGAGTCCCATGCGGACGGCACCGCTTTGGCCTGTCAGGCCGCCACCGCTGACCCGGACGATTACATCTAGTTTATCCGACAATTCGACTGCCGCTAGTGTCTCGGTCACGGCCTTTTGGTCTTGGTCGTTAACGAAGTACTCGTCGATCGGTCGTCGGTTGATCGTGATTTTGCCGGCGCCGTCACGAACGCGAACTCGAGCGACGCTGCTTTTACGTCGGCCAGTCCCCAACGAGTCGCCGTTAATTTTGTCTTTTTTGACCAGGGTCATCAGTACAGTTTGTCAAAAAGGGAAGTGGGTCGGTGAGGCACCGCAGCACTAGCTAACTTTCTTGCTGGTGCGCTTTAGCGGCTGGGGGTTTTGGGCCGAGTGTGGATGCTCGGGGCCGGCGTAGATCTTTAGCTTCTTGAGCATCTGTGTTGCCAGCTTGTTCTTTGGCAACATGCGGCGAACGGCGTGGTAGATCAAATCTTCCGGTTTGCGTTCGTGGCGATCGCCATAGCTTTCCAGGCGGAGCCCCGGATAGCCGGTGTACCAGGTGTAATGCCGAACTTCCATTTTGCGGCCAGTCATGGCGACTTTGTCGGCGTTGGTGACGATCACAAAGTCACCGCAATCAACGTGTGGGGTGTACTCGGGGCGATGCTTGCCCATCAAAATGACAGCGATGTCACTCGCCAGTCGTCCGAGCACCTCGTCGCTGGCGTCGACAACATGCCAGCTCTTTTCGACTTGGCCCGCTTTGGCCATGTAGGAACGTTGCACGGTCACGGAAATGTTCTGCGGTTAATGTTCGATGTACGGTAATCGCGCGTTCGACCACAAAGGGGTTGACCACGCGGGTCGGGGGCCAGCTCGTCCCGTTTCGATCGGTCTCGCTGAAGCAGCGTCACCAGTCGACTTGGGCCATGAAGCGTCTTTGTCGGAATGATTTCCGATCGCCTTGCGGACGCCGCTTGCGACGACTCGTCCGACGGAAGGTTTGCAGACCGCCGATGAAATGACTGCCGGTGAAGCTGTGTCTCACGAGCCGGAGCTGATCCGCCGCTGGCACCGTCAATTTCTGGGCCTCGGGCGGAGAATTCGGAAGGGTATCGACCCGTGCCCGGATCGGCAAGGGCTTTTCGTGAAATTAACGTGAGCGAAGCCCAATCCGAAAGGCGTCTCCCCCCCCTCGGCGTTCAATCTCGCTTCGCTCCAAACTCCGTTTCGGCCAGATTCGCCGCTGAAATGATCGATTCGCCCAATATTGCCAGAAATGCTTTCAATAGGAAGGGGGCGACGGGGACGCATCGCCATCAGCTTCACCTTCCCGCTTGGAGGTTGAGCGGTTCGAGGTGGGCCCTCACCGGGCCGGAGGCCCGACTCTCCCCGAGGGAGAGTGAAGTGATAGGAAGCAGTGTCCAGCTTGGCGTCGTTTGGTTTGCGGTTTATCGGGCATCGCGATCAGCTTCACCTTCCCGTTTGGAGGTCGTGCGGTTGAGCGGCCGGGGCCCTTTCCAGGCCGGAGGCCCGGATCTTCCCACGAGGGAGAGTGAAGCTGTGGGGTGCTATTGCTGCGTGGCCGATTCGGCGCTGTACCGGTTCAGATAGCCGTTCAACCGTAGCTTGCGTCGTGCGCTGTCGGTCGTCATGTAACGCAAGCTTCCGAAAACCGGGCGTTTGGGACCCCAGGCCCGATCGTAGCGGCCGAGTACCCAAAAGATTCCGCTGTAGGAATTGGGGTCGCGACCGTCGAGCCCATACTTGTTGTTCAGGTGAACCATGATCTGGAGTGCCTGTGACGCCGATTCGGTCCAGTGCAGGATCTTCTTGCCCCACAGCATACGAATGTAATTGTGCATCATGCCCTCACGGACCAGTTGACGCTGACCGGCATTCCAAACTTCGTCATGCGTTTGGGCGGTTTCAAACTGTTCCAGCGTGTAGGTCACCGGGCGAGGGTCCTCGGCGGTCTCGGCAATCGTTCTCTTCGCCCAATCGGGAAGCGATTCCAGCTTGTCGTACCTTCGGGGTTCACGAAACGCCAAGTTAAACCCCATCTCACGCCACGTGATGATCTGGTCCAAAAAGCCTTCGGCCGATTCGCTAGTGTTCCAGAATCCATGATTTTTCCCGTTCGGTTTGGACAGCTGATCGGGAGTCCATGATTCGTGATCGAGTACGCTTTGGACGACTTCGTGGGCGGCGATGTGGCCAAAATGCAGATGCGCGCTCAGCTCGGTTGTCGCATGTTCGTCGGGGTGATTGCGCTCGTCACCGTAGTCTTCGAGCCGTCGATCGACGAATCGGCTCAGCTGCTTTGCCGCCGCTTTACTGCCACCGGTCAGTACCGGACTGGGGCGAACGTCATGATCGATCGGAATTTGGTCTAGCCCGCCGGCGAGCAGGCGGTCGAAGTCGGCAGGTTTCCAACGCCGCGTGATCGCACCGGGCAGTCGGTCTAGCGTCGGCAGCTTCAGCCTCGCCAGCGGGTTGGCCTGCGGTAATTCGGTCAGGCAATCGAGGATATTTTTCTGCATCCAGCGGCGAAAACTGTGGGCGACGGTGAACGTCCGATCGGGCAGTCGCAGTGGGACGATCCCGTTGCCGTCGACCACTTCCAGCGGAACGGGCAATCGATGCCGGACCGCTGGGATCAAGTGCGGCAAAAAGAAACAGGGGTATTCATCGGTAACGACGGTTGCGGCCTGTTTGGCGAGTGAAACCAGGAGCGCCGAGCCGGCCCCCGGCTTCGGTTCGACATAGGGGAAATAGGTGACCGGTTTGTCGCGAAGTGACACCGCGTTGTCCCGCATCCCCTCGATAATGAACTGGTGGATGCGATCGCTGGCCCATCGATATCGCACCCGCAGGGGTTCAAAGATCACCAGCGGAAGTGCCAACTCGGTGGCTCGACGGATTGCGTGTTGCAACGAAAAGTTGTATCGAACGCGTCGGGCCGATGTCATCCAGTACAACACGTACTGGGCGTCGGGGTTGATCTCCCGATCGTTGGCTTGGGTCAGTCGGTTTTCGGGAATCGGAATCATCGGCTCGCGTTTGGATTAAAGTCGTCGTACGGGAATTCTTCCATGACGACAAGCAAGCTTGCGATCGCGCGACCATCGGCGATCGAATCGTTTCACTCCTCGCTCCCTCACTGCATCACGGACTTTCGGTTTGAAACGACATCGACTGCGGAAACGTCTGCCGCTTTTGTTCACGCTGGTTGCGATCTTGGTCGGTGTGTTGGCTTATGTCATTGGCTTGGCCTACGTCCAGTCGCGATTCTACGCGCACTACGAGTTTATAGACCTGATTCGGCCTCGATTGGTCGACGCGATGATCGCGTCATGGTTGATTTACTTTTGCAGTTCTATCGGTAGCTTTTTGAACGTCGTCGCTTGGCGGATGCCACGTGGGGAGGGAATCGGCGGTCGGTCGCACTGTCCGCGATGCCATTCGACGCTGCGAAAACGCGACAACGTGCCGATCTTGGGCTGGATCTCCCTTCGGGGGCGATGCCGAAGTTGTTCGTTGCCGATTTCTCGTCGTTATCCTATCGTCGAAGCATTGGTGGGAATCACATTAACGCTGGTAGGAATTTCCGAGTTGTACTCGCTGGCAATTCCGGCCCAAGCGGTTCACGCCCATGGCGGTCCTCTTTGGGCACCCCGTGTCGGCCCAATTTTGATCACGATTTTGACGTATCACGCGGTCGTGCTGAGCTGTTTGTGGGCGATGGCGCTGATTCGAATCGACGGCGTGCGGTTGCCTGCGGTGTTGTGGTTGTTTTCGATCGCTGTTGCGGCGGTCCCCATGTTGGTGTATCCGACGTTGATGGTCGTTCCTTGGCAGGCGAGTCGACCGGACATGTGGTTTCCGGGTGGTCAGCGTATCGACGCGTTGATGCGCCTCGTGACCGCGGTGGTGGCGGCCGCCTTCGTCGGACGGGTGCTTGCCAAGGGGCTGTGCCCGACGGCGGACCTGAAACTCGATCCTCTCGGCAAAGGAACGTCTCGGCTGGTAGATTTGATTGCGATGTTGTCGATGGCGGCGATCCTGGTCGGTTGGCAATCATTTCCGGCAATCGTCGTTGTCACCGCCATGATGTCGGTACTGCTGCGGCCGCTGTTAGCGACGATACCGATCAACGACCGGCCAGGTGCTGCCGAGCAAACCAACAGCGGGTCGGCAAGCCAACTAGAATCTCGTGGTGCGATGGAAGCGTTCGCATTTGCGTTGCCGTTTGCGACCACGCTGCATCTGGCATTTTGGCGAACGCTCTGGAGTTTCGACTATTGGCCCAGCGATCGAAGTGACCGCTGGGTGGTCATCAGTTGGTCGCTCGCCGTGTTGGTCGTTCCGGTTTTCCTTCGCGATCGATCGCAGCGGCTACCGGAGCAGCCGCCGCTTGACGCGTCCGAAGGTTACATGATCGAAGGCAGTGACCTTGAAGGCAGTGACCCTGAAGGCAGTGAAGATGTCGATCAGGAGCGAGAAAGCTGAGCTTCCAGCATCGCATCGAATTCGTAGCGAATTGAATCTCGTCGATCGGAAGTGATCACGATCGTGCGTTCATCGGTCGAGCATGTCTTCGCCAGCACTTGACGCACCGAGGGTGACGTTCTTCCGGTTTCGATGACCACGATCGGGATTTCCGGTTGCTGGCTGCAATGACGGATGATGTCGATGTCGGCCGCGCTGACCGGGACGTGATCGAAAACGATGGCGTCTGCTTTGCGGGCACGTGAAAGTTCCAAGAAGGCGTGGAAGCCGTCGTCGACCTGGCTGAATTCGACCCCGTCGCGCTGTGGGGCTGACAGGCTGCTTGCGAGATCATCGTCTTGTTTGACAATGATCACGCGACGGACCTCATCGATCGAATCAGAGCATCGTCGGTGGGAACACGCGGAGTTTTGGTAGACGGTCGCCGTTTCACCGACCGCTTGTCGATTGTCCCAAGTCGACGGATCTGACGAAGACGCTTGGTCCGAGTCGACGCGTGGGGTGGGATCATCCGCGCTGTTTTGCAGACGCAGGTGATCGAGTTCGGCGATTGCTTGACCGATCAACGCCAACGCATCGTGCTCGTTGCCCTCTTGAAGTTCTTGTCGGGCGAGAGTAATTCGATCGGTGGCAAGCTGAATCTGCTCTTCGACGTCGGCGGGAAGAGTTTGCCGGTCGTTAGCATTCAAGTGTCTCGGTCGATCCGATGGCTGATAATCCGAAAGCAACTCTTGGCGAATCACATCAATGTGCTTGGGGGCGTTGATCCCAAGCGTGGTCTTTCCACGTTGAGTTCGAGTGATACAGATACTGATACCAATCTGGGGAAAGTACACCTTTTGGTTTTCACGTCGCGACAGCACAAGCATGGCGCATCTCCATTGCAGGGTTGGGCGAACGATAGCGGTCCACTCCCTAGCATCGCCCTTCTTCTGAGAAGCCTCTCTGCTTCGTGTGGTGCGATTCTACCCGGCTTGGGCGGATCGCGGAACACCAGTCCGGGCCATGCTAGCAACGCTAGCGATCAGATCAACATTGCTGTCGTCCCCCGGACGTCTGTACGATCGCCGCGGCGTCGACACTGTTTTCAACACTGACTCGTAATCAGCATCCTTTTATTGTCGGACGGGGCAACCGCATCATGACCGGATCACTCACACCAGACCTGAACACCACTTTGCGCGCGACCTACCCTGATTTGGTCGCCGCGGATGAGCATCCCCAGACAGCCGTTTTGGGGCTTGGGGCGTTTGGGCATGACGCCGCCGTCGCGTTGGTCGATGCAAGCGACGGGCGTGTCATTCATGCGATCGCCGAAGAACGATTGAGTAATCGAAAGCACGATTGGCATTTTCCCATCGGCGGCATTCATGAGTGTTGCAAATTGGCTCGGCAGCAAGGTTACAAGATCCGCTCGGTGGCGGTGAATTTCCGAGCCGAAGAGTTCGTGGAAAAGTCTCTGCACCATTTGATCGATCAGTGTGTGTCTTCGTCGGCGATCGGCTCTGAGGTGAAGCAGTTTCTTTACAACGGTTTGCCGCAACTTGAATATGTTGACATTGAAGCGCGGAACCAACCGGCGTTGCGACTGCAGCAGTTCTTGCAGACCTTGGTAATCGACGACGCTTCGAAGCGGATGCTGATCAAACGCATCACTTGGTATTGGAACTGGGCCGTCAAGTATCGCCAGATCGAACAGACGATCGATCGCTACATGGATGGAATCCCGGTTGAGTACTTCAACCATCATCAAACACATGCGGCCTCGGCGTACTACAACTCGGGTTTCGATGCGGCGACGGTTTTGGTCATCGATGGCCAAGGCGAAGCGGACACCGTGACGGCGTACTCGGCTAGCGACGGCGAGTTGGAACGGGTCAGCGAGACACGCTGGCCACACAGCGTCGGGATCTTTTACCTGTTCGCCACTCAGCACCTCGGATTCACCATGGGGGATGAGTACAAGGTGATGGGGATGTCAGCCTATGGCCGTCCGGTTTACGAAGAAGCTTTGCGTGGCATGGTGACCGTCAATAGCGATGCGACACTGCAATTCAACGAGACGGATTACTTGCGTTTGAATGACCTCGGTCCCCATGGTCACGTCGTCTTTCAGTTCACCGAAAAATTGCATCAATTGCTTCCGGCGCGTCAGCCCGGCGAGCCTTTCGAGCAGCAACACTTCAATTTCGCCGCTTCGATTCAGGCGTTGACCGAATCGATCGGTGTCCAGTTGGCCACCCAAGCGATGAAGAAGACCGGGCATCGCAACATCGCCCTTGCCGGCGGCGTAGCACTGAACGGCTTGATGAACGAAGCGATTCGCCAAAACACAGATTGCGACGAAATCTTTATCTATCCCGCTGCCGCCGATGATGGGTGTGCGGTCGGTGCGGCTCAACTGGCCATCGCCAAAGCGAATCGATTGAAATCGGTGCGCCTGCGTTCATGCTACTTTGGCCATAACGTCCAAAATGACGAAATCGAGTCCACACTTCGGCGACGCAATGTGGTCGCAAGCCGTCCCGATTCGATTCATGCGACAATCGCCGACGCATTGGTTGAAGGTGCGATCGTCGCCCGCTGTGTCGGGCAAGCTGAATTCGGTCCGCGGGCTCTCGGACATCGTTCGTTGTTGGCTCACCCAGGCTTTGCGAATATGAAAGAAATTCTCAATGCTCGCGTCAAGCATCGCGAGGAATTCCGCCCGTTCGCCCCGGCCTGTTTGCACGATCGCGTTACCGAGTATTTCGAGCTCGAAGATGAGTCGCCCTTCATGTTGCTAATCGGACGAGCCTTGGAGCACACACAACAATTGGCTCCCTCGATCGTTCACGCCGACATGACCGCCCGGGTGCAATCGGTCAGCCCCGATGCCAATGCCGATTTGTTCAATGTGATCACGGAATTCGATCAACGGACCGGATTGCCGATCGTGATTAACACCAGCTTTAACGTGAATGGTGAAGCGATCGTCGATAGCGCCGAAGACGCCTTGGAGTCATTCGGGTACATGGACGTCGATTACTTGGCGCTGGGCGATTATTGGATCGCCAAGTCTGACAATCCAAATCTGCTTCCTAAGCTAGACGGCCCGACTTACTTGCGACGCCGAATCGATCGATTTGAAAATCGAGACCTTGGCTTGCTCGCCGAAATGGATGTCTCTCAGTTCGGTCCCGCGTTTACGGCGACCGATGAAGCGATCGCGCAGTACCTCGGTCGGCGCCGCGCGGCCTAACGGATCGACGACCAATTGGTCAAACGCGTCGGCGATGCGATCCATCGCCGATGTGCTTGATCGCGTCGTCAATCAGGGCTCGGTCTAGCTTCTTGTCGGCTGAGTCAGTGGGACGAAATTCGATCGCTTCGCATTTACCGATCAACGTTTGTACTGCGTCGCGGTCGACCCAATGAAGTTCGCGAAGCCCCTTTCGCAAGGCGTCGGCGACCTGTGCGGCGGCAGGTTTCTCGGGTAGGTGAACGGCCGACTCGATTTCGTGGCGTAAACGGCTAACCAAGGTTTTGGTTTGCCGCAGTGATGGGTCGACGCGACGACGTTTCCGGTCGATGAAAGACCAGATCAAACAAAGCAATCCAATCGCATACGCCGACCATTGAAACGCGCGATTTGCGAGCCAGCCTTCCGTTGATGCGAACAACACCGATGGCTCTGTCGTGATTGATAGGTCGGCTCCGGTCAAGACAAGCGATTGTTCTGTCCGGGAAGCAGTGGAATTCGGTTCGTCCTGCTCGCCTGAGTTTCGTGATGTGCCGTCTGATTGGGCATCGGTCGTCGAGCCGGCTTGGTTCACATTGGAACTAACGACCGCATCGGCCGTGACCATCTGGGCTGGCTTGACCCGCATCGCGATCGGACTTGACCGGGTCGTGCGGTAGCGTTCCGCCTGTGGGTCAAACCAAGAATACGCCAGCGCCGGAATCTCATCGACCGATTCATCTTCGATTCGCACCAGCACTTCGAATGATTTGCTGGACGTTTCCGGATCGTAGATACCAGTGACGTCACCGTCAGGAACTTGGAAGCGTTCACGATCTAAGCCACCGTCGGCAAAGAGTGATGGCAAGGTAGCGTTTTCAAGGTTTCCGTCACCACGCAAATTGATTGACAAGCGAATCGGATCTCCGGCATGTAGCACCGTTCGATCGGCGGCGACATCGATCGCGAATCCTGAGCCGACGGCCCCGGCGAAGCTTTCCGGGCGTCCCCGGTCGGGGAACGGTTTGACTTCGAAGTGGATCGGGTCGCCTGTCACCCGAAATAGTTGGACTTCCGCCGGACGTGATCGCCCACCAAAGGCTTCTTCGAGCAACGACCTGCCAAAACCAAAATCGCCCATGTCCAACGATTGTTGTTGCCAACGTGTGACCAATTGCACCGTCGCATTGATCGGATCGAAATCGTATTCGCCCGATCGATCTGGAATGAACGTGCGTTTGGCGGACAACACCGTGAAGGATTCGTCGTCGATGGTTTCAGAACTGGTCGTCGCCTTTAATGCTACGGTGCCCTGCGACGTTCGGATGGGCATCTTCGCGGACCGACGATCGCCTTGTTCGTCGGGGACAAAGCGAAACTGGTCGAAAACCGGTGAGCTGACTAGCAGTGAATTAATGTTGCCGGTCTCGCCTGCGAACGCCCAGCGGACTTCGATCTCGACGCGTTGATCAGGGTACGCCACTTCGGGCATCACCAGTTCGATTCGCATTTCGTCGTTTTCGGGGACGTCCTGGAACGTCAGTTTGATCGAATCGACTTCGGTTTCGGTGTTGCCTTGGCGGATAATGAAAGGTCCGACATCAAACGTCCCCGCGCGGTCGGAATCGATTTGCACTTGGACCACATGGGTAACGTTTTGAATTCGGCGGAGTTGGCCTCCGGATTGATAAAGTTGCTGAAAGATCCGTGGTGAGACGCTAGTTACGGTTCCGCCGATTGCCGGATCGGATGACTTGATTTCACAGGTCGGTTTGGGCTTGCTTTCCAGGCCGTGGACCGTGAACTGAAGCGTCACGCCCATCCCGACATAATGGGGCGGCTTTTGTTTGGCAATCTCGACGGTGACCTCTTTGTCGTCCTGGGCGGACGCGGTCATCGAAGCGAACGTCGGCATCGCGATGACCGCCAGGCAAACGATTGCCCGCTGAATCGCGGTCGGCAAATGCCTTCGGTCAGGATGGCTTTGAACAATGAAACCCTTCATTACCAATCCTTTGTTACCGGGGCTTGTCGTGTGCCGAGATTCATTTCGCGTTCTCGGCGACGCTGGGCTTCACGATCTCGAACCGCTTGCAGAATCCGAGAGGGATCCAACTGCGGTTGAGCTTGCTGCTGTTGTTGTTCTTGCTGCTGCTGATCTTGATCTTGTTGCTGGTCCTGCTGGGACTGGTTTTGCTGCTGCGATTGTTCTTGCTGTGCTTGATCTGGGGGTGGTTGGAGTTCTTGCAGTGCTTCGAGCAATTTTTGCAGTGCTTTCGTTTGTACATCGGTCGGATCGGGACGCGCTTCGGTTTCGTTCGCCAAGTCTCCTTTCGCCTGGTTCATGAATTCGCTGCCTTCGCCAATTAACTCGGAGGCACGCAGGCTTTTCTGTGCGGATTCTTGCATCGCTCGTTGTTGTTGCTCCGGTGCTTCCGGTGGAGGTGATTGTTGCGACTGTTCTTCGAAGGCGGTCGCCAATTGGGTCGCGACCTCGGCAAGCTCCGCTTGCTCCTGTGCTAGTTCCGCGAACCGAGCTTTTTCGGACGATCCATCATCGGCATCGGCTTGCGATCGAAGTCCGACGGCCAGCTGTGTTTGATCGTTCAATTCGGATTGCCGTCGGGCGGTTTCTTGTAGGTGTTCGATCAACGAGAAGAACAGTCGGCGAAGTTGTTGAAGCGATTGATGTGCGTCCTCGGCGTCTTGGGCAGCTTCGGCGGCATGATTGACTTGCCGATTCGATGGGACGGCGTCTTTCGGTTCCGTTTCAGTGTTCTCCGATTCCGTGTCTTCTGCTTTGGGACGTTCAGCTTCGTCCTTTGATTCATCTGGAACGTCCTTTGCGGACGCCTCGTCGACACTTGTTTTCGCAGCTTCTGCGAGTGACTGGTTGGTCGCTTTCATCTGCTCGATCGCATTTGATGCGAGTTGACTCGCCAGCCGATAGCGTTCCTTTTCGTGATCACTGTTTTGCTCCGTGCCCTGCTCTGATGATGGATCAGTTTCGCTCGCAGTATCGAGTTGCTGCAATTGTTCGGCGATCAAGCCGGCGATCCGTTCGGCACGTCGGATGTTGGATTGTTGCCGGGCGATCAGGTCTTTGGTGACAGCGGGATCAAGCTGGGGAGGGTCCTGAGGGGCAGCATCAGCGCCGTCAATCGATTCGTTCCATGCAGACGATACTTCGGCAATTTGTTGCTGACCATTGGCCGCGAGTTCGATCAACGCTCGCAAGTCGGCGAACTGTTCGCGAGCGTGTCGCAGACTTTTGATCGAAGCGACTTGGTGTTCGATCGATTGGATGTAATTCGGCGTCGCCAGTTCAGTTTCAGAGCGTCGCATGTGGTCGAGCGCGATTTCGAGCGATGGGAGGGCGAGTCGGATCTGCCGGAGCAGTTTGGCTTGACGTTGTGCCGCTTGAGGATCTTCGGAAGGGTCGGTCTGCTCTTGATTGTCGGCCGCTTCAAGACCTGCGGTCAAACGATTGGACAATTCATTGGTACGGGTCGACAGATTGGCCTGTGTCTCTTGTAGAGATTCCTGGTCGATCCACGCCGGAACGGGATCGGGTGTGGCAGTTTTTTCCGACGGTGTGAAGGTGGTTGGGTCTTCGCTGGCGATCAGAATTGTCTCGCGCAAATGCGGTGTGGCATCGGCTAGAAGTCCGTCGAGCATTTTGAGCGGGTCGAGCAGTTGTTCGCGGGCTCGTTTTAGCTCATCAAGAGACGCGCTAGCCCGGCGAAAGGCTCGCATCGATTGGCGACGACGCAGTTGACTTCGTGTGGCGCCGAGTCGCTGTCCGGCGGTTGCCAAATGTTCGGCGGCGGCTTGAAGTTGCAGTTCGCGGACGGCATCTTCGGGTGTCTTTTCCGATTCGTCTTTCGCCGCAATCGCATCGATTTCATCGGCAACGGCTTCGACCAGGCCTTCGAGGTCTGACAAGGCGACTCGGTGGTCGACCGCGGCACGGTTGAACTGGGCGCGATACTCGTCGACGATATTCGGATCATCAGATCGATTGATCTGCTGCACCAATCCTCGCAAGGATTGTAAACGCGTTCGTTGGGATTCGATCAGGGCCTGCAATTGTTGCATCACGTCCCCGGCTTCGTTGCGATTGATCTGATCACGAAGCTGGATGATTCGCTTTAATACAATTTCAAGATTGTGGCGGGCATCGTCGGACTCTGGACGCAGCCGCACCGCATCGCGAAACCAGTCCGCCGCTTGTTGCAACTGCGTGAGTGCCTGCGTCAACGACTCGTTTGCTTGTTGTGACGGCGAATTGATGAGCAAGTCGGCTCTCTGAACCGAAACCCAGCCGAGGTTATACGTCGATCGAAAACGCAACTCGCCATCAGTGTCGGCTTGGTCTCGGGCACTGATAAAATACTGTTCGGCATCATCAAGACGTTGTATTGATGATGATCCGAGAAGCTTCAATCCTCGGTTGTATTGATCGCGGACGTCAAGCGTTTCTGTGTCGGCCAGAGATGTTTTTGGCGATGGTGTCTTTGACGATTCGGATTCAGACGATGCTTCGGCAGTCGCGACGGCGTCTGTATTGAGTGTTTTGGGATTCGGCGTTTCTGCGATCGCAATCGACGGCGACGCGAGGGCAAGCATCAGGAGAAGCGTCGCCGCGTGCACGGTCAGCTTCGACGCAGACTCCCCCGAGGCATCCTCGCCCCGAACCGTTGCCGGGCGTGAGCCGAGATAAATAGCGATCGCGGTCAAGATCAAGCCGGCGAGGATCGCCCATTGAAATGCCTCCTGTCTGACCGCACGACGTTCGTTTTCAAGTTCATCGCGGACCAATGGTTGCAGATGAGCTTCGTAAATTGACTTTAGGTCCAACCGACCGGTGCCGGCAGGAATGTAAACGCCGTCGGTTGCCAGGGCGAGTTCACGAAGGGTTTCGCCATCCAAGCGACTGATGACCGGATTGCCGTCTTGGTCGAGCAGCGTTTTGGTGCCGCCTGTTTGTGAATCGGTAAGTCGGATTTCGCTGCCGGTTTCATCGCCAAGGCCAACGGCGATGATGCGGATGCCACGTTCCCTGGCTTCTTCGGCCGCATCCATTGGACGCGAATCATGGTCTTCGCCGTCGGTGATCAAAACCACCATGCGGGACACATCGCCACCTTCACGATAGCCTTCGATCGCCTTGCGAAGAGGCTCTTCTAAACTGGTGCCTCCGCGTCCGACACTGTTGGGGCTGGCGCCGTCAAGGATCAGTCGGAAGAATCCATAGTCGGTGGTCATCGGGCAGAGGACGCTGGCACGTCCGGCGAAGGCGATCAGTCCGACTTGGTCACCGTCGAGGTATGACAGTAGTTCGGTGATGTCCGCCTTGGCTCGGTCAAGTCGATTCGGCGCGGCGTCTTCGGCAAGCATTGACTTACTGACGTCCAAACAAAACATCAGTTGGGCACCGATTTTGGGCGAACTGACGTATCGCAATCCATATTGTGGTCGCATCAATGCGAAGACGAAGCAAATCGTCGCGATGGCATAGAGTGCCAACACCACGATGCGACGCAGTGGCGACGGTTGGCGGATCAATCGTTTTTGCATCAAGGTTGACACCAGACGTGTCAGCACCGTTGACCGCCGATACAGAAACCAAGCCAAAACGACAAACACCGGCAGCGCGATCCAGAACGTCGCGGACCAGTGTGGCGATTCGAAGCGAAAGTGGTTCATGTGTCGCGTCAGCAGGACAATGGGCAAGACGTCAATGGATTATGGCAATGATCGGAACACGGTGGCTTTGGAAACCAGCGAGACCGCCATCAGGACCAGTCCGACCAACAGCGGGACTCGGTACCACTGATCGTATTGTAGGTAACGTTGTTCGGTGACTTTTGTCCGTTCCATCGCATCGATCTCTTTGTAAACGGCCAGCAAGCCATCGCGGTCGGTCGCACGAAAGTATTGCCCCTGGGTTTTGTCGGCTATCATTTTTAACGTGTCTTCGTCCAGTTCGACTTCGATTTCCGTTAGTACCGCCCGCCCGGTGAAAGGGTCGATCGTCGGAAAGGGCGCTCGGCCGCGGGTCCCCGTGCCGATGCAATACACCTTGACGCCGCTCGCTTGGGCGACGTCGGCCGCTTGCCGTGGGGCGATGATTCCGGCGTTGTTGGAACCATCGGTCAAGAGAATCGCAACTTTCGATTTCGTTTCGCTTTGCCGAAGTCGTTCGACGGCCAGTGCAAGCGCGTCGCCAATCGCGGTCCCATCTTCGCGGCGAGTCTGGGCGATTTGTAAATCGTTGACCATCGAAACCAGGTTGCCGTGATCAAGCGTCAGTGGGCAAAGGCTATCGGCGAATCCTGCAAACGCGACCAGGCCGATCGCGTCATCATCACGTCCGTCTGTTCCCGAATCGTCATCGCCAAGGACAAATTGTCGAAAGACATCTTTCACGACTTGCAGGCGGTCGACGCTATAATCGCCCTCGACCAAATCACGCGCCTTCATCGAGCCGGATCGGTCGACCACCATCATGATCGCGATGCCTTCGCGTGAGACCCTGCTTTCTGCGTTGGGGGTCTGCGGGCCCGAGAGTGCAACGATGAAGCACGCAAACGCGATGGTCAGCAGAATTCCCGGCAACTTTGATAGCCAGAGCCGGATGGATTTGGCACCTTGATCGGGAATTCGCAGCGACGAAAACCGGAGGACACTGGGGGTTGCCACGGCCATCATATAAATGACCGGCAAAAGCAGGAGCAACAGCAGGAAAGCGGGAGTGCGGAACTCAATGCCCATCGCCTTCGCCTCCTTGTCGCGTTTCGTTCAAGAAGCGTTTGGCGGTGTCGATCGACCGAGTCATCTCGTCGGACGAAGGCGTCGCGCCGGCGAATTTAACCAAGTCCGCGTGGCGGAGGAAATCACGCAGCAGCGACTGGTGCTCCGATGAAAAATCGGGCGAGCGACTGATCGATGCGAGGAACTCTTCGGTGGTCAGTTCCGGTGCCCGCATGTCGAACCGGTCTTCGATGTACTGGCGAATGATTGCGGTCAGTTGAACGTAGAAAAGATCGATTTGTTCTTCGGTTTGTCTCGGCGTTTGCAGTAGCTTCTGGAGGCTTGCGTCGGCGATTTCAAAGGCCGATCGCTGTCGTTCTTTCCGGCCGCGTTTGTTCCAGTAGAACACACCAGCGGCAAGCACCGCGAGGCCGACGATGACCGCCGCCACGATTGCCCCAGTGCGTTTTGGAATCTGCGACGGCGTGATCGGTTCCAAACGGCCGAGTGGCGGTTTCAGTTCGTTCGTCGTGCCTTCGGGGAGCACGCTTTCGACGGTGAATTTCATTCGGTCGGTGAGGATTTCGTACGCGTCGAGCCCCTCCGGTGCGGGCGTTTTGCCCTCGCGGCGATCGACGTACTCGATCAGGATCGGCGGGATCACTTGCGGTCCGGACGAAGGCGGATCCAACCGATACGTTTGTGTCGCTACGGTCCGCCCGTCGTCATCGATCGTCTGCCTGGGAGCAAAATCGACAATCGAAAATCGGTTGAGTGCCGACCCAAAGTCCGGCATCAAGACTTCGACGTCTTTTTCCGCGGTCACTTCGATGGTCAGCTTCACGGGATCGCCGATGACCGGTTGTTCGGGTTCAAGCGACACGATCACCGTCACCGGTCCGGAGACCCGTGTGGTGGTCAGTGGTTCCGCGATCGCATCGCCAACCATAGCGACGATCAACGCAAAGCATCCTGACAGGCAAACAGCAAGTCGTGCCAACCGTTCGTGTATTCGGACGGATTCGTTCATCGTCGCATCCTCCGCTGCCGCATGTGAAAGAATTTCACTAGCGGATCGACGACGTCGCGACTGGCATCGATGTGAATGAAGTCGATGCCCGAAGCGACAAATTGGCGGCGTAGAGAATCGATCCGACGTTGGCTTTGCGCGACAACTTTTTCACGAAATGAGGATGACGATGTGTCATACTGACGGACCTCGCCCGTCTCGGCGTCTTCGAGGTTGACCAGGCCGACCGCTGGAATGTCGATCTCGCTGGGATCGGTGACTAAGACCGCGATCACGTCATGTTTGCGATTCGCACTTTGCATCGGCTGCAAATAATCGTCGTCAAGAAAGTCGCTGATGACGAAGCAAATCGTTTTGCGTGAAGAGACCGACATCAGGAACTCCATCGCGCCGGCGATATTGGTTGCTTGTCGTCCGCTTCGCCACCAAGTGCGGCGCCGAAACGGTGGTAGCCAACGACGGAACCGTTTTGGCTTGGATCTCGATGGAACTTCCTCCGTCGGTGACGCGGTGGATCGCTTGGCATCGACTTGACCGTGGGCCAAGACTTCACGCACGACCCGCAGTGAGTGTTTGCCGCCTTTACGAGCCGGGATGTACTGTTCGACGTTGCCATGGAACAGCGTCAAACCGATTTTGTCGTCATTCTGGTTGGCCGAAAAAGCCAGCAGTGCGCTCAGTTCGGCGGTGGCTTCCCGCTTGCTTCGATGGTGCGATCCAAAGTCTTGCGAAGCGGATACGTCGGCCATCACCATCAAGGTTAGTTGGCGATCTTCGACATAGCGTTTGACGTAAGGTTCGCCGACACGGGCGGTCACGTTCCAATCGATCGTCCGGATGTCGTCGCCGGGCACGTAGGGGCGTACTTCGTCGAACTCGATCCCGCGGCCTTTGAACACCGATTCGTACTGCCCGGCCAAAACGTCGGCGACCTGACGCCCGGTACGAATCTGGATTTCGCGAACACGTCGAATGACTTCCCTTGGCAGCATGGTGGGACTGGTACTTTGTTCCATTTGGAAATTTGGGTGCGAGTCTTCAGCCGACGGGCGTGAACGCCGGTTATTGCTCGGAAACCGTGGCTAATCCTAAAATGGAACTGGAACAAAGCACAAGGAATCCGAGGACGGTTTTTCAGGCGGCGAAATCACGATCGGTGTGCATCGTTTCGGGCACGTCTCGTTCGCTAGGTTGTGGCATCAAGGGACCGGCACATTGTCCAACAAGTCTTGCAG
Organism: Roseiconus lacunae; assembly: GCF_008312935.1. NCBI lineage: Bacteria > Pseudomonadati > Planctomycetota > Planctomycetia > Pirellulales > Pirellulaceae > Roseiconus > Roseiconus lacunae. Next base: position 772,891 of record NZ_VSZO01000001.1, on the reverse strand, counting down.
CAAGCTATCAACCGTTTTGCCTTCCGCTTCGGCTTCGTAGGTGAGCACGATTCGGTGGCGGAGGACGTCCGGGGCGAGTGACTTGATGTCGTGCGGAGTCACGTAGCTGCGACCGTCCAGGAATGCATGCGCTTTGCCGGCCTTGAGCAGGAAAATCGACGCCCGGGGACTCGCGCCCATCTCGATCATGTTTTCAAACGCCGGCGTAGATCCTTCGGTTGGCTGCCCTGGGGTGCTGTCGGAGGGACGAGTTGCACGGACCACGTCGACGGCATAGTCGCGGACTTTGTCGTCACACCAGACCTTTTCGACGACCGCGCGTGTTTCCAAAATTTCCTCCGGTGTGGCGACCGGCGTGATCTCGGGTACCGGTTTACCGCCGGCGATCCGGTCAACGATCTTGCGTTCGTCTTCGCGGCTTGGGTAGGCGACGGATGTTTTTAACATGAAGCGATCGACTTGCGCTTCCGGCAACGGATACGTTCCTTCTTGTTCGATCGGGTTTTGCGTCGCCATGACAAGAAATGGTTCGGCGAAGCGGAAGGTTTCGGTGCCGATGGTGACCTGCTTTTCTTGCATCGCTTCGAGCAGTGCCGCCTGGACCTTTGCCGGGGCACGGTTGATTTCGTCAGCCAGCACTAGGTTCGAAAAAATCGGTCCACGCTTGACGCTGTAGGTCGCGTCTTTGGGATTGAAAATTTCGGTACCGATGACGTCGGCCGGCAGCATGTCCGGGGTGAACTGGATTCTGGAGAAATCCGTTCGGATTGATTTGGCGAGGGAGCTGACGGTGAGCGTCTTTGCCAAACCGGGGACGCCTTCGAGCAGTACGTGGCCACCGGTGATCAGTCCGATCAGCAGTCGCGAGACCATACGTTCTTGACCGACTAACAGTCGTGCGACTTCGTCGGACAGTCGATTGCAAATCCGTGAATACTTGGCAATCTGTTCGTCGAGCTGAGGGGCGTTCATGCGAATGGAAGTGTCAAGCGTCGATGATCGAGTCGGGTCGGGTAGTCAGGACCGACCACTAGAACGGTTGACCGTCGTCATGACAAGGGATGCAAACACGCGGGAAGCGCTCGCCAGAAACACGGCAAGGCGTGTCGCCGGCGAGCACTTCCCGCGATCCAGAGAGACCTGCGAAAAGTGCGACGTGACGATTACTTCGTCTTGATCTCGATCTTCTTCGGAAGCACTTCGGCGCGTTTCGCGAGTACAACTTCCAAGACCCCGTTGATGTAGGTCGCTTCGATCGATTCCGGGTTGACCGAATCGGGAAGCGGGATCACTCGGCGGACTTCGCCCCAGTGACGTTCGTCATGCAAGTACTTGCGTGATTCGTTCTCGTCACGAGTTCGGGACGCCGCGACCGACAGATGCCCGTCTTCGAACGACACGTCCAGATCCTCTTGCGTAAAACCGGGAAGGTCCATTTGCAGATGGAACTGATCGCCTTCTTCCCAAATCGAAACCGGTGGTGCCCAGCGACGCCCGTTGTTGGTCACGACCGGGTGGAACAGACGATCGAACAACTCATCCATTTCACGACTCGCCAAAGCCAGAGGGCTGTTGCCGAGCGAGCGAGACAGAGCCGAATTTAAATTACCCATCGTTCAAATCCTCCAAATCACTCGTAGTGAATGAAACACTGTGATTGACAAACTTTCCAAACCTTGCCTGCAACTTTGACAGGCGTTTTGTTCGCCGGCTACAAAAAGCAAGGGGCGTGCCAATTGAGGACGACAGTGAGGGCAATCCTTATGGATTTTGTTTCTGATCTTTCTCCGTCGGGTTCGTAGGTCGGCTTCATTCGTTGTTAAAATCCAATGGGTCAATCCCCTCGCATGCTTCTCAACTCCTTTGCCCCCACCGCGCCCGAGACTGCCGCCGCCGATGCAGATCAAGTGTCCTCATTGTCAAACCACGCTCTCGCTCGGTACCCCCAAGGCGGGCCGATACAAGCCGACGTGCAAGAAGTGCAATGAGCCGTTCCTGTTGACGGTCAGTCAGGACCTTCCGCCCAAGGTGCGTGTTCGAAAGCCTCAGCAAAAAACTTCGTCGTCTGCGAATCAGTCGTCAGCACATCGCTCAGCATCGCATCGCCCAACCGAGGCGGCTTCGCAATCCGCCCGTCGCGGCAGCCAGCGGGATGCGAAGCCAGACGAATCGATCGATCAGTCCAATTTGACGCGCCCGGTGATCGATCCGAATCGAACCCGCGGCGGGTCGAGCAGCGACGGGGTTCAGCAAACCGGGCTTCCCCAGGATTCTCGCGACCCAGCCGCGTCGATCGCAAACGGCGACTTACGCTCAAATTCAAAGTCCGCCGAATCGGAGGCGGCGGATCGCAACGCGCAAGAGTCCGCAAACATGCCGGCGCGACTCGGTGGCTACAGGCTCATTCGCTTGCTTGGCCGTGGTGCGATGGGAGCGGTGTATCAGGCAAAGCAAGTGTCCCTCGACCGTGACGTCGCGCTCAAGACGATCCGAGGTCGCCTCACCAGTAGCCCCGCATCGCTTGCTCGATTCACTCGTGAGGCCTACGCGGCGGCCCAGTTAACGCACCACAACGTGGTTCAAATCTATGACTTCGGCGAAGATAACGGGCAGCATTACTTTTCGATGGAGTGGGTTCGCGGCGGTTCGCTCGCCGATTTAGTACGCGAGAAGGGTCGCGTCGCACCGAAGCTAGCCGCCACGTATATCTTGCAGGCGGCACGAGGACTTCAATTCGCCCATCGCAACGGTATGGTGCACCGCGACGTCAAACCGGCGAATTTGCTTCTGGCCGATGACGGGGTCGTCAAGGTCGCGGACTTGGGGCTGGTCAAGATTCCCGATCAAGTCGACCCGGATCCGGTCAGCGAAGGCGCGCTGCTGAGCGGACTGCAAAGCGGCACTCAGGTCACGATGCAAGGCACCGCGGTGGGAACACCGGCTTACATGGCGCCCGAACAGTCAGCCGATTCAAGTTCCGTGGATCATCGCGCGGACATCTATTCACTTGGCTGCAGCCTGTTTTATTTATTGGCCGGCCAGTCGCCGTTTCTTGGCGATGAACCGGCGGATGTGCTTCAGCAACATGCGTCCGCCCCGCCGCCAGATCTGACCGCCGTCAATGCACGGGTGCCGGATAAGCTGGCTCGCGTCGTCGCCAGATCGATGGCGAAGCGGCCGAGCGAACGCTACGCGTCATTGGCGGAAATGATCGATGACCTGCAGGCATTCTTAGGGTTGGAATTGACGGTTGGGTTTTCTCCGACCAACGAACAGGCCGATCGCTGGGAAAGTCTTGCCAGTGCTTACGCAAAAACACAACGGATGGCGCGACTGACCAGTCCGTTGTTGTTAGGCTTGACCATCGTGATGCTGATGCTCACGTTGGCGATGCCGTTTGGTTCACTCTCGATGATCCTTCTTCCGCCGGCGTTATTGATTGCGACGTGCCTGACTGTCATTGTCATCGGTGGTATGACGGGCCATCATCCGGTTGCCGATCACCTGCGCCGCTGGCTGGAAACGCTGTCGATCTTTGAAATGCTTGTTTGGGGCGTGGCCGCGATCGCACTGACTTTTGTTACCGTGATGATGGGGCTATGGCTCGGAGCGATCATCGGTTTGATTGTTGGCGTTGGCTTGGGGACCGCGTATCACTTTGCCGTGTTGGCAACGGCCGAGCAGGCCGGTCGCACACCGCTCGACAATGCCAAACGCTTTATCCGGGATTTACGAATCGAAGGTATCGAAGAGAACAGCCTTCGTGATTTCGCCGCACGCTTCGCGGGGCCATCGTGGCAGACAGCGTTTGAAGCTGTTTTTGGTTACGAAGCGATGGCCGGCATACGTTCTCGGTTGGCGGCCGATCAAGCGTTTACCGGCCCCACCAAAGCAGATTCTGTGAGAGACCGTTTGTGCCGGTACCTCGCCGACAAAATCAAGGCGAAACGTGAAGCGGAGGATCGACGTAAGCTGGCAAGACTTGAACAGCAATCGCTGGTCAGCCAGGGTGTTTCCAATAAACAAGCCGAAGAGCAGGCATGGCAAGTCGCCGCGGCGGTGATGGAAGGCGTGCAAAAGGTCGTCGATTCTTCGTCCGGAGATGAACGAGTACAAGCCGAAGCGAAACGCCAACGTATCAAGGCGATGTTGGCGGACGCTCGGAGCGGCAAATACAAACGCCCACGCGATCGTCACGCGAGTTGGAAGCTGGCCTTATCGGGATACACTCGGATGTTGCTTGGGTGCATGCTATTGACGGTCTTTGCGTTTGCGGTTCAAGCATCCGGCGTCGTCGACGAAGCATTGATTGCCAGCGCACGCCAGGGTGACTTACACTTGCAGGATCTGCCGCTTGATGCGACGACCGATGTCTTAGGAGTCCGCACGAGTGTTTGGTCGGTCGGGATCGCAGGTTTGTTGCTTTGCATGTCTGCGTTCGTCTCCGGTTGGCGGATGTCACCGTTTGCCGCCGTCGCGACAATTGTCATTCTTTTCGGGCCGGCGTTGGCGATTCCCTCGCTCGCGATCGCAGGATCGGTGACGATCCTGCCTTGGATGATCGCGGTCGTAATCGCAATGGTGATCTATCTACCCGGTGTGATCTATGGTGAAGAGGCCGAGCGATAGAGCCGATTCGGAAACCAGGGCGTCAAAGAACCCGGCGAAATTCATGCGCCGAACGCGCTAACGTCGGGCCGGCATCGCAAATGCCATGCAATAAGTGGGGCCCGCGGCTAGCGCCGTCGGCTCGCAAGCTGACAGACATCCGTCCCCAGTATGCAACCTTGGCGGGGCATTCGACGATTGCATGCGGATGCGAAGCAGTCAGTTCACCGCCTATCCGCTGAAGTAGCGATTGCGGACGCGGCGTTCACAGAGTGGAGGGCGATGATGCCTAAATCGACCGGCCGATGCAGGTATCAGCCGATCGCTCCGAAAGAACGAACGCTACCGGTCGTTCTTCGCGCCCAGTCCTAGTTTTTGCATCCAACGCGTCGACGCACCGCTACCGACTTCGAGGTCCAGGCGTTGCTTTAGATCTTCGACTTGACGCTGCAAGTTATCGTTCAGTTTTTGAAGCTCATTGGAACGACGTGAAAATTGAGCACGTTCGAGAGAAGACCGGATTTCGATCGTGCGCAGTTTCTCTTCGACCTCCTCTTGAAGTAACGTCAGTCGTTCGCGTTCTTGGGCGATGATTTCATCGTTGGCCAAAATCGCGTCAGCCTGTTTATCACCTGTGCCCTGTTGATCACCCGTACTTAGATGAGTGGGGCCTCCCGATCGTTCGGCCCCTAAGTGAAGCGTTTCGAGTTCTTCACGCAGAAGATGTAATTGATCTTGGTAGATCTCCTCTGCCTCGCGCAATTGGACGAGTTCGCCGTAAAGCTGCTCGACCATCGAAGTGGCTTGATCGAGAGCAGCCGTCGGCGATGCAACAGCGTCATCTCCGGGCGGCTTGATATCGATCGCCGATTTGGCGGGGCCGCCTCGGAGGCTGGACAGGAACGCCTCGGCATCGAACGAGCCGTTTTCGAGTTGCTCAATTATTTGTTGCTTCCGTTCGTTCCAACTCGATGCATTGGAACCGGTTGCGTTGGTCCTGGTTTGGCCGGATGCCGATGCTGTTTCGGCGGATTTTGACGATTGCTTGGCTTCTTGTAGTTGTGACGAGAGGGTCGCGTTTTGGCGTTTGAGCTGATCGATTTCTTCGAAGACGCCCTGCAACTGTCGTCGCAGTGCTTCGTTCTCTTCCCACAAACGATCGTTGTCATCGATGATTGCGAGCGAATCGTCATTGACATCGCTCACCAATCCATCGTCTGTGGTGGTGTCATCGCATGCGTCGATCGCCGCGTGAATCGGAAGCGATTCATCGACCAGCGACGGCAAAGCGTCGGGTTCAACAGTCATGGCAGATTAGTAGAAAAGTCGCGTCCGGGTCGCGTGGGCGGTGGGAGACGCAAGTCGTGCCTGGGAAATCAGGGTCGTCGACTACATCGACAACTCGACAAACTGATCTACGTCGCGACAATAGACACGTCAATCAAGAAGGCGGCCCCAAATCGTATTCCTGCTGGGAAACCCGCCGATTCGCTGGAATTCCTATGGCCAAGAAAAAGCAATCGCCGTCATCGAACGCATCATCGAACCCGAACGACATCGATTTCGAATCCTCTCTGCAGGAGGTTGAAGCGATCGTCGAACAGCTCGAAAGCGGCGAACTCGGTCTGTCGGAATCTTTGGCCAGCTACGAAAAAGGCATCGCCAAGATCAAGCTTTGCCATGAAGTCCTGCGGCGGGCAGAGCAAAAGATCTCGCTGTTAACCCAGGTTGACGAGGATGGCACACCCCATGTCGAACCGGTCGAAGGCGGTCCGTCAGAAGGCAGCTGCAGGCACAGTGATGAAGAGGCCGAAACGCAGACTCGGCCGAGGGCAAAACGCAAAAAACGTGAGTCCGACAACGTGGACGATCTGGGAGGGCTTTTTTAGACTCTACCATAATCGCGGACCCTTCTTTCCCCTCGATATCTTGGCTTCGATCGCTTGCCTGCCCCCTCCACCGAACCCACCAACGCTGCCCTCGAATCGTCTCCGCAATCGGATGCGCCGCTGAAAGACCAATTTGATCGCGCCATGGCAGACTTCCGCCCGCTGGTCGAGCGGGCTCTCTGCGACGCGGTTGCCGATGCTTGTCAGCGAGCGCCGAGTTGGGATTCCGGCAGTTTCGCCGCCCATTGGATCGGCTCCGCCCCCGACTGGGCGGCCGCCAACGATGACTTGGAATCTGGCGATACCACTGCCCCGACATCGATATCGCCATCTGTCCCCTTCGCGCGATGCCCCGAACGGCTGACCGCCGCGATTGAATATGCACTTCTCGCCCCCGGCAAACGCCTCCGTCCGGCGCTGGTGCTGATGGCGGCGGAAGCTTGTGGGGGCGACATCAAAGACGGTTTGCCAGGCGCCGTGGCGGTCGAAATGATTCACGCCTACTCGCTGATTCATGACGACCTGCCTGCGATGGACGACGATGATTTGCGGCGAGGTCGTGCCACGGTGCACATCGAATTTGATGAAGCGACCGCGATCTTAGCCGGCGACGCCCTGCAGCCGATGGCCTTTGCCCACCTGTGTCGTCAGATTTCCAACCCGAGCCGACTTGCGACGGCCGTTGAATTACTCGCTTTTGCCGCCGGTCCAGCCAATTTGGTCGGTGGCCAAGCCGATGATTTGGCCGCCGAACGGGAATCGGCCGAGCAGGAACGCTCTGAACAGGATTGCTCCGAGCAAAATTCCGCGGCGAGACGCGACGAAGCTGGCCCCGATTTGGCTGAACATCCGCAGACCGTCCCACGTACCGATGGAACAAGCGAAGAACTTGATCGACGCTTGGAAAAATTGCAAGCAATTCATCGGCGTAAGACTGGGGCGTTGTTTTCCGCATCGCTGCAGCTTGGTGCGGTGCTGGTCGGCGCAGACGCGTCGATGCGCCAATCGCTGGCCAATTACGCTTCCGACATTGGGCTGGCGTTCCAAGTGGTCGACGATTTACTCGATTACACTGCGGACGAACACGAACTCGGTAAACGAGCGCAAAAAGACGCGGGGCGAGGCAAGCTGACCTATCCGGCGATCATGGGCATCGATGGTGCCCGTCGCCGAGCGGGTGAGCTAATTGAGTCCGCGAAGGGGCATGTCTCGGTTTTCGGAGACGCCGCTTGGCGGTTAAATACGTTGGCTGACTATGTGCTGGCCAGAACTCATTGACGCACACACTCCCCATCACCAACGGATTGGTGACAGACGCACGCGAACCACGAAGAAGGATGGGCCATTGACCGAAGCTTATCACCCTCACCTGGCTGAATTGACTGATGCCAGCCCGCTGAAGGGATACTCCCCGGAGCAGCTTGAATCGACCGCGAGCGAGATTCGAGACGTATTGTGCAACTTGCTGGCGACCCGCACGGCGCACTTCGCATCGAACCTCGGCGTTGTCGAGCTCTGCTTGGCGTTGCACTGCGAGTTCGATTTTCGGACCGATCGTTTGATTTGGGACACCGGTCACCAGATCTATCCGCACAAACTGATCACCGGCCGCTATCACGATTTCCCGACGATTCGGACTCAAGGCGGGTTGATGGGCTATCCCAACCCGGCCGAAAGCGACTACGACTTGTTCATGACCGGACATGCCGGGTGCAGTGTTAGCACCGCGGTGGGACTGCGTAGCGGCGACATCTTGGTCGGCGAACCCGAGCGACGAACGGTTGCGGTGATCGGCGACGGTGCCTTTCCGAGTGGCATCGTTTTCGAGGCACTGAACAACGCCGGCGAACTGGAAGACGACCTGACGATCGTTTTGAACGACAACAAAATGTCGATCTGCCCACGTGTCGGATCGGTCGCCGGGTATCTCGATCGTCTTCGCAGCAATCCCTACTACACCGGGCTGAAAAGCGAGATCGGAAAGCTGCTCGAACAGATTCCGATGCTGGGGGATCCCGCCGAACGCTTTTTGGCTCAGATGAAAGAAGGCGTCAAAGCTGGCTTGCTGGGCGGAATGTTGTTCGAAGAATTGAATATCCGCTATGTCGGCCCGATCGACGGTCATGACATCGGATTGCTGCGAAAATATCTGGCAATGGTTCGCGACATGAAAGGCCCCGTGCTGTTGCATGTCGTGACCGAAAAGGGGCACGGTTATAAACCCGCCGCCGCTGATCCGGTTTACTTCCACACGCCCCCGGCATTTGAAGATCGCGACGGCAAACCGGTGACTCGCAAAAGTGATGGGCTGCCGGCTTACACCAATCACGCTCGCGACGCGATCAGTCGCGCAATGTCGGCAGACGGCAAAGTCTCGGTGATCACTGCCGCGATGTGTCAGGGTAATAAGCTTGAACCGGTCCGCGAAAAGTTTCCCGATCAATTCTTTGACGTTGGTATCTGCGAATCGCACGCGGTCGCATTTGCCGCCGGCCAATGCAAGTCGGGCGCCCGCCCGATTGTCGATATCTACAGCACGTTCTTGCAGCGCAGCTACGATCAGATCTTTCAAGAAGTTTGTCTGCAAGATCTGCCGGTCGTCTTCATGATGGACCGCGCCGGTTTGACCGGGCCCGATGGTCCGACACACCATGGCGTCTATGACATCGGTTACATGCGAATGTTCCCCAATATGGTCGTGATGGCTCCGGGGTATGCCCAAGAGTTGGAACTAATGCTGACGGCTGCGTTGGGTCATGATCATCCTTGCGGGATTCGTTATCCGAAGACGTCCGCCATGCAGCTTGAATCGGAACCTTTGCCGATCGAGATCGGCAAGAGCGAGACGATCCGCGAAGGCGACGATGGGACGATCGTGGCCTTCGGTGCGACGCTCGAAAACGCCCTCGCCGCTGCCGACCTTCTTGACGGCGAACTGAGTATTCGTGTTGTGAATGCTCGCTTTGCCAAGCCGATTGACGTCGACATGGTGCGTCAGGCAGTGACCGATGGACGCTTCGTCGTCACCGCCGAAGAGCACACGCAAGTCGGCGGATTTGGCTCGGCGTTCTTGGAAGCCGCTGTCGCCGAACGTCTCGATACCCGATCCATTCACATCGTTGGTCTGCCCGATCGATTTGTCGAGCACGGTGATCGCAACGACCTGCTTCATCAATGCGGCTTGAGCCCCGAGGCACTCGCCGATCGCTGCCGGCAGGCCGCAAAGGAAGCCGGTATCGATCATGTTCTTCGCTCTTCCACCGTTTCGGCTGACTGATCGTTCCTGATCTGCTTGCCCATTGCCCGCCATGTCTGATTCCGGCGACATCAATATGACCATTGGAAAGACGTGGCCGGGTGAAAACCGGACCAAGCCACGGGTTGTCATCCTTGGCGCCCCCGACCGCGATCGCGTCCGAGCGGAGGCAATCCGGCTGCGCCCGATCATCGCGCAGCATGCCGAGATCGTGGTCGAGGACTACGAGTTCGAGTATGCGTTTACCGATCCCGACATCGACTTGGTGATCGTTCTTGGCGGTGACGGGTCGATTTTGCAAACCGCGCGGCAACTCGAAGGCCGTTCGATCCCGGTCTTGGGCGTCAACTGCGGGAACCTTGGATTCCTGGCCGCACTGTCCCCGGACGATTTTCTTGGGGTCTGGCCAAAAGTCTGCAGCGGTGTCTTTCGAGTGATCGATCACCTGATGTTAGAAATCAGCTTGATCCGCCAGGGGAAAACGATTGCCAAGCAACTGGCGCTCAACGAGGTCGCCGTGCTTGGCGGTCCGCCTTATCAGATCCTGGGCATCGACCTCTTTGCCGACGGCAATCTTGCGACCCGCTATCGCTGTGACGGTTTGATTTTGGCGACGCCGGTCGGGTCGACGGCGCATAACCTTTCGGCCGGAGGTCCGATCCTTCGTCGGAATCTACAAGCCGTGGTGATTTCGCCGATCAGTCCCCACACGCTGACGTATCGGCCGCTGGTCGATTCGGCAGACACCGTGTTCGAACTTTCCGTAGGTGATCCCAGTGAATCGACCAGTGTCGTGGTCGACGGGCGAATCCTCAGCCAGCTCCTTCCCGGTGATCGGGTGAAGGTGCATCGTGCGAGTAGTTCCTTCGAGATGTTGTCCGTACCGGGACAAAACGACTATCGCACCCTACGTGAAAAGTTGGGCTGGGGCGGATCACTGTAGCTCGCCGAATGCGGCTGTCGTTCCGGTCAAACGTCGCAAACTTGATAGGCTTGTTCGAGTGAATCGATCGGGTTGTCGCTCGTGGGAATGAACTCCTGCGCGACGTAACCGGTGTAGCCGGTGTCCAGGATCGCTCGCATCACGGCCGGATAGTTGATTTCGTTGCGTTCGTCTAGTTCGCGGCGTCCCGGGTTACCCGCGGTGTGGTAGTGACCGATGATCGATTGGTAACGCCTCAAGTTGGCGATCAGGTCGCCGTTCATGATTTGGACGTGATAGATATCGAACAGCAGTTTGAATCGTTCGCTACCGAGTTCGTTGATTAACTCCGCGCACAGGTGCACGTCATCACCCCAGTAACCGGGATGACCTTTCATGGGATGAACCGAGCCGTCAGGATTCAGGTGGGCTTTGCTGTTAAGGTGTTCGAGTACGAGCGTGATGCCTTTTTCTTCGGCGTAGGGGATCACTCGTTTCCAGCAATCCAAGCAGTTCTTGCGAGCCGCGGCATCGTTAATACCTTGCTGTTTCATCCCCGTAAATGTGATCACCGCGGGGGCATTGTATTTGACGGCCAGGTCGATGCTTTTGCGAAGCTTCGATTCGACTTCGGCATGGTTGTCGGGATCGATCGGACCCTTGGCGAACCCATGGCTACCGACCAGTGAAATCTTCAGACCCATGTCGGTCACTTGGTCGTACAGCTTGCTGTCGATCCCTTCCATCGCTTCGAGACCGATCCGCTTGCAGTGTTGGGCGAGTTCCAGCATATCCATCGGTTGGAAACACCAGCCCATGATTGACTGGCGAATGTGATTGGCCGGGCGAGAACCGGTTTCACTTGTTTCTTGAGCCCACAAGTGACGCGGACGAGCGAGGCTGGTGGCGGCAACTGCGGCGACAGCTTGGGAGATAAATTGTCGACGTTTCACGGCAAACCTGAAGGGAAAGGGGAGAGTCGGTGGAAGGCATCGTCAGACGAGACAACACATTGTAGTTGTGCGATGGTGTCTCCGTCACGCCGTCCGGGTAAACGGGAAACGAGGCCGCCGTTCCCAACGCGGGAGAAAATGGATGCGAACGAACATCGACGGCCTTTGCCCAAGTCTCAATTTTCAAGCGACCTCAACGCCGCGAACGCCGGCGGCGGTGCTGCTGCCAAAGGCATCGATTTCTACTCCCATCCATTGGGCCAGCGAAACAAAGAGATTGGCCAGTGGGGTGTTGTCTCTTGCGTCATGGGCGACGTAGCGGCCGTGGCGAAAACCGCCACCGGCCAAAATGATCGGAAGGTTGTGCCAATCATGCGACGAAGCGTTACCTAGGTTCGATCCGAACAAAATCGACGTGCCATCGAGCAACGTTCGGTCGTCCTCGCGAGTTGTTTTAAGCATCGTGAGGAAATTGGCAAAGGCTTCGAACTCGGCGGTTTCGATCAATCGTAATTCGGCGATTTTTTGTTCGTCCTTGCCGTGGTGCGAAAGGTTATGCCAATCGGTTTTGACACCAGGAATGTTGCTAGGAACCGAATTCATCCCGCCGATCGAAAACGTCATCACACGTGTTGAGTCAGTTGCGATCGCCAACCGCATGATGTCGTACATCAACGTTTGTTTGGCGATGATGTCTTGTTTGTCGACGACGTCGCTCGGCGGTTCGTAGTCGACAACCGGTTTGGGACGTGTCACCCACTGTTGTGATTGACCGAGGCGATTCTCGAGATCACGAATCGATGAATAGTACTCGTCTAGTTTTTCGCGATCGCGCGGTCCGAGTGTTTTTTCCAGTCGCTTTGCATCGGTCCGAACGGTGTCGAGAATACTTCGGCCACGTCTTAGGTCGACCAATTGTGTCTCAATCTGTTCCGCCGTTCCGTTGACAAACAATTTTTGGAAGATCTTTGCCGGCGACTGCTCATCGGGGATGTTGACGCCGTTCGCCGTCCACGAGAGCGATCCATTTCCGCTCGACAAACACAGGTATGGCAGTCGTGTGACGCCACCGAGTTTTGACGCGATCAATTGATCGAGCGAAATGGTATTTTTGAATCCCGCTAAACCCGGGCGCTGAGCAGACGTCAGCCAAGTCATCGCAGACGCGTGCCCGTTATTCCCATTTTGGTTGGGATGTGATAGCCCGGACAGCAATGTCATTTGATCACAGTGATCACGAAGATTGTCCAAGTACGGCGTCGTCGCATCGAGCCGACCTTCCGCGGCGGGAAACAGGTGAGGCCCATGGAATCCCAGTCCGGCACAGATCGCAATCAGACGCTTTGGCGGTGGCGTTGGCCTTGCCGAGAACGCCGGTCGCATCGCTGACAACATTGGTAGCGCGATGCCTGCGCCTGCACCGCGCAGCAGATGGCGGCGGGATAGTTTTCGGTTTCGAAACGCGCCCAAGCTGGAGCGATCGGTTTGACGAATCATGTGGCTACTTGGTGTGGAAGATGTCGCTGGCAATCACAGCATGCAATAACTCTTGCAGGGGATATTGCTGGTCCGACGTTGATTCAACGATCCGCTCAATTTCGGAACGATCGGAAAAACCCATTTCGCGGCCACAGGCAAACGTCAGTAGTTTGGTGACGAACGTCCGAGCGAGCATTCTATCTTGTTCGGCGAGCAGTTTTTGGAATTCAGTGAACCCTGAAAATGCTTCACCGCCGGCAAGCTGACCGCTGGGATCAACCGGTGGCCCAAGTTTATAGGCGACGCGCCGATTGTTGATTCTAAGGTCGATACGTTCGCCTTCTCCCAACGATCGATAGCGTTCCCGATAGCCGCCGATCGGGTTGAAAGATTCCATTGCGAAACCCGGTGGATCGATCTTTTGGTGGCACGCCCGACAATTGTCCGCGTTGCGATGTTTGTCCAGCAATTCTCGCAATGTTGTCGCCCCGCGGATGTCTGGTTCCACGCCTGGAATTCCTGGCGGGGGCGGCGGAGGTGTGACCCCGGCGATCCGTTCCATCACCCAAGCCCCGCGTGTCACCGGCGACGTGTTGGTCCCATTGGCGGTGACCTTCAAGATGCTTGCTTGAGCCAACAAGCCGCCGCGGATTGAATCGTTCGGCAAAGTGACTTTGCGAATCTGCGTGCCACGAACGTCAGCATTTTCCAGACCGTAATGTTCCGCCAAACGTTCGTTAAGCATCGCGAATTCGGGGGCGACTAGCGATCGCGCCGGCAGGTTGGACTCGATGACCTCTCGCAAAAACGCCAGCGTTTCTAGCGGCATCGAATGGCGAAGGAATGGATCGTATTCGGGGAAAAGTTTTTGATCGGGTGCGGTAAAGTCGATTTCGCGAAGGTCGAGCCAACTGTTCGAGAAGTCAACCAGGAAGCGTTCGAAACGTGGGCTGTTCATCAAACGCTCGGTTTGTATGCGAAGCTCACCGTCTGCCGTAAGCTTGCTTTCGCGAGCGAGTGCGTCCAGGGTTTCGTCGGGACAGGTCCGATGCAGGAAGTAGGACAGGCGATTGGCGATCGCATGGTCATCCAAACGACCGGGCGATTCTTGGAAATACAAGAATCCCGGCGAGCACAGCAGTGCGGTGATGGCGGTGCGCAAGGATTGCTCGATCGATTCACCGTCTTGCATTCGCTGCGAAAACAGATCGACGTAGGGTGACAGTGCTTCCTCTTTCATCGGCTTTCGCATTACCGCATCGGCGACTCGGCGGAGCGATTTCCGAGCCAACGAATTCGGTTCGTCGGCTTCAATCGAAAACTTGGGGACATACCAACGCTTCAGTCGGTCACGCGGATTCCGGGGCATGACTTCCTGGCGATCGATACCGGAGAAAATTAGTTGATGGCCACGGCTGGGAAACTGTTCGAGCAACGGGCCTTCGAGAAATACCTCGCCGATCGCTAACCCCGGCCCGGCATGTTCGTCAATGCTCGCTTGCTTGTAGCGATTCGGATGGGTGATACCGTGAGGCTCAATCGCGATCATGTAACGTCGCTCGATCCAGGCTTCCAATTCGATGGTTGTTGGTTCCCCGGGCGGCAGCCGAAAGTAACCATAAATCGGCTTTTCGCTGCCTGCGGCGAAACTGGTTCCGCCAACACTAAAGGTCACCGGTTGGTCGCTTTGGTATGCATAGCCGGTAATTCGAATGCGATAACGTCCAGGGCGCTCGACGTTGGTGTTGCGAAGCATCCCGGAGGGATAGCCACCGCCTTCGAAACGAACCATGTAGTCATCATCGAGCAACTTCCATGCTGACCCGACATGCTTCTCCGCTTCACGGGTGTCTTTGTACCAAGCCGAAATTTGATCGACGCTGGGCCGTTCATTGGATGTTGCGATCGCGGCATCAAGTACCTTGGATGCGGCATCCATGTAGCGTTCCAGATGCACCATCGACAGTCCCAACGCTTCGCCCACGTTATCGAATTCATGAGACCGCGCGTCTTCGGGAAGCAATCCGGAGAGCTCCAGTTGTGTGCCGAACAGATCGTTCATCGTGTTCTGGTACTCTTGCCGATTCAGCCGCCGCAAAACAGTTGATCGCCGGGACCGATGGATTCGTTCCAGTGGGACGCTTAATGTCTCAAGGAAAGACTGTCGTTGTTCAGGTTCCGGGGGATTTCCGTCGGGCGGAGGCATTTCACCCGATTGCACCCGGTCATGAATGGTGACCCATTTGGCGAACACTGCTGGGTCTAAGAGGTCTGTCGAAAGTTCATCGAGGGCAAGCCCGCCTTCGTGTTCCCCGTCGGCGTGACAATCATTGCAGTGGTTCTCGAAGAACGATTGCAGAGAACGTTCAAACCCAGCGACTTTGTCAGACGACGCGACCTCATTCGCTGATACAGGTGTCACAACGTCGGTCAACACGAGCGCCGATGTGATCCAAACCATCGCGAAGTAAATCGTTTTTGTCATCGATCGATTGATCACCGGTGGAATCGAAGGTCTGCTAAGAAATATAACACCGCAAGGCCGCTGCCCGATGTTCGAGAGCAGACTGCCTGCGGTAAATCCTGTCTCATTTACGATGAGCTCCGAATCGGGTTTGTATTGTACTTTGCTTGCCTTGCAAGCGTCGAATCCGCCGGAAATCCTTTGACAATCCGGCGTTGTGCCGATGCCAGACATTTCAGGTGAGTTGAGCTATGATGACGTCATCTCACGCATTCCCTTCGCCTGTTTTAGTTCCAGTTGCAGCCTGTATGCCCGCTTCACCACCGAACCTATTTCGACTGGCTCTCGCCGCCTTGGCGGTCGTAACGCTTGGCCCTGCGGCACGAGTTTCCGCGGCGGCTCCGGACATCATTTTGGTGATGGCCGACGACATCGGCATTGAAGGTCTGGGGTGTTATGGTGGGCGTTCCTACAAGACCCCCAATCTTGATCGACTGGCCGCCGGCGGTGTGCGTTTCACTCGGGCATACTCGCAACCCTTGTGTACCCCGACTCGAGTCGAGTTGATGACCGGACTTGATAATCACCGGAACTGGCAATCATTCGGGATTCTTGATCCCCAGACTTGGACGTTCGGTCATGCGATGAGCGAAGCTGGGTACGCGACGGGAATCTTCGGGAAATGGCAGTTGCAATCGTATGACCCACCGGATTATCCCGGCGGCACGCATCGACGCGGCACCGGCATGCACCCCAAGGATGCCGGGTTTGACGAGTACGCATTGTTTCACGCACTCGATACCGAAGACAAAGGGTCTCGCTACGCCAATCCGACGATGTTGGAAGGCAAACGTGGGACCGACGGTGAATTGAAAACCTATCCCGGGCGATATGGCGAAGACGTTTGGGTTGAAAAGATCCTTTCCTTCTTTGACCGTCGGAAAGACCACCCGCGATTCGTCTACTATCCGATGGCATTACCGCACTGGCCATTTCAGCCGACACCTGATTCAGAAGAATGGAATCCCGAAGAGCCGTCGTTAACTGACCTGCGTTTCGCGGGCGACATGATCGAGTACATGGACAAGACCATGGGCAGCTTGATGGACGGGCTTCGAAAGCGCGAGCTTGAACGCGACACGATCGTGATTTTCTACAGTGACAACGGAACCCATCTCGACGTAGTCTCAAAGCTAGACGATGGCCGAGCGGTCGCCGGCGGAAAGGCAACGCCACTGCAAACGGGGATTCATGTTCCGTTGATCGTTCATTGTCCCACACGGTTCAAACCCGCGGTCCGCGATGGCATCGTCGAAGCGTCGGACTTCTTTCCAACGCTGTTGCAGATGGCCAAGGCGAAGCCGCAGCCGGAGCAGACGTTCGACGGGGTCAGTTTTTTGCCGTTGTTGACCGGGCAAGCCGAGGCAACTCGCGACGCCGCGTTCTTTTGGTATGACCCTCGACCCGGCTGGGACAAGGAACGTTTTTCACGTCATGTGTTTGCGTTGAACCAGACCCACAAGTTGTTTCGAAACGGAGGACTTTATCGGATAAATGATCCGATCTTGTCGGAAACGTTCGTCGAATCTGAAACTGCCGGCGACACCGCATCGCGGCGGCAGTTGCGAGCGGTGATTGACAAAGCGATGGCTGGCGTCGAAGAGCCGCCCTTGGTCGACTCGTTTGGCCGCAAAACTAAGTAAACCACCGCGGCCGAAAAGCCCCGATTGCAGGTAGGCTTGTAAGCCGGGTTCTGTACCCAAGCGATGCTTGGGCGGCGACCATTTATCTGTGCGCGACGATTGCTCGTCGCCTCAATCGCGACCTACCCGGATGTCATCGTGAAGCGGACAACTTCTGCACCCTGTTTGGTCTAGCTCCGGATGGGGTTTACCGAGCCAATCGAGTCACCTCGACTGCTGGTGCGCTCTTACCGCACCGTTTCACCCTTACCACGCATTTGACGGGCGAGCCCATCAAATCGTTCGGCGGTCTACTCTCTGCTGCACTTTCCCTAGTCTCGCGACCGGTCGACGTTATCGACCATCCTGTCCTTCGGAGCCCGGACTTTCCTCCCGCCGGCGCTAAAACCGTGCGAGCGATCGCCCCGCCTACTGCAATCGGGAAGCTTGCTAAGATGAACGATTCGATTCATCGAGGCAAGGTTCATCCGCCAAACATTTTTCGTGCCGCTAGTCACTTGCCCTCGACATACTCCAGTTGAATCTCTGTCGTGGGGAGCGAATCTTGAAGGCCATCGACACCCGCTTGCGTGACCGCTGTCCGCGTGACGATCAGTTTGCGGAGCTGTTTTAGGTTGGCAAGACGGGGCATTCCCGCATCGGTGATCTTGGTGCTGCCGAGGTGCAAGAACGTGAGCGATTCGAGCTTACCGATCCCTTCCAAGGCGGCGTCGTTGACATCCGTCTTATCGACATTCAGCCACTGGAGTTTGTTGAGCTTCGCCAGCAATCCCCAGTCACCTTCGCCAACGCCGGTGGCATAAAGATTCAGTTTGACTAGATCTGAGAAACCGGCCAGCTCGGTGACGCTGGCCGAATCAATTTTTGGGCAATCGCTGATGTCAAGCTCGGCGATTCCCTTGACGGAAACAAGTTGCCGGATCGTTTCGCCTGACAAGTCGTTCGACGCGAGACGCAGTTTTGTAAGTTGATCGAATCCTGCCAGTGTTTCAGCCGATTGATCGGTCAGTGAAGTGCCCGCCAGGTAAAGCTCGCGAAGTTCTGGCAACCCAGAGAGCGACCGAACGCCTGCGTCACCGACCGGCAAGAAGTCGAGCGCGATGACTTTCAAGCTTTTGATTTGGCCGAGGGCCGAAACGCCATCCGCGGTGACTTTCGTTTGACCATCGCGTCCGGACAGTTTGATCGCCTTTAATCGCGGCAGGTTCGACAACGCAGAAAGCCCCGCATCAGATATCGCACAGCCGCGTAGATCGAGGTTTTCCAGCGTCGTGATTTTTCCAATCTCTGCCATCGTCGCGTCATCGGCATCCGATCCGGACAGCAGGACGCTACGCAGTTTTGGCAGAAGCGATAGCTGGCCGGCAACATCGCCGACGCTAGAACCACGAAAGCTCACTTCGATAATTTTGTCATTCCCATCGCGACGAACGCTGACCGCCGCCTTCTCGACTTGTGCTGCGATTGGGACAACATCAATCGCCGATTGGTCGTCTTCGGAAAGCTTTTTCTCGGCGGTTGGCTCGGTACCGTCTTCGGAGGATCGATTCGGCTGGCATCCTGCGCAGGTCAATCCCAATAACAGAGAGAACAGCAAGCCGGGGTGAGAAAGGCGAAGGGACATGGGGTGGGATGCGGGGGGCTGAGGGGCTAAAAGCTGGGGACAGAGTCAAACGCGAGCGACGCACCAGTGTAGCAGCCTGGTCGTCCGTCACGAATCCGCGCACCGCCGCGTAGATTTTGAATTCAGCGAGCCCGGCTCGTGCTTCGACACTGTCTAAAATTTGAGTTAGCCGATTGGCGTTAGCCACGGTTTCGGCGCAATAAATTAGCCGACTGGTATTAGCCACGGTTTCGGTACAAGAAACTGGCCTAATGACCGTCGGCTGGTCAGTCGAACCCGATCATGTGGTCTAGACAGAGCACTAGACATTCCAGTGCCGATTCGCTTGCTTGCGAAAGCCGCTCAATCGCAACTCGCCTTTGGGATCGATTTCCAAGACCGAATACCCATTGTTTTGCTCACCCGATCCCTCGACCATCGCGACCAAGGTGCAGTAATGGATGCCGTTGATCTCGTTCAAGTCATTCGCGTGGCTGTGGCCTTGGAAGACCGCCGCAACATTGCCAGATGATTCGAGAATCGTCCGTACGTCAGCATTGTTTTTGACACCATGGCTGTTACTGACGTCCAATCGTTGATGGGCAAAGACGATGACAGGTTTCGTGTTGGCTTTTAAATCTGCTTGCAGCCATTGCAACTCTTCGTCCGAAACGTTTGCGTCGGTCCATTTGAAATTGCGGCGACCGTACGGTGTCCCATCACTTCGGAAGCAGGCGTCGAGGATGACGAAGTGAATGCCACCGCGATCGAACGACTTGTATGACTTTTCCTGGCCGACGGAACCAAGGAATTCGTCTTTGGTCAACGTGTCGACACAGTGATTGCCAAGCACATAGTGACGGTCATCGGCGATCGCGGAGTATTTCCGGTTGATCGTTTCAAGATAACGAAGCTCGTCATCGACCGAGCTTGCCGCATCTATCAAGTCGCCGAGTTCGACCACCAAGTCGACGTTTTGTTGTTCGAATTGCTTGGCGGCTTCGTCCAGCTTACCGAGCGTTTCCCGATAGTGGCGCGAGCCGACGGGGGCTTTGTCGGCGTAGTGGAGGTCGGTGATCAAGCCGACCTTCAGCGATCGCGCGCGATCATCAGTTGTGATGTCCTCGGCCGCCGAGGTTTCTGGCAAGCCCCATGGGGAACTCAGTTGTGCCGCAGCGAGTGTCAGCACGCCGCCTGAGAGAGTCGCCCGCCGAGTCAATTGGAATCGCCGATTGGATTGTGTTTCGCGTTCGGTCGTCATCATTCACTTCTCCCAAGGGCAGTTGCTGTGCGATCAAATTCTGACAGGGATACCCGCGTCTCGCATGATTTGTTTCGTTTCTTCGATCGTAAATTGTCCGAAGTGAAAGATGCTTGCTGCCAGTGCGGCGCTGGCTTTGCCTTTGATGATGGCATCGGCGAGGTGCTGGGGGTGTCCGGCGCCACCGCTCGCGACGACCGGGATCGAGACCGCTTCGCTGACCGCCGCGGTGACGGGCAGGTCATAGCCATCGCGGGTTCCGTCGGCGTCCATGCTGGTCAGAACAATTTCACCGGCGCCGAGCGATTGGACTTCCTTGGCCCACGCGACGGCCTCCAGCCCGGTGGGTTTGCGACCGCCATTGATATGAACTTCCCAGAATTCTTTTCCATCTTTTGTGACCCGTTTGGGGTCAATATTGACGACGATACATTGGCTACCGAATCGATCGGCGGCGCGACGGACGAAATCGGGATCTTTGCAAGCGGCGGAATTGATGGAGACTTTGTCGCAGCCGGCATTGAGCAGGTCGCGAACGTCTTCGATGGTGCGAACGCCGCCGCCAACGGTCAGCGGCATAAAAACGCAGTCGGCGGTCCGCCGGACAACGTCCAAGATGATGTCACGTTCTTCGTGGCTGGCGGTAATGTCCAGAAAAACCAATTCATCGGCGCCCTCGGCTTCGTAACGGCTGGCCACCTCGACCGGGTCCCCGGCGTCCCGCAAATTGACAAAGTTAGTCCCTTTCACGACGCGTCCACCATGGACATCAAGGCATGGAATCACTCGGGCAGCTAGCATCGGGCGGGATCAATTGTGGAGTAAAGAACAGGTCTGCAACCGCGTTATATGAAAACGGACAGACCGTTGAAACCTCCGTGCCGGTTGACCGCATGCCGTGTCGCGAATTTAATTTGCTAAGTAATCCATTGTGACTCAAATTTAGCTGCGGCGAGATTGTTGCCGAAGCGAGCGGCGGTTCGCCGTCCTTTCCCCCTCGAATTCCTGGGTTTGTATTCCGTGTCAAACGTCACTCCGGTTCGCAATGCCTTGATCAGCGTTAGCGACAAATTGGGCCTCGCCGACCTCGCAGCCGGATTACAACGAGCGGGGGTGAAAATCTACAGCACCGGCGGAACCCGCCGACACCTCGAACAGTCTGGGATCGAAGTCCTGGACGTGGCCGAATACACCGGTTTCCCGGAAATGCTTGACGGTCGTGTGAAGACACTTCATCCCAAGGTCTTTGGCGGAATTCTGGCCCGTCGTGATCGCGATGATCATCTCGAGTCGATCAAGGAGCACGGGATCGCCACCTTCGATCTGGTGGTCGTTAACCTGTACCCCTTCGCGGCAACCGCTTCACGACCGGGCGCAAAATTCGAAGAGTGTGTCGAACAGATTGACATCGGCGGACCGAGCTTGGTTCGTGCGGCCGCGAAAAACCACCAAGACGTCGCCGTGGCGACCAGTCCCGAACAATACGGCGAACTCCTCGAACAGCTCGACGCCGGCGGAACGACCCTCGAACTGCGGAAGCAACTCGCCGCCGACGCCTTTGATCACACCGCGGCCTATGATCGAGCGATCGCCGATTACATGCGTGGCGATAAGATCGCCGGCGAGTTTCCTTCGGCGATGCACCTCTCGCTTCGCAGAAAGACTCAATTGCGTTACGGCGAGAACCCTCACCAGCGAGCCGCCGTGTATGCCGACCCAGCCGTTCGCAGCGCGAATTTGGTTTCGGCGCGTCAGATCAGTGGCAAGGAATTGTCGTACAACAATTTGTTGGATCTCGATTCGGCCTTGGAAATCGTCCGCGGTTTGGCGACGCCGGCTGTGTCGGTGATGAAGCACAACAATCCTTGTGGCGCGGCGACCGATGCCAACTTGGCGACCGCGTGCAAGAAAGCACTCGAAGGCGACCCGCTGAGTGCGTTTGGATCGGTCTTGGGGATCAACAAAACCGTCGATGTCGAAACCGCCGAAGTGCTCTGCCAGCCGGGGCTGTTTATCGAAGCGATCGTCGCGCCTGATTTCGAAGCCGGCGCGGTTGGGATGTTGACGACGCGCCCACGCTGGCGGGAGAACGTACGACTGATGCAAGTCGGTATCCTTGATGACCCACCGCCATCGGTCAGCCGTCGTTTCATCAGCGGCGGCATGTTGGTTCAGGATTCCGATCGGATGACCAGTCCACGGTTGCAGTGGGAAACGGTCACGGACACCGAAGTCGATGACGCCTTGTGGGATGACATCGCGTTCGCTTGGGAAATGGTGCGGCACGTCAAGAGCAACGCGATCGTGTTAGCCGCCGATACGTCGTTGATCGGAGTCGGTGCCGGACAGATGAGCCGGGTTGATAGTGTTGAAATCGCAATCGACAAAGCCGGCGATCGGGCGAAGGGTGCCGTTCTCGCCTCGGATGCGTTTTTCCCATTCCCCGATTCGATCGAAGCGGCGGCCGAAGCGGGCATCGTCGCCGTCATCCAACCCGGCGGATCGCGACGTGACGAAGAAGTCATCGAAGCGTGTGATAAACATGACATCGCGATGATTTTCACCGGTCGTCGACACTTCAAACATTGATCTCGGCCCACAACGATGACCATCCTTGACGACATCTTGGAAAAGACTCAGTTGACGATTCAGCGGGATTCCGCTGCCGTCTCGGTCGATGACTTGGAAGCTCAAATCCGAGACCTGCCGCCCTGTCGTGATTTTCACGGCGCGCTCGCTGCTGGAGACCAGGTCAACGTGATCGCCGAAGTCAAACGCGCGAGCCCTTCGGCGGGACTGATCCGCGATGACTTTGATCCCGTCGAGATCGCCAAGGGGTATGTTGCCGGCGGAGCATCGTGTATCAGCGTTTTGACCGACGAACCATTTTTCCAAGGTTCCCTCGATTATTTGCGCCAAGTTCGCGCGGCCGTTGATGTGCCGTTGCTTCGCAAAGACTTCATCGTCGATCGTTATCAGTTGCTGCAAGCTCGCGCCGCAGGTGCGGACTGTGTGTTGTTGATTGCAGAATGTTTGGATGCGTCCCAATTGATCGAATTGCATCAAGCGGCGGTCGCACTGGGGATGCAAACCCTGATCGAGTTGTTCGAGCCGGAAAACCTGGGTGCCGTGCTGGCAACGGGCACCAAGTTGATTGGGATCAACAATCGGAACCTGCGGACGTTTGTCACCACGCTGCAGCACACGCTTGACCTGTGTCCCAAGATTCCGGCTGACCGTTTGATCGTCGGTGAAAGTGGCATTCGGACCCACGATGATTTGTTGCACCTTGCGACCGGTGGCGTGAAAGCCGTTTTGGTCGGTGAATCGCTGATGCGTCAGCCCGATGTAACCCTCGCGGTGAAGCAGTTGCTCGGACGCGATCGCCAACAGTCTGAAAGTACGCAAGTTTCGTCCGGTTCGGACGCGTCCTAAATGCGTTGGGTCACGCATCACAAGCCGCTTGCCGTTCTGGCTGTGATCGCCTTCCTGGGGTTAGTGGCTGTGACCGCCCTCCGCGTTGTCAGGCAATACCAACTTCCCGGTCCTTTTGATTCATCGCATCAAGGGATGTGTGACTTTCACAACGGGATCTATTTTCCGGCGCGAGCTTTGATCGCCGGGGTCAGCCCGTACGGACAAGGCTACGCCGACAGCTATCCCGTTGCTCGTCAAATCCCGTTCTTCTCGCCGGGGATATTGCTACTGCACACACCGCTGGCGATGTTGCCCCTTCATGTCGCCGAAGTCATTTACTTTGTCTTTAGCGTCGCTTTAGTGATCGTGATCGCCATGGTCTCGGCGGCCGCAGCCGGCAAAGGCGGCCGAGTCGAATGGGTGGCTTCGATCGCCGCATTGCTCGTCGCCTCACGTGGCGGTCACATCACATTGTTCGACGGCTATTTCACGTTTGAGTTGGTTCTCGCGACGCTACTGGCAATCCATTGGGCGGATGAAAAACCGGGCCGAGCGGCACTCGCCTTGGTGATCGTGTCCGCAAAGCCGACGTACATCATTCCACTCGGATTCTTGTTGCTCGCCCGAGGAAACTTGAAAGCACTGATATTAGGCGCCGCAACCAGTGTGGCGATCGCGCTGGCGCCGTTTATGTATCTGGCCTATCACGAAGGCGTGCGAGAAACCGGCCAGGTGGATTTGGGGGCCGGTGTGGCAAAGTTGCTCAATGACATCGCGACGACCCAGCAAGTGCACATGACGATGCCGGACGAGTCTCCGGTGCACTCTTGGACGCGGCTAGATTTGTTGGCGTCGGTGTGCAAGTGGACGCGGTCGGAACCGAGCCAGTGGACTCACTTGTTCGTGATGTTTGCGCTGTTGTTTTGGCCGATGGTTGCTTTCGTTATGCGGCGTCGCCAGCAGATCGACGATGGACTTGGCGGTGCGACGGGGGCGATGATTCTGTTGGCCGTGCTCACCAGTCTTTATCATCAGTCCTATGACGCGATGTTGTTGGTCGTTCCGATCACCGCCGCGATCGCCACGCCACCAGGATACTGGGCTGCGACCGGGATGCATTTGCGTTGGGGGATAGCAGCATTGATGTTGTTGCCACAATTCAATTTGCTATCCACGCAAAGCTTGCTCACAAAGCTAGATCTAGGACCAGCGGCCTACGCTTTCGCCACCGGCTTGAACGGTTTGGCGATTGCCTTCGCGTTATTACTTGTTTGCTACAGGGAACGTTCTTTCGCAAAATCGCTGCGCGGCAAGAGGTTTGGCGAACCAAAGTCGCCTTTCGCTCCGCGAAAGTAGCGTGTCTAGAATATGATTCGCAACTTTTGCGAAGCAAAAGGCGACTATGAATTTGGAGGCAAAAGTGAATCTTGGCGAGTTGTTCGACCCCAGGGCGTCACTTTCGATTAGCGAACATTATCGACCACACTGGTCGCAAGCAGGGGCAATTGTTTTCCTCACCTTTCGAGCGAAAGATTCAATTCCACGTGATGTTTTGCAACGATGGGAACGAGAAAAAAACGAATGGATCGTGCGTCACGCCCATGCTGATCCGCCGTGGCGGAATGCACTGCCCACATTGTCTCCCGACCTTCGAAATCGGTTCAAAAAGGAATTCAATCGATGTCGAGAAGATTTTCTCGATACTTGCCATGGAGCATGTGTGCTTCGCCGTCCGGTTCTTGCCAAAATCGTAGCGGACTCGTTGCTCTATTTTGACGGAGTCCGGTATCGCATGGGGGACTTTGTTGTGATGCCCAACCATGTTCACCTAATGGCAAGCTTTGCATCGGAAGATTCGATGGGTGCCCAGTGTGACTCCTGGTTGCACTTCACCGCGATGAAAATTAATTCGCATCTTGGTCAGAAAGGGAAGTTTTGGCAACAAGAGCCTTTTGATCATTTGGTCCGTAGTCCGGAGCAGTATCAATACTTGAGACGATACATCCGCGACAACGGGGCGAAAGCGAAGTTACAGAAAGACGAGTTCCTCTATCGGCGTTACGAGCCATAGTCGCCTTTCGCTCCTGTGCTGTGAACCTACCAAAGTCGCCTTTCGCTCCGCGAAAGTAGCGCCCGGCGCGCAACTTTTGTGGAGCAAAAGGCGACTCTAGGCGACTGCGAAGCAATAATCCGAAAGCCAGCCGTGGGGCCTTCAGGCCGCCCTTTGCGGGTGTGGTGGTCGTTAGATTTGAAACGATCCTTTCTATTGGCCTGTCTCTTTCGACCGTGTTAACTCTCGCAGCTTGCCTGTCGCGGAGGTCGGGCTACACTGCGAGCCACTTTGATCACGATTGACACCATGTTTTAGCGAAGGGATCCATGGCCGATCCAGTTCTTTCTTCAACCGAAAAGCACACGCCCACACTTGCGTCGAGTGTCGCCGCGGCGACCGAAGTTCGCAGCGAAAGATTTCGTCCGGCGAAAGCAATTCTTGCGCTACCCGCTTACAACGAAGAAGAAGCGTTACCGGAATTGCTCGAACGCGTCGGTGAAGCGTTTGCCGACAGTCACATCCCCTACGAAGTCGTTGTCGTCGATGATGGAAGCAGCGACAGCACGGCGCAGATCGTGTCGCAAATGTCGTTTCAAATGCCGATCCATTTGATCCAGCATTCGGAGAACCAGGGACTTGGGCCAACCATCCGTGACGCCTTGAAAGAGGCGGTCGATCGTGCCGGCGAGCGCGACATCATCGTGACCATGGATGCCGACAACACGCACCCACCCGGGCTGATCGATCGCATGGTGCAAATGATTCACGAAGGTTGCGATGTGGTCATTGCGTCACGTTTCGAGTCGGGTGGCATTGCGGTAGGCGTACCGATCGAACGACATTTTCTTTCCGTCGCGGCGCGGGTGTTGTTTACCTGTTTGTTTCCGACTCGCGGGGTCCGTGATTATACATCGGGATACCGGGCGTATCGCGCATCGGTCATTCGCCAGGGGTTCTCCGATCATGGCGACGACTTTGTCAGCGAACGGGGATTCTCTTGCATGGCCGACATCCTGCTGAAACTTCGCAAGCAAGGCGTGCTGTTCGGCGAAGCCCCGTTGCGGTTGCGGTATGACCACAAAGGGGGCGCCAGCAAGATGCAGGTCTTTAAAACGATCGGGCTCACCTTGAAGCTATTGATGCGTCACCGTTTGGGAGGCCGCTAAGGGTGGTCGACGAAGCCAATTCATCGCCGCCGAAACGACGTTGGCTGGTGATCGGTGCGGGCGTCATGGGCTTGAAAGTCGCCGACGAGTTGATCGCGAAGGGACAGGACGTGACGATTGCCGAAGCGGCGCCGACCGTCGGCGGATTGACCAGCGCGTGGAAGCTGGGCGATGTCACTTGGGATCGCTTTTATCACGTCACACTACTAAGCGATTCGGTGCTACGCGAAAAGCTACGCGACCTCGATCTTGAAGATGAGATCCGCTGGGTCGAGACGAAGACTGGCTTCTATGCCGGCGGCGAGCTGTTATCGATGAGCAACACGCTTGAGTTCCTGCGTTTCAAGCCACTCTCACTCTTTCAACGCTTGCGCCTTGGCGGGACCATCTTCTTGGCGTCCAAAATCCGTGACTTTCGATCGATGGAACGGCAATCCGTGGAAGCTTGGTTACGGCGATGGTCGGGACGAGGGGCGTTTGAAAAGGTCTGGCTGCCATTGCTGAAGGCAAAACTTGGCGATGCCTATCAAAAGACATCGGCCGCGTTCATTTGGGCGCACACCCAGCGGATGTACAAGGCACGTCGTAGCGGCGCAAAAAAAGAGATGTTTGGTTACGTTCCCGGTGGTTACGCTCGCATCCTCGAAACCTGGACCGAGCAACTGGCATCCAAAGGGATGCGTTTGTTGCTCGGTCATTCCGTTCGCGAAATTCGAAAGCTGGACAATGACACGGATGGATCGCGTCAGATTGAAGTCGACTTTCATGACGCATCATCGCAGATCTACGACTGCGTCATTTCGACGATCGCGTCTCCGTTGATCGCCAGACAATGCGTCGATTTGACGGAGCAAGAAAAGCAGCAACACCGATCGATCACCTACCTCGGCGTTGTCTGTGCTTCGCTACTGCTGAAAAAACCAATCAGTGAGTACTACGTCACGAACATCACCGATACCTGGGTGCCGCTAACGGGGATCATCGAGATGTCGACGATCGTTGATCCGGAACGCGAGCTGGGCGGCCATCATCTCGTTTATCTGCCAAAGTACATGACCGACGATCATCCGGATTTGGCAGAACCCGACGACGACTATCGCGAGCGGTGTTTGCAGACACTCGAGAAAATGTACGATCATTTTTCCCGTGACGATGTCCTGGAGTTCAAGGTCGCACGGGCAAAGTATGTCGCCGCGCTTTCGACCGTTGACTACAGCACTCGTCTGCCACCGGTCGTCACGAGTGTGCCAGGGTTATACGCGCTAAATTCGGCGCATATCTTGGAAGGCAACTTGAATGTGAATGAGACGTTGCACCTAGGAGCGACCAAGTTTCATGGCGAGGTCTGGCCGGACTTCGTGGCGACGAAGCATTAAATTCAGAGAAAATTCTGTCAGCCGGCGTTAGATTGTCGCCTTCGACCAGACTTACACTGGTTGAGATGACAAATCCAGAAACACGACCGAGTTTGATCGTTCGCTTGCCGGACCACTCTGACCAGGCTGCTTGGTGGTCATTTGTTGAACTGTATGAGCCGTTTTTGCGGCATTTTGCCCGTCGCCGCGGGGTTCCAGAATCACATTTGAACGACGCGATTCAGCAGATTTTGCTTGCCATCGCCAAGTCGGTCGAAAAATTTGTTGACGATGGTAAGGCGGCTTCCTTTCGTCGCTGGATGGCAACGGTGGCTCGGCATGAAGTCATGAAGTACATGACCAAGATTCGCCGGCATGTCGCCCCGACCGGTGGAAGCGAATCACTGCGCGGCTTGGAATCGGTTGCCGATGATTCTGAGTTATCCGACCAATACGAACATGAATTGATCGTTTGGGCGGCCACAAAAATTCGTGATGAGTTTTCTGAATCATCGTGGCAAGCGTTTTGGCAGACGGTGATTTGTCAGCGTCCGGTCGATGACGTTGCCCGCGAGTTGAAACTCAGCCGCGGCGCGATCTACATGGCTCGGGCAAGAATCTTGAAGCGAATCCGAGGCCAGGTCGAAGAGGTGATGCAATGAAATCGCCCGCTTCCGATCAACGTCGACATCCCTCCGAAGCAGAGCTACTGTCCTGCATGGATGGCAGCAGCGACGCACGTTCCCAGCGAGCCGTGATCGAACATCTCGATCATTGCGAAAGTTGCCAAAGGCGAATCGAATCGTTGTCCAGTCAGGACCAATCTTCGCTAAGGATCGTTTCGGCGCTTCAGGCGGAAACCCGCGCGGTGACTTCGTCAAAGTCGGATGCCGGAACGTTCAATCATGAAACGTCGCTGAATGATTTCGCAGTGAATTTTTTGCAGCCGTCTTGCCGCGGGGATGCACTCGGAGCCATCGGCGACTTTGATGTCCTGTCGGTGATCGGTGTCGGCGGAATGGGGGTGGTACTCAAAGGTTTTGACGCGGAATTGAATCGTCCCGTCGCGATCAAGGTCATGTCGCCGCACTTAGCGGCAATGGGTGTTGCCCGGCAGCGTTTTTTGCGTGAAGCCCAGGCGACCGCGGCGATCGTTCATCCAAACGTGATGCCGGTGTTGTCAGTTTCAGAATCAACGTCGTCGCTACCGTTTTTGGTGATGCCGTACGTCGTTTGTCATTCGCTACAGCAGCGAATTGACGCCGAGGGGGCGTTGCCAACGATCGATGTCTTGCGGATCGGAACACAAGTCGCCGCGGCGCTCGCCGCGGCACATGCCCAGGGACTGGTGCATCGCGATGTCAAACCGGCCAATATCTTGCTGGAACGCGGGGTCGATCGCGCGATGTTGACCGACTTTGGTTTGGCCCGAGCGGCCGACGATGTTTCGGTCACCCGATCAGGATTCATCGCCGGGACTCCCCAGTTCATGTCGCCCGAGCAAGCACGCGGCGAAGCGATCGATCAACGCAGCGATCTTTTCAGCCTCGGTTCGGTGATTTACACGATGGCCGTAGGGCAACCGCCATTCCGTTCGGAAACTAGCTACGGCGTGCTGCGAAAGATTATCGAGTCGGAACCGAAGTCACTTCGCGAAGCCAACCCCGACGTTCCCGAGTGGCTTGAAACGCTGACGTTCAAGTTGCTTTCCAAGGAATCAATGCAGCGATTCAGGTCAGCCGCCGAAGTCCAGTCGATGCTCGAGTCTTGCTTGGCTCACGTCCAACAACCGACCGTTGGCAAACTACCGGAGTCACTAAGGATGAAGAAACGAACCCGATCACGTTTGTTGTTTGTCTTCGGTAGCGCGTTACTGCTGTTTTGGGGAATCACGATGGGGGCATTCTTGCTGTACGCGATGGCTCACGAGGACCCTCAGCAAAACGCGGTAAAGGTGACACGCGAAGACGTTGGCTTGGAGGCGGAAATCTCCGATCCTCTCGGCGACTCGATCGATCAACTGGAAATCGAAGTCAACGCGTTCCGCCGTGAACTCGAACAAGAGGGGACGGATCAATGGTGGTTTTCGGAGACGCAGCCGGACAACCAATTGTGAACACGTTTCATCTTGTGAGCCGACGGCGCTAGCGGTGGGCCATGCTGACTAACAACGATTGACTCTTTCTCACCTTCTGTCAAAGGAGCCTTCTCGATGAGCTTTTCATTCTCGTTGACGCGCCCGATCCGCGCCGCCGTGGGACTCGCGGTGATCACTTGGGCAATGTCGATCGAAGCGGTGCATGCACAAAACCAAAGCAATCGCATCCCCGAAATCGTCATCATGCTTGGTCCCGATGCCAAGGAGAACCGCTTCATCAATGCCTGGGACATTCAGAAAGTTCTGGAGGTTATCTATGGTCCGACGTTAAATGGGACGAACATTCGTGTCGATACCAAAACCAAATTGCCAACCAGTATCGAGTCGGTCTTTGTCGCCACTTATCCGGCGCAGTGGGGCGATGAAAAAATCGCGAGTTTTAAAGAAGAGTGCCGCAATAAGGCTCTGCTGTTCGGAGTTGGGGTGGGGGACATCACAGCCGTCGAAAAGAATTCAACTACTGGAGACAACCCCTTTCATTCCAATGCGTCGGGGGACCCGTTTGCGGATGGACCGTCGGGACACATGTGGTTGCGCGTCGGGGTCGGGAACATGGGCGATTTGCAAAATGAAATGCAGCAGTGCATCGCGATCGCGAATGCCTTCGACCGAAGGCAACCACGGATCGACCTGTTTCATCTCGATCGCGTTCCCGGTTTTGATCCGTTCGGTGCTTCGCCCAATGCCGGAATCACGAAACCGCTTCGTCAAGCACCATCAGAGAATCAGACACAAGCGAATCGCCCCCTGAACAACAGGCGTCCGCCGGTCAATAAACGACCTGCCTCTAATGATCCGTTCATGGGACCGATGGGAAGCAGTGATCCATTCGGAGGGCCAAGTGGCAATGATGATCCGTTTGGCGGAAATCCATTTGGTCGTGACGCGCACGGTGGGAACGCCTCGGGAAATTTGTCTTCGGCACGGCAGGCTTCCATCGCCGAGAGGCAACTCGAAGCGGTCAAGAAAAAGCTGAGCGCCCTACGTACGCAGTTCAATTCTGTGTCGACCGATGAAGAACGCGACCAAGTTCGTCAGCGAGGGAAGGACGCGATCGGAGAATGTGTTCGATTGCTTCAGAAGCGACATCAAGCTCAGATCAATGCACTCAACGAACAGCTGCTGGAACTCAAAAAACGCGTCGAGGTCAGTAGCAACACAGAGCAGCAGCAAGCCGATTTACTGGAAAAACTGTTTCCAAAAGAAGACTGATGAGGGAGATCTGATTGAAGTCACTTCTCCAATCGATCAGGTGAAGATGATATAGCTCGCTTCTCGGGGCATTGGCGTCACTCTATAACAGTGTCGGGCGGCTGATGATGGCCGCGATCAGCGTTCCTTGAGCTTTTCCTATAGATGTCCGTTAAAAACCTTCGCGCCGAAGTGATCTCGATCGGCGATGAAATGACCAGCGGCGCCCGGCTGGACACCAACGCGCAGTGGCTCAGCCGCCGCCTCGGTGAACTGGGCATCGAAGTTGAATTTCACACCACCGTCGGCGACACGCTACAGCACAATATCGATGTGTTTCGCATCGCCGCCCGACGCGCAGATGTTGTCGTTGCCACGGGGGGACTCGGGCCGACACGTGATGATTTGACACGACAAGCGATCGCCGCGGCGGCCGAAGTGCCCTTGGAATTCCGAGCTTCGGCGCTTGAACACATCGAGAAGCTGTTTTCCAAACGCAATCGCGAGATGCCTGAACGGAACAAAATTCAGGCGATGTTCCCGGTCGGTAGCGAGCAGGTGTTCAACCCGCAGGGAACGGCCCCCGGGATCGATCTCGAGATCATCTCTCCAGACCATCGCTGCCGGGTATTTGCCCTACCCGGCGTTCCTGCGGAAATGGTGCGGATGTTTGATGACACCGTCGCGCCACGCTTGCTTTCGATGACCGGTGGTCAAGCCAACCACATTGAACACCACGTCATGAAGTTCTTTGGGATCGGCGAAAGCGATATGGAGCAGCGTTTGGGCGAAATGATCGCACGAGATCGGACGCCGCGTGTCGGAATCACCGTTAGCGCCGCAACGATCTCGCTGCGGATCACCGCGATCGATTCGTCGCGTCAAGCGTGCCTTGATCAAATCGAATCGACTCGCCATGAGATCCTTTCGCGGGTCGGTGAGTTGCACTTCGGTGACGGTGAAGAATTCGAACAATTTCATGCCGTCGATCGACAACTACGAGAACGCGGCGAAAGTTTGGTCACGGCGGAATTTGGTCGTGCGGCATTGTTGGGGGACTGGTTCGCATCCCTTGGCGAGACGCCGGGGTATCGAGGCGGGGTGAGCTTTGCCGACATCGATGCGTTGACTGAATTGTTGTTGGCCGGTCAGGATCAGCCCTTGGAGACTTTGCGAGAGCGTTTCAAGGCGTCGTGGTTGCTTGCCGTCGACGGATATCCATCGCTCGAGGGGACCAGTGATGCGCCCCTACCGGCGGCCGAAGTTGACTTGATTGTGATCGACCCATCGGGGAAGCGATCGGTGACGACCAGCCGGATCGGAGGGCATCCGTCGATCATCCAAGCTCGTATCGCCAAGGCCGCGCTTGCTTGGCTGAGGCATGTTCTGAACGAGCAAACCGACTCGGCGATATCATGAATGTTCTCTTCGAAGACAATCATTTATTGGTCGTCGACAAGCCGGCGGGCATGGCGACGATGGGCGCCGAGGATGATCAGGAGACGGTTCATCGTTGGGGATGCCAATACATCAAACGCAAGTACAACAAACCCGGCAACGTGTTCTTGGGAATCGTCAGTCGGCTCGACCGATTGACCACCGGTGTGTTGGTGCTCGCGCGAACCAGCAAAGCCGCCTCTCGGTTAACGATTCAGTTCGGTGGACCTGGGAAAAGTAAGAAGGTCACTGGCAAGGCCGAGAAGACGTATTTTGCCGTGCTGTCCGGAAAGCTTTCGCATGACACATCGTTTGGACATCAGGGTGCGTTACGTGACAGCGTTTACAAGGACGACGCGGCACATCGGATGCGTGTCGATCGCCATCAAAGGCAAGATGCCCAAGCGGCTGAACTGCGTTATGTGGTTTTAGCCGAATCGCAACAGCACACGCTGGTCGCCGTTCGGCTGGTGACCGGACGCAAGCATCAAATTCGATTGCAATTCGCCGACCGTGGACACCCCGTTGTCGGCGACAAAAAGTATGGAAGTGCTGAAAGCTTTGGAGGCGGGATTGCGCTTCACAGTTGGTGTTTGCAGATCGATCACCCGACGAAGGGAGATCGCTTAGAATTTACCGCTAGACCTCCGGCAAGCTGGGGCGAACACTTTCCTTGGTTGCCCCCACTGTCTACGATCGATGCAGCGGTCAGCGAAGGGCTTGCAGGTCAAAAGGAGTAGTCGGCAGTGCGAAGTGAATCGGTTCGGCACATGGCCCATGGCGATCGCCCACAGCCGACAAGACCGTCCGTTTTCAACATCTCAGCCACAGCCTCTCTGTTCCCAGTTTTTGACATCGCATCTTGAACGAATTGCCGCCGTCACCATCGTTTATCCCCGATAGGTTTGTGTCCGGCGGGCAAACTGGAGTGGATCGAGCCGGGTTGGAAGTCGCGATCGCATTGGGAATCGAACATGGTGGCTGGTGTCCCCGTGGCCGATTGAGCGAAGACGGATCCATTCCGAGCCGGTATCAGTTGGTCGAGATGGACTCGCCGGAATATCCGCCACGGACGGAGCAGAACATTATCGACAGTGATGCGACCTTGATTCTTTATGAGGGGCGTCTCGGTGGCGGGACGCTGCTCACTCGGCGGTTGGCCAAACGACATGACCGTCCGACGTTGTGCTTAAAACTCGAAACGGCAACGACCAAAGAGTTGCAGCAATGGTTGACGCAGACGCGTCCGCGGTCTCTCAATGTCGCGGGGCCTCGCGAGAGCAACTGTCCGGGGATCGAGAAACGGGCATTCGTTTTTCTTTTGCAAGCTTTTGTTTAAGACCCTCGCAGCGACGAACCAACGCTGAAAAGCCTTTGATCGCCGGTTCGTAGCGGGGGGCGTCGCATGAGGAGTCGCGAAAACGTGAGGGCTTGGGCAGTACGGCGCGATCGTGGTACGATTAGCGGCCCGGAGCGCGCCGCTTTCGCCGTCAAGCGACTACCGCTTCGTCAAAATCTGAACTTGGGATTAGCTGCGGTTCTTCAGCGATAGCCGGGCTGGTGCCCGTCGGCTGACGGGACGACCCCAACGTTCGGGTCTAGACGAAGCACCACCGAACTTGTGGCCCAATCACAGGCCCGCCGTTCCGGCAAGAAACCACCCATGGAAACGCTCTTGATCACCCCCAACGGTGAGCGTCGAATTCCAACGGCGAGCCGAGATTGCTCGCCTTCCCTCACACTGGCAACCAGTATCCATGTCTGTCGATTCCTATGCGATCTGCCCCTGTGGCAACGGAAAGAAAATCAAATTCTGCAAGTGCAAAGATTCTGTCAGCCAGATGGAAAAAGTGCTGCGAATGGTCGAAGGTGGCCAAGTGGTACCGGCGCTCGACCGATTGAAATCAATTTTGGAAGAGCATCCCGATGCGGCATGGGCGCTCGCGATCCGTGGTCGATTGCTGTTGGGATTGCAGGAGTTTGATTCGTTAGCCGAAAATGCGGAGCGATTCATTCGTCTGCAGCCATCGAACCCTCTGGCATTGACACAGCGAGCGGCTGTTTCGGTTGCCAAGGGCGAGATGCAAACGGCAACCGATTCGCTTTTGGAAGCTCTGAACGAGAGCGGCCAAAGCGTCGACGCATTTGTGATGGACGTCGCGCTGCTCGTCGCGATGGGCTTGGCTCAAAGTGGTTCGGTGCTGTCGGCACGACAGTTTGCGTTCTTGCCACTCGGAGCGAGCGGATTCGAAAGCGACGAAGCATCTGGCTTCATGGAATCGCTCGATCAATCGCAGGCGATCAATCTTCTGCTCAAGCATATCCCGGAATTGATTGATTGCCCCGACGGCGTCGAATGGCAAGAACGCTATGACGAAGCGATGTCATTGTTGAGCAGCAATAAGATTTTGTTGGCTCAAGACAAGTTCGAATCGTTGCGCCGTACCGCACCGGGACAAGCAGCGGTGTTGTCCGGATTGTTTTGCTGTGCGATCTGGCGTGGCGATATCGATCGTCAGTCCGACATCGCCCGTCAGCTATCGGAAGTCGAAGACCTCGATTTGCTGGAACGTCAACGCTACGGGGCGATCGCTGCCTTGTTGAAAGAACGCGACGTGCTGGCGGTTCAGGCGGCCAACATTCGCGTCGAATTCAAAGACGTCGAGCAGGCCGAAATGGCGTTGGCGGCCAGCAATCGATGTAAGCAGATGGAAGCCGCTCAACTATCGCGATTGCGTATCGACGAAGAATCGGTCCCGCCACGGAGCGCCTTCTTCATCGCCGATCGCGAAATTCCTGCCGATGATGCTGACGTCTCCGGTGCGGACCTACCGGCGACAGTCTCGATCGCTTGTGTTTACGGTCGTCAAACCGATCAAGAACCTCATGTGATCGCGTATGACGTTGCCGCGGATCGGATCGACGACATCAAGACTGTCTTGTCCGACGCCTTACCAGAAGGGCAATTGGAAGTCGGTGAGCAATTGCCCACTCCGTTGATGAGTAACCTTGACCCACGCCCGGTTCGACTCCGTGATCCACAGTCACTTGCGGAACTGACAACTCTCAATCGCGAATTCACTGTCGCGGCAATGCCGCAGCGTGCGTTGGCGGTGCAGATCAATCTGTTCGGAGGGCGTTCACTGAGCGACGTCGTCGACGATGAATCGATGGCACTGCAGCGAGCGATTTATGTTCGCATTCTCGAAGGTTATGAACGACTGCAAACCATCGAAGGCGGACTTGACCGTATTCGTGAAGTCGCCAAGGTCGACGCGTTACCACCGTTGAAAGTCACTGCCGAACAAGCCGGGCGGTTGTGTCCGGCGGATTATTTCCGAGTCGACACCTCGGAACTGGACACGATGGGGATCTACTACCTTGCCGCCGCGACGCGTCAAATCGGGGCGCGATTGGAATCGTATCGCTTTGCCACCGAGTTGGTCGAGAAAGTCGCACCGACTGCGTCGACCGACGACGAGAAACAAATGGCGTTGCAAGGTTACTTGATGGCGATTTCGTCGGCGCCGGAGCCCGCGATCGGGATCTCGACGGCCAATCAAGCCGTCGCATTCGCGAAGCTGCATCAGTTGAATTATTCGCCTGTCCTGATGATGCAGATGGAACTGTGTTTGATGACGGCCGACCAAGAAGGCTTCCGCAGCACCATCATGGAAATCGAGCAAAACTACGGCAACGATCCGGCGGTGATGGCTCGCGTGCAACAGATTCTTGTTCAGTTGGGCGTGATTCGGCCCGACGGCTCGATGCGCGGCGCACCCGGTGGCGCACCTGCTGGTCCGGTCGCACCGGGCAACGATTTCGTTCCCGCACCAGCACCGCAGCAAGCGGCTAACCCAGCTTCGGAAGGATTGTGGACGCCGGACTCACCCGGCGGCGGTGACTCCTCCGAAGGCGGTGGCGGGAAACTTTGGGTTCCCGGCATGGATTGAGCCTGACGCGATGCCTGCGAACACCGTCGTCGACGCCAATCGTGATCGACATTGGATGCAACGGGCGCTGCAACTAGCGGCGTCCGGTGAAGGCTACGCCGAACCGAATCCGATGGTCGGCTGTGTTTTGGTCAAGGACGGTCATCGTATCGGGGAAGGCTATCACAAGCGATTCGGCGGCCCCCATGCCGAAGTCGAAGCGTTACGAAGTCTGCCATCAATCGCCGATGCGGAATCCGCGACGGCTTACGTTACGTTGGAACCCTGTTGCCACTTTGGGAAAACGCCCCCGTGTAGCCAAGCGTTGATAGATGCCAAAGTCAGTCGCGTTGTGATCGCGATGCAGGATCCATTTCCGAAGGTCGACGGCGGCGGACTGAAAGCACTTCGTGACCACGGGATCGAAATTACCGTCGGTGTCTTGCGCGATGAAGCAGAACAGCTCAACGCGCCGTACCTAAAACGAGTGCAGAAGGGCTTGCCGTGGACGATCGCAAAGTGGGCCATGACGATCGATGGACGTGTCGCGACCGTCGACGGCGAAAGCCAATGGATCAGCGGCCCGCAATCGCGCGTCCATGTGCATCGCTTGCGTGCCCGTGTCGATGCAATTCTTGCCGGAATGGGAACGGTGCTCGCCGATGATCCCATGCTCAACGCAAGGTTGGTTGACGACGATGGCAAACCGCTTACGCCGCCACGGGTCGCGAATCGATTGATTTTCTCGCGCGGACGACTGCCACCACGAGACTCCAAACTCGTTTGCACCGCAAAGGAGATCCCCACATTTTTGTTTACCAGTCCATTCGTCGATCCCGATGAACGGGCGTGGCTGGAACAAGCGGGCTTGGTTTGCGATGCGGAAAACGACAGCATCGAAGGCGTCTTGCGAAAGTGTGCCGACGGCCTACACGGTCACCGACCGGCGACGAACGTGATGGTCGAAGGTGGCCCAAATTTGATGGCTAGCTTGATCGGGAGTCAGCCCGAGGACTGCTTGATTGACGAGATCCATGCGTACCTGGGCCCCAAAATCTTTGGCGGGGCAACCGCACCGGGGCCGATTCTTGGTAGCGGAATCGAATCGCTGGCCGTCGCCCCACAATTTAGACTGATCATGATCGACAAGTTCGATGACGATGCCAGGCTGATTTATCGACGTCAGTCGGAATAGCCTATTGCGTTTGGCTCCGCCTTACGAGTCAGATTTGGAATCAGATGCCATGGGCCGAAGCTTCACACGCATTCGAAGATGGGGCCCACCACGGCGGATGATGGGGCTGACGACGGGGTGGTAGCCTTCGGCGATGATCTTGAAACGCATGACCGAGAAGCCGCTCGTACGCGGCCACTGTAGATGTCCTGCCTTCATCTCACGCTTGAGATTCTCTCGCCATCGTATCGTCGCTCGGCCGTTATCATCGGTGGAAATCGAACCGGGAATCACGGTGAATGCTTCCACCGAACTGCCCGTCTTGGCGTCAATCACCGGGCCTTCGATCAACCACCGCGCGCGCGAAGCCGCTTCGATCGATTCAAGCGGCGGCAGCGGTGGTGCGGCGACAAGGTTAGCGGCCCAAACTAGGTTGGTCAGGCAAAGCGTCACCAGAAAGTTTCTGTGGGTTCGTTTCATTCGTATGTCGTCGGCATCGATGATCAGGACCCACCAGTCTAATCGCCTCCGATCGTAGCGGAAGCCGCCAAGGCTTTCGGCACTCCGCCGCCGGGTGTTCTGCCCGCTGACTGCCAAACAACCGTGGCCAACACCATTCGGCTGATGCTGCATGTCGATTAGCCGCGGGCCCCGGTTTAGCCTTGTTTTCATATCCAAGGCCCTTACCCCAACATCTGACGCGAGTCCATTCGATCAAACCTTCGCGGTGACAAACCTTTCACGGCTCGCCGAATCGGCGGGCTTCTATTGGAGAACGACCAGCAAGTCCCCGGCTTCGACCTGGGTACCGGCGGGAGTCTGGATCGACTTGATCGTCCCGGCCTTCGGTGCGTTGATGGTGGTTTCCATTTTCATCGCTTCGAGCACCATCAGCTTTTGCCCCTCTTTGACTTTATCGCCTTCGGCACCGGCCACCGTGATGACCATCCCCGGCATGCTGGCGGCGACTTGGTTGTCGTCGCTAGGGTCGGCTTTGACCGCTTTTTTGGTTTCTGGTTCGAGTGACTTGTCGGTCACGGTCACTTCACGCGGTTGGCCGTTGAGTTCAAAGAAAACCGTACGCGTCCCATCGGGATGTGGCTGTCCGACGGTCAGGAACTTCACGATCAGGCGTTTGCCTTTTTCGATATCGACCGCGATCTCTTCGCCGTGCTCTTGGCCATAGAAAAAGTTCGGGGTCGGTAGCTTTGACACGTCACCGTACTTGCGGTAGTGCTCGGCAAAATCTTTAAAGACTTTGGTGTAGAGCAACTGAGTCACGGCCAATTGATCCGACGCGGCTTCACCGAACTGTTCGGCGGCCGTCGCGCGGGCGGCATCGACGTCCGCATCCGGCATCGATTCACCGGGTCGGGTGGTCAACGGAGGTTGTTCGCCCATCACTTTCTTGATCACCGGTTCGGGGAAACCGCCCGGTGGCTGGCCCATACGTCCGCCGATCAAGTCGATGACGCTGGCCGGGTATGCCAATGCTTTTTCGCTTGTCAGCACATCGTCGGCAGACATCTCGTTGGCGACAAGGAACAGCGCCATGTCACCGACTGCCTTGCTGGTCGGCGTGACCTTGACGATGTCGCCAAACAATCGGTTGACCTCCGCATAGGCGCGGCAGACTTCGGCCCAGCGGTCTGATAGCCCTAGTGCACGCGCCTGTTGAAATAAGTTTGTGTACTGACCACCGGGCATCTCATGTTCATAGAGGTCACCGGTCGCTGGCAGCACGTAACTTTCGAACGGTAGGTAGAATTCGCGGGCGGCCTGCCAGTAGGTAGCGATCTTGGTCAACGCCTCGGTTTCCAAATCGCTCGCCCGAGGTGTATCACGGAGTGCTTCGACGATCGAATTCAAGTTGACTTGGCTGGTTCCGCCCGACATCGGTGCGAACGCGGCGTCGGCGATCTGCAGTCCTTCGTCGGCGGCGGTCAAGATCGTTGACGCTTGAATGCCGGCGGTGTCGTGTGTGTGAAGATGAATCGGAA
Organism: Roseiconus lacunae; assembly: GCF_008312935.1. Lineage (NCBI taxonomy): Bacteria > Pseudomonadati > Planctomycetota > Planctomycetia > Pirellulales > Pirellulaceae > Roseiconus > Roseiconus lacunae. The sequence goes on along the minus strand of NZ_VSZO01000001.1, from coordinate 732,870 downwards.
TGCCAATCTCTTCGCGTAAGGCGCGGACCAGCGTGGTCGCTGCTTTCGGTTTCAGCAAGCCCGCCATGTCTTTGATGGCCAGCAAGTGGGCGCCCATCTTTTCAAGCTGCTTGGCCAGGTCGACGTAATACTTCAGGTCGTACTTGGTGCGTTTGGGATTTTGCAGGTCACCGGTGTAGCAAATCGATGCTTCGCAGATCCCACCCTCTTCGATGACCGCTTCCATGGCAACTTTCATATTCTGTTGCCAATTGAGCGCATCGAAAACACGGAACACATCCATCCCGGCTTGGACCGCTTCGCGGACAAACAATCGTACGACGTTGTCGGGGTAGTTGGTGTAGCCGACCGCGTTGCTTGCCCGTAGCAGCATCTGGGTCAGGATGTTCGGCACCGCATCGCGAAGGTCGGACAGGCGTTGCCAAGGCGACTCCTTCAGAAATCGCATGCTGGTGTCGAACGTCGCACCGCCCCACATTTCCAGCGAGAATAATTGAGATGCCAATTGCGAGTATGCCGGGGCGATTTGCAGCATGTCATACGTTCGAACACGCGTCGCCAGTAGCGATTGGTGCGCGTCGCGCATGGTTGTATCAGTGAGCAGCAGACCTTGTTGTTTGTTGATCCATTCGACTAGGCCCTTCACACCCGATTCGCGGAAGATGTCCTTGGTCCCCTTGGGGGGCGCTTCCTTGCGATCGATTTCGGGAACCGGTGCGGGGTGTCGACGGGACGCTTGCGGCCGACCGACGACAAGCTCGTTTCCGTTGACGATCGTTTCGCCGAGGAACGTCAGTAAACGAGTTGCGCGGTCGCGACGACGCGGCAGCTCGAACAGTTCCGGCGTGGTGTCGATCAATCGCGTCGTCGACTCTCCGGCCAAGAACGTCGGGTGATTGATCAGCTTTAACAAAAACGGGATGTTCGTTTTCACACCCCGAATCCGAAACTCTTGCAAGCAGCGATCCATCCGTGAAGCGGCGTGTGCCAACGATGATGCTCGTGCGGTCACCTTCACCAGCATCGAGTCGTAAAACGGATTGACCACCGCGCCACTGAACGCGGTGCCGGCATCCAGGCGAATCCCCAGGCCGGCGGCTGATCGGTAGTGGCTGATACGGCCGTAGTCGGGGCGGAATTGGTTTTCCGGGTCCTCGGTCGTCACCCGACATTGCATCGCGAAGCCCGTCGTTCGGATGTCTTCTTGGGCGGGGATGCCAAGGATGTCATCGGAAAGCTGGTGGCCTTGGGCGATCAAAATTTGCGACCGAACGATGTCGATCCCGGTCACCTCTTCGGTCACCGTGTGTTCGACTTGAATCCGTGGATTGACTTCGATGAAGAAGAATTGGTTCGAATCGGTGTCGAGCAAGAACTCGACCGTACCGGCGTTCTCGTAGCATGACCCGTCGGTGCCGACGGCACGCCCGATTTGCAGTGCGGCGTCGCACAGTCCTTGGCGGACTTTGGGATCCAGGTTGGGTGCGGGCGCGAGTTCAACGACCTTTTGGTGACGGCGTTGGACACTGCAATCACGTTCGAAGAGGTGCAGCAGGTTGTTGCCGTCACCGATGATCTGCACTTCGATGTGGCGTGCGCGTTGGACGAAGCGTTCCAGAAAGACTTCGTCGCTGCCGAACGCGGTCGCCGATTCTCGCATCGCCGCTTCGAGTTGTCCGGGCAATTCGTCAGGGGTTTTCACCACACGCATCCCGCGTCCGCCGCCTCCGTGCGCGGCTTTGAGCATCACGGGGTAGCCCATCGATTCGGCCAATTGCAATGCTTCTTCGGCTGACTTGAGCGGTTTATTTTTTCCGCCAAGAACCGGCACCCCTGCTTTTTCGGCAAGTTCTCGGGCGGACATTTTGTCACCGAGCTGCTTGAGCGAATTGACGCTGGGGCCGACAAAGACGATCCCGGCTTTTTCGAGTGCTTCGGCGAACCCGGGACGTTCGGACAGAAATCCGTAGCCGGGGTGAACCGCGTCAACGCCATGTTTCTTACAGAGAGCAACGATCGCGTCGATGTTCAGGTACGACCGAATCGGTTCGCCGGGCTCTCCGATTTGATATGCCTCGTCAGCCTTGAAACGGTGCAACGCATACCGGTCTTCATGCGAGTAGATCGCGACGGTGCGGATGCCAAGCTCGGAAGCGCTACGGAAAACTCGGGTTGCGATCTCGCTTCGGTTGGCGACGAGCAGTTTCTTGAAAGGCCGAATCGTCATGGGCGACTGGTTCTGTTGGAAAGCAGGCTTGGGGAACAGACAAATCACGGCGGGAGGCTTTCCCCCCGGCGAGTCCGCAATGTAGCTGATGGGCTGCCGATCGACAGCACGTCATGCGGGTATTCGACTGGTTCATCGACGAATCGGACTCGTAAACTTGATCCGGACCGGACAATGTCGCCACCACAATGTCACCGCTGCGAAGTCACCCTCACGTGAGGACGGTGACATTGGCAACGGTGTGATCGTCGACCGATTCACCAACTGCTCTTAAGACGCTGCCTCAGAATTCGGTGTGACTATTCGGAATCGTCACTGTCGTCATTCGTTCGCTGTGCGTCTTCGGCCATCATCTGTTCATACTCGGCGAGCGCTTCCGCGTCGACGTTTTCCATGGTGTTCTGCGTTTGTTCTTCACCGCACCCCACCACGAACAGAAGCAACGGGCATAGAAAAGCAAAGATTGATCGCTTCATTTGAAAGACTCCTTCGGGTTGTCCTTTATTGGTTGAATTGTTCTTCAATGACTTCGCTCGAGGCCCGGGTTCCCATGGCCCCCCACAGCCCGTAGGGACTGGGACTGCCCGGTGACGCGGCGCCGGTTCCATTCCACCACACCATTTCGGCGCGTGAATCGCCGGCTTCGATCGAGTCCGAAATGAATACGACTGCCCCGTCGCCCATTAGCACATGAACGCCACCCTGGTGTCGACTTGATGGCGGAGACAAGGTGCGGCCACCAGGATTTCGCTGAGCCGCCAGCGGTTTGTTCGGTGGCAGGATCGTGTGCACACAAGTCATCTCGTTACGATGGTCCGCCCACCTGAAACCGCGACCATGTACCCGCCCCCAAACGTTCGGGACGACGGTCGGATCCCAAAATTTTGGACGCTCCGGGTCAAGGTAGCCTTGGTCGATCAAGAAGTTGGGATTCAGGCGGATCTCATTGATGTATTGTGTGGTTTCGTTGTCGCCGATTGTTCGCGCATCGCGATCCCCGAGATCTGTCGCGATCTCTGCCATCGCGACGGTATTGGAGAGCCCGTCGAGGACGTCACGAAACTTTGACCGTTTGTGCTGCACGAACATGCCGCGATCAGATGCGTTGGAATTCCGCGCATAGTTGTTCGTCGGACGCATTTCCGCGTCGATCAAATCGGCGGGGCCCTGAATCGACCACATGTAAGAATCGCCCATGCACATCGCGTAGTTGGTACGGCCAAGTGCAGGCAATCCGACGCCGGGATCGCTAGGGCAACGAAACGTGGGGATCTCTGAGACCCAGGGGATATACCGTGCTTGGGTCGGGACGGGGCCCATCGGTGGCCAAGGCGGATCGTACGTGATCGAGTTATCCGTCGCATCGTAGATGTTGGGATTGGATATCAAGTCCCACATCCCTTGCTGTTCGAGGAACGCCGTCATCCCGACGAGAGCGCTTAAACGCCACGAGTTGGAGTGCGAATGGTTGGTCCACCAGTTTTGATTGGGGCCATTGTTCGGGCTCGTGACCTGCGGAGAGCCCGCTCCGCTGCCGGTCGTCCCCGAACCTTGCATCGGTAGCTGTTTGTAGGCGCTGTGATAGTTGTGCATCGACAGCCCGATCTGACGAAAGTTGTTACTACAACTCATTCGCCGCGCCGCTTCGCGGGCCGCTTGAACGGCCGGCAAGAGAAGCCCGACCAAGATACCAATGATTGCGATGACGACCAAAAGCTCTACCAGCGTGAACCCTTTGCCGTGTCCGGTATATTTCCTGGACATACAAACCTCCCCAAAAATGCCATTATGAAAAGTGGTCCCGGTGCCCCCTTTTTAGCGGATTGTGGTGGCCAGGTCGCCAAAAAAGCTAGGCAACGGCGGATTGTCGCCCGTCTTGCTAGCTTGGGCTGATTGAGATGACTTGGAGAGAAGTGCTACGCGAGTGCTTCGTCAACCTTTGAAATTAGGATGAGCCGCATGGCGTTAGCCACGGTTTCGGCGCAATAACCGGGGTTAACGCCCGTCGGCTGATGACTCTAACACGTATTTTCAAGTGTTAACGAAGCATCAGGCGGCTGAGCTTTAGGCTAAATCGAAACAAAGCCCCGCCAGTTGCTACCAACCCAGGACATAGGCGAAGACAAGCGGTGCGACGATCGAGGCATCGCTTTGGATCATGAACTTGGGTGTCTCGCGAGAGAGCTTTTCCCAGGTAATTTTTTCGTTGGGGACCGCACCGCTGTAACCGCCATAGCTTGGCTGGGCGTCGCTGATTTGGCAAAAGTACGACCACAGTGGAATGTCCAACCGCAGGTCTTGCCGCATCATCGGAACGACGCAAATGGGAAAGTCACCGGCGATCCCACCACCGATTTGAAAGAACCCAATCGGATGATTTGCGGACGTTTCTTGGTACCACATCGAGAGGCGTTGCAGTTGTTCGGTACCGGGGTGCATGGCCGCATGACTTGGCAAACTGCCGTCGATCACTCGCGCGGTAAAGATATTACCCATCGTGCTGTCTTCGACGCCGGGGACATAGACCGGGATGCCCGCGTCTTTTGCCGCAGCCAGCCAGCTGTTCTCACGAGGGACTTGGAAGTGCTCGGGGAGTTGCGGGTCGTCGAGAAGTTCAAACATGAACTCCGCCGGTGTTCTTGGCTTGCCCTCTTCGGCGGCGTTTTTCCAAAGGTTCAGCAGTCGCGACTCGATGTGCCGCATCACCGTTTCGGGAATGCAGGTGTCGGTCACTCGGTTGAACCCTTCGTCAAGCAATTTGACTTCATCGTCGGCCGACAGCGCCCGCCAATCTTCGATCACGCGGTATTCGTCGTGGGCGACCAGGTTGAAGATATCTTCTTCGAGATTGGCCGCCGTGCAGGTCACCGCGTGGACTTTGCCTTGGCGAATCATTTCGGCAAGCGACAAACCGAGTTCGCCGGTACTCATTGCCCCGGCGAGCGTGACCATCATGCGGCCGTTTTGGTTGTCGATGAATTCTCGGTAAGCCTTGGCCGCGGCCAGTGTTTCGCGCGCGTTAAAGTGACGGAAATGTTGTTCCAAAAAATCGCTTACGTTCAACGGTCACTCCGTCAGGTAGTTAAGAAAGGTGCAGGATGATCGGGGTCACGATGCCAGGCTGGCTTTCAGTTTCGCGATCAAGTCATACTTTTCACGGTCCGACGAATGCTCAAGCGCTTGCGTCAAACCGATCATGAATTCGGCGTAGTCGTTGTGCCAATCGTGAGCGACGTGGTCAAGGTCCAATCGAGGACCCGCGACGCCTTTGGAGAGCGGCCGAGTGCCCGGGTGAAGTTCAAAGGTCTCGTCAAACGTCGGCATGTAGATTCGTTCGATGTCCAAGCCTCGTTCGCCCAGCAGATCGCGAAGGCCCTGCCGGGCGTCGTCTTCACCGTGGTTGAGAAACAGTCCGCCGGTGATCGGGCAACGCGACAAAATCCAAGCGAGTAACTCCTGCTGGTCGGCGTGGGCCGAGTAGTTACCGAGACTGCGGATGTCGGCCCGGACCTTGTACGTGTTGCCATGAATCCGAACTTCTTTGGCGCCACTGGAAATGATGTGTCCCAGGGTTCCCGGCGATTGATACCCGACGAATAAAACCGTGCATTCGGGGCGATGGATGTTGTATCGCAGGTGATGTTTGATTCGTCCGGCATTGCACATCCCGCTTGCCGAAATGATGATCGCACCACTTTTGATCGCGTTGATCGCCTTACTCTCGTCGAGTGATTGAACCAGGTGGAATCGGTCGTGACGAAACAGTTTTTTCTCGTCAACTTCGACGTCTTCCAGTTCGCCGGCATACTTGATGAACACTTCGGTTGCCCGTCGAGCCAGGGGCGAATCCAAGTAAACGTTCGCCTGGGGGATCTCGCCTTCGGCCAGCAAGTAGCCGATGTCATGAAGCAGTTCTTGACTGCGTTCGACCGCAAACGAAGGGATCACGACGTTCCCGCCACGGCTCAGCCCCTTGACCAGTTCGTCACGAATTGCCGCTCGGCGTTTTTCGAGTGTGTAGTCATCACGGTCGCGATTGCCGTACGTCGATTCACAGACGATGTAGTCGTAGCCGACCGGTGCGTCGGGGCCGGGGTGAAATACTTTTTCTTCGGGGCCGATATCACCGGAGAAAAGCAACGATAGCGGTTCCGCATTGCCTTCATCGATCTTCAGTTCCACCGACGCGGATCCGAGCAGATGTCCCGCGTTCCAAAACCTTGCTTGAATGTTTTCTTGTGGTGAAAACCATTCTTCATAGGAATGATGTGCGAACAGCTTTAGGGTGGCTTCGGCGTCTTCGTTGGTGTAGATCGGTTTGACCGGCGGCATCCCCCGTCGACGCCGCTTATTGTTATGCCGTTTGGCGCCGGATTCTTGGATATGGGCCGAGTCGGGCAGCATGAAGTTCAACAAGTCACGCGTCGGTTCGGTGGCATAGATCACTCCCCGAAAACCTTGCTTGACTAGTTTTGGCAACAGACCCGAGTGATCGATGTGGGCGTGCGTGAGCAATAAGAAATCAATCGATTTGGGGTCGAACGGGAACGAAGCATAGTTCAGCTCCTGAGTCGTTTTGCTACCTTGAAACAAGCCGCAGTCGACTAAAAAACGGTGCTTGCCGGTGTCGATCAACGAGCATGAACCGGTCACCGTTCCCGCCGCACCACAAAATGTCAATTTCGTCATCAAGCTCAGTTCCAACGAGAGAAGCAGGTCCAACGAGAGAGATCAGTCTCTAAAAGATATCGCGTCCGCGTTGCCTAACATACCACTGCCAAACCATCCGCGTGGCGATGCTGCGAAGGGGCCGCCATCGTTCGGCACGTTCGACTAAAGCATCGGAGTCGGCGTAGTCGTTTTGATCGATTTCACAAAGGCCTTTGACTAGTGCCAGGTCACCGACCGGCAATACATCGGGTCGCAATAACCCCATCATTAGAAAGACATCGGCCGACCACTGCCCCAGTCCCTTTCGGGCAATGATTCGTCGGCGGACCTCGTCGTCGGGTAGACGGGAGAGTGTATTGATTCGAAACGATCCGTCCAAACAATCGTGTGCCAAACGGACCGCATAGTGTGCTTTCTGGCGGCTGAATCCCAACGACCGCAATCCGGATTCGTCAAGATTGGCGACACCTTCAGCCGTAACGTCACCGGCGGTGATGTCCTTCAAGCGTTCAAAAGTTGACTTCGCAGACTCGACGGAAACCTGTTGTTCTAAAATGATGTGAACCAGAGTTGCAAATGTCGCCGGTCGGCGCAGCAGCGGTGGCGGGCCGAACTGTTGCAAAACTGATCGCAGCTTCGCGTCCCGATTGGCCAACTCTGCCGCCCCTTCGGCGATCGCTTGTTTGGTCAATCGCTGCGGTCGGTGTTTGTCTTGTGGCTGCATTAGCCCATGTTCCGTTACGACCATTGATTGGGGTGTGCATCGCCGAAGGGCATTAGATCCTGTGATTGCGTCACAACCTGAATGGTGCTTCGTCAACCTCTGAGCTAAGGATTAGCCGAATGACGCTGGCCACGGTTTCGGTGCAATAGCGGCGACTAAAGCACAGTAACCGGGAGCATAATAACCGGAAGCACAGTAACCGGGGCTAAGCAGGTCAACACGAGTCTTTGGGTTTAAACATCTGGATAGCACCTCCCGCTTGCGGGAGGGTCGGACGAGCAAACGGCCGGGGAGGGTGCCCTCTCCGGGCCTGAAGGCCCGGCTCTCCCACTGGGAGAGTGGAACGACTTAAGCCGAATCATTCGTGTTCAACTGCTTAACACCCATCGGCTGATAAATTAACCCCGAACATTGGGGTTAGGCCGAGCACGAGTGCTTATCAGCAAATCAGCCGGTCCAAACATTTCGATCGAAACGGACCGTGAGATCCAGGATGCCGTTGCCGAAACAACGGGGCACTAAAGGAGCGAATCGAGTTCTTTGGTCAGTTGCTTGAAGCGGTCGAGTGTGGTTTTCACCGGTTCGGGCTTTTCCATGTCGACGCCCGCGTCACGCAACAGGTCCAACGGATCTTTGCTGCATCCGCCGGAGAGGAACTTTAGGTAGTCGTCTAGTTCGCCCTGACCGCCTTCGAGGACACGGCGCGACAACGCGACCGCGGCGCTCAGGCCGGTCGCGTACTTGTAGACGTAAAACGCACGATAGAAGTGTGGAATTCGAAAGCACTCCAGTTCCAGTTCTTTGTCGACGACAAACTCGGGACCGAAGTACGCATCGAGCAATTCGCGATAGACCGCACGCATCGAAGCGACTGTCAGCGGATCGCCATTTTCGGCCATCTCGTGTGTCCGCTTTTCGAACTCGGCGAACATCGTCTGGCGGACGACTGTCGCACGAATGCCATCGAGTTCGTTGTTGATCAAGAATGCTCGTTCGGCGTCGCTATCTGCATTCTTAAGTAGATGTTCGGTCAGCAACTGCTCATTGAACGTACTGGCAACTTCGGCGACGAAGATCGTGTAATTGTAGTACTGGAACGGTTGGTTCGATGCCGAGTAATAACTGTGCATCGAGTGTCCCGCTTCGTGGGTCAGCGTGTACACATCATTGAGTACGTCGGTTTTGAAATTCATCAAGATGTAGGGGGCGCCGTCGAACGACCCACAGCTAAACGCGCCGCTTTGTTTTCCGCGGTTGGGATAACGATCGGCCCAGCGACCGCGTAAGCCTTTTTCCAACGCGTTGGTGTAATCGCTGCCCAGTGGCGACAAGGATTCGATCACGACGTCGACCGCTTGGTCCCACGTGTGTTCCTTTTTCATGTCGCTAAGGATCGGCACATAGGTATCGAAGTGATGGATATCAGGTAAATCCATCTTGCGACGCCGAACGTCAAAGTATTCGTGGACGCTGGGCAGCGATTCACGGACCGCGGAAATCAAGTTGTCGTAGACACTGACCGGGACGTTGTCGGGGAACAACGCCGCGTGTAGCGCCGAGTCGTGGTTGCGGGCCCGTGCATAATACACGTCGCTATGGATGCTTCCGGCCAGGGTCGCGGCGAGCGTGTTCTCGTGTTCGGAAATTTCTTGATAGTACTGTTGGAACGCGGCGCGTCGGACTTTGCGGGTCGGCTTGTGAAGCAGTTGAATGAATGTCGCGTGCGAAAGTTCGTGCTCGTTCCCGTCTTCGTCTTCGACCGTTCCGAATCGCAAATCCACATCGTTGAGTTGACGGAATGCGTTTCCCGCCGCCGACGCCATCTCGCCTTGCATCGCCAGCAAACGTTCTTCGCGATCGGTCAGGGTGTGGGGACGGCGGCGTAGCAGGCGTTCAAGATCGAGGCGGTAGGGCTGGAGTGCGGGGTCGGCAACGAGTTCATCCATTTTCTTTGGATCAATGCCCAGCAATTCGGGTGACCAATAGCTCGCGACCTGGCTGGCGCGGACGGCCAAATTTTGGAACCGCGACTTCATCGCTTGATAGTCGCTGTTGCCTTGATCCTCGGTCGTTTTTAGGAACGCATAGATCGCAACCCGTTCGCTATCACGCGAAAATTGACTGTCAAAGTCCATTGCTTCGCGCAGCGTTTCGGGCGATTCGCCCAAGCGGCCTTTGTAGGTTTCGTAGGTTGCGATTTTTTCGTCGAGAGCCTTGAATGCGGCTTCCCATTGCTCGTCGTTTTCGAACAGGGTCGACAGGTCCCAGCAATCTTCTGGCGACACATCCGATCGTGAAGGCAGCTTGTTGGCCGAAGGCGAAGCGGTGGACATAGCGTTTACGTTGTTGGGAAAGTGACGAGAAAATTAGCGAAAGGATTCATCCGGACTGGGGAAACTGCCGTCTTCGACCGACGTGCGAAACGATTCCGCAGCCTGGCGGATCGTTTCGCCGACCGAAGCATACGTGCGGACGAATTTAGGAGTGTACCCGGCGGTCATCCCGATCATGTCATGAGTCACGAGGACTTGCCCGGTCGTCGCCCGGCCGGCTCCGATTCCAATGGTGGGCACCGAAATCGCATCATTGATTGCGGCCGCCACCGATTCGGGAACACATTCGATCAAGACCGTGAACGCTCCTGCATCTTCGGCAGCTTTGGCGTCGACGATCAGCTTTTCTTGTTCGCGTTGGACGCGGTAACCGCCCTCAACATGGACATTTTGTGGACGCAGGCCGACGTGTGCCATGACCGGGATCCCCGCCGATACCATCGCTTCGATCCGCGGCGCCTGTTCGGCACCGCCCTCAAGTTTGACCGCGTGGCACTTGGTTTCCTTCAAGACCCGGGCCCCGGCGGCGATGCTGCGAGCAATTTCCAACTGCCCCTCGGGGAACGGTAGGTCGACCACGACCATCGCTCGCTCTGCTGCCCGCCCGACCATTTCCGAGTGATAAATCATTTGGTCCATCGTCGCCGGAAGTGTGGTGTCGTGCCCACCGACAACCATCGCCAAGGTGTCGCCGACGAGTAGGATATCGATGCCGGCTTCATCCAGGAATTTTGCCGTCGGAAAGTCGTACGCGGTCAGCATCGAGATTTTTTCACCCCGCTCACGACGCTTCTGCAGCGTACGGGTGGTGATTCGCTTCGGCGTCTCGCTTTGATTCATGATGTGGTTTCCTGGCATCTCAACGGAATTCGGCACCGCAAAAACTCGCCTCATGCCCTCGTCGGTTGACCTGTTTTCTGGTCATTCAGCCTAGCGAATTGGCGCGAGGGCGCAAATCGCACGCCCACCGGTCGCCGTGGGGCTACCCCAGAGGTTGGGGCGTGGGAGTATGCGAACGGCCTCGGAGCGTTCACAATAGGACGCGCAGTAGTCGCCCGTCGCCCCGGGATAAGTTTTTTTGACGCCTTGCGTTGGCGACAACCTCCCCGGTCATTTTGCCGACTCAAGCTGCAACCGGAGATGGCTGGTCGAAATGGTCAGTCGCGGCTCATTCCCCAGGAAACGCCATTCATCGAGGAATTTCAATGATCACAATCTTATCGAAGCTGACAACGTTCCTCTTCGGCATCGCTTCCGTTTGTTGCGCATCCCGTGCGGATGCATTGACGTACCGTCTTCGGGGCCACCGCCGATCAGTCGCATGTGCCGGTGTCGTACTGGCGCTCCTTGGTTCGAACGCCAACGCGGATCCCCCCGCCTTCGGTGCCGCGAGTGCTGGCCCGGCAAATGAAATCACCAAGTTCAACGGGACACTGAAAGGATTCCAACGCGGGATGGTGCTGGTCGACAAAGACGGCGGTGACCAAGCTACGGTCGCCTTGCCGGACAACTTGGCATCGTTTCAGTTCATCGCCAAGGCCAAGCCGGCGTTCTTAAAACGCGGCATGCTGGTCCGCTTTTACGGAACCTTTGGCCCCAACGGTGTTCCCGTGGCCCCGATCACCAAAGTGACTTTGTTCCAACCGGTCGACCAACGAGCCGTCACCGGTCACGCCCGCGAACAGTTTAAGCCCGGGGTCTATTCCGAGGGAAAAGATCGCGGCAAGCAGCAAGCGATGGTAACGGGGAAGTACCTGATCGTCGGCCAACTGATGAATCTTGCCCCCAACGGTATGATGGCAGTGCAAACGGGGAAAGTTCCCGTGCAAGTTCAAGTCAACCCAGAGACGGAATTCGAAATTCGCTACAACAATTTGAATCTGGCTCAAGAAGGAGACGCCGTGAGCGTCTCAGGTTTCTACCAGCCCCCCAACGAAAACCAAGTCAAGGCGGAACGGATCACGATCACGACCGATCGCGTCTACGGCGAACCACAACCGAATGATAAGTCTGTCCGGGGACGCGGAAAACGTAGCCAGGATCAGGCGGATGATGACAAGCCGGGGCAGGAGGGTGCCGATAAAAAAGAATCCGCCCAGACGGAAGTGAAAGACGAAGATTCGATCGAAAAGGATGGCGACGAAGCGGAATGAAAACGTTGATCCGCGGTGGGCGTGTCATTGACCCGGCACATCACACCGACGAAGTAAAGGACTTGTGGATCGAGGACGATCGCGTCATCGATGGATCCGAGTGCAGCGAACCTGACGCGGGTGTCGTTGTCGACGCATCGGAGATGGTCGTCATGGCCGGCGGTGTCGACATCCACACACATATCGGCGGAGGCAAGCTGTCGATCGCACGGATGCTGATGCAAGACAGTATCGATCAAACGGCGGCCGAACTTGGACGCCAAGCGATGGAGTGTGATTACCTGCCAACGGCGGCCGTCACCGGGCAACGTTACCTGGAAATGGGATACACCGTTGCGTTCGAGCCGGCGATGATTCCGTGCAATGCTCGGGCAGCACATTCCGAGATGGCTGATATTCCCGGACTGGCTACCGGCGGGTTTTGTTTACTCGGCAACGACGAAGTCTTGCTACGACTGATCGCGACCGGCACGGACCAAGCACAAATCAACAATTACGTCGCCTGGATGGTCCGTGCGACCCAAAGCATTGCGATTAAGGTCGTCAACGCAGGCGGGATTTCGGCGTTTAAGTTTGGCGAACGTAATCTGAACGTCGACGAGAAACACCCTCATTACGGGATCACACCGGGTGACGTGATCCGCGTGTTGGCGCGGGCGGCGAAGGAAATCGGCCTCACGCATCCAATGCATATCCACTGTAGCAACCTTGGTGTTCCCGGAAACATCGCGTCGACGTTGGCGACGATCCGTGCTGCCGACGGATATCCGATTCATTTGACGCATGCCCAATTTCACAGCTACGGTCAAGCCGAGCAGGGGATGTCGTCGGCCGCCGGGATGTTGGTCGACGCGCTGTATAAAAATCCCAACGTCACCATCGATGTCGGCCAGATCATGTTTGGACAAACGGTGACGATCAGTGCCGACGCACCCCACCAGTTTGACAATCGTCACCACGCGTCACCCAAGAAATCGGTGATCGCCGATATCGAATGTGAAGCCGGTTGTGGCGTTGTGCCCTTTCGCTATCGCAAGCGGCAATTCGTCCATGCCTTGCAATGGGCGATCGGACTGGAACTGTTTTTGATGGTCGATGATCCCAGTCGCGTGTTCTTGACAACCGATCATCCCAACGGGGCTCCCTTCACGGCGTATCCGCATCTGATTCGTTTGCTGTGCGATCGCACATTTCGTGAAACCGCCTTGTCGGAGATCGATGCCGATGCGGCTGCGTCGAGTTCGTTGGCGGGACTCGATCGTCAATACAGCTTTAATGACATTGCCACGATGACCCGCTCCGCACCGGCACGCATCATGGGCCTACGCGACCGCGGTCATTTGGCACCCGGTGCGATTGCCGATGTGGTGATTTATCAAAACAATCCGGATGTCGAAGCGATGTTTCGTTCGCCACAACATGTGTTTGTGCGAGGTAAACATCTAATCGACCGGCAGCGACAAACCGACCGCATGGACTTGGAACTCGCAAAGACGCTACCCAAAGAAACGTTGATCGCCGATGTCGAATTCGACTCACGGCAAGTCGACCAGTTTCGTTCACTCTACAACGAGTCATCGACCTTTGATTTTCTGCGATTGCAAATTAGCGATGACGAACTTCAATCGGTGATCGGCTCCGTACCGGTCCGGCAACAAACGCGGGGTCGGTCTTTATGAGTGAATCCAATCAGCCTGCGTCACTATCGATCAACGGTGTCGAAATCGAAGATACCTTTGCGGAAGCCTTCGACATGAAGGCGACGCGTCTGATCGTGACGGCGATCGATCATCAATGGGCCCGGCAAGCGGTCTCGGCGATGAGTGGGTTCGGGACTAGCGTGATCGATTGCAAAATCGAGATCGATATTGAGCGTGAGCTTTCCGGCGAAGAAACTCCGGACGGACGGCCCGGCTATGCAGTCCTTGCGTTTGCAATGTCGGGCGGCGATTTGGAAAAGCAGATCATCAAACGCTCCGGACAATGTGTGCTGACCTGTCCGACGACGGCCCTTTTTTCAGGACTGGAAGCGGAACGTGATTCGACAAACAAACGAATGGCACTCGGAAAGACCTTGCGTTTCTTTGGGGACGGTCACCAGATTAGCAAATGGATCGACGGTCAACGCTATTGGCGAATCCCGGTGATGGACGGCGAATTTCTTTGTCAACACGATGTACCACGTATTGATGGGATCGGTGGCGGAAACTTTTTGCTGGTCGCCAGTTCGCTACCCGTGGCCCTCAATGCCGCCAAGGTCGCCGTCGATGCGATCGCCGAATCGCCCGGTGTTATCGCGCCGTTTCCCGGCGGCGTGGTCCGGAGCGGATCCAAGGTCGGTTCAAAATATAAATCGATGATCGCTTCGACCAACGACGCCTACTGCCCGACGCTGCGTGGTGTCGTCGACTCAAAGTTGTCGTCTCGGCAAAATGCGGTGCTAGAAGTCGTCCTCGATGGAGTTGGTTTCGAATCGATCGCGGGCGCGATTGCGACCGGCGTCAAAGCTGCCTGTCAAGCTTTCGGCGGGCAAGGGTTGCTTGCGGTGACCGCCGGAAACTATGGAGGCAAGCTCGGACGCCATCACTTCAAACTGCACGAGATATTGCGATGACGCGTTGGACACTGACGGTCAAGGATCATCGATTCCAACGCATCGATGCTTCGATGATTCGTAGACGTTGGCTTGCCGAGCACGGCAAACACGAGATCGAGCAGGCTCGACTGATCGCCGATGGACTTGCGGTCCCGTTGGGCGACCTGTTTCAGATTTCGGTCGCCGAGTCAGCACAAGACGAGGTCGTCATCGAAGGCACCGATGCCGCATTCGACCGACTTGGCGCCGGGCATGATCGAGGTCTCTTTCGTGCGGTCGGCGATGTCGGCGACGCCGCCGGATGCGGTTTGCAAGGCGGGCGGCTTTTGATCAGTGGCAGCGCCGGTGACAACGTCGGGGCGCCGTGGGGAAGCCGTAAAAGCGGGCAAACACGGGGCGAGATCGAGGTCATCGGTGACGTCGGCGACTATGCGGGCCACCGCATGCGACGAGGTACGCTGACGATCGGTGGGGCCGCCGGGGCATTCCTGGCCGCTTCGATGGTGGCGGGAACCATCGTGGTGGGCGGAGCGATCGGCCGCCAAGCGTGTGCCGGAATGCGACGAGGAAGCTTGTTGTTGGCGTCGCCACAGAACGAAGCGGCCTTCAGCGGTAGCCGTCGATTTTCAGAAGTCTTTGAGTTTTCGGCCGGTTTCTTGCCGCTCTTTTCGAGCTCGTTGACGCGTGAACTGCTCGGTCGCCTTGCGGATCAGACGATCGGCAGGGTACGAGCCGATCGACAACTCGCCGGATTAGGCGAAGTGCTGTTCCCGCGATCAGCTTAAATCAGAGCGTCGGGGCGCTTTGATTGACAACCATGCGTCTCGGTTTTGGTCGGCGGGTTGTTTTCGGGCGTGCGGCCAGAGGATCGTTTGGGTTAAACTAAGCTTTCAGTTTTCCTTCCTAAGATCCTTTTCCCGTCCGGGAGTCCCACCGAAATGACTCGTCTGAATCGTCGCCAGTTTACTTCTGCCTCGGCTGCTACGCTCGCCGGTATTTCGTTTGGTGTTCATTCAAGTCTTGCCGCTAAAGCGTCTGACAATCCGAACGAAAAACTTGGCGTCGTTGTCGCCGGTTTAAATAGCCGTGGACGTTCGCACGTGGCTGGTTTCGGAGCCGATTCGCGGTGTGAGATTCGCGCGATTGTTGACATCGATACCAAGGTCGCCGAGCGTGCCGCCGAAGACATCAAGAAAAAGTACGGCAAGGCTCCGAAGATTTTCAGTGATTTTCGCGAAATGCTGCAATCGGATGACTTGCAGATCGTGACCGCCGCGACGCCCAACCACTGGCATGCATTGATGGGCGTTTGGGCGATGCAAGCCGGCAAAGACGTCTACATCGAAAAGCCAATCAGCCATAACGTGATGGAAGGCCGCTCGCTGGTCGAAGCGGCCAAACGGCACCAACGCATGTTCCAAACCGGAACCCAATGCCGAAGTAGCAAAGGCGTGATCGATCTGGTTGACTTTATTCAAGGCGGCGGGATCGGCGAAGTCAAACTCGCCCGCGGGTTGTGTTACAAGCGTCGGAAGTCCATCGGCGCGCTCGGCGATTATCCGGTTCCCGAGAACGTTGACTTCAATCTTTGGAGCGGCCCGGCAACGTACACCGATCCGAAGGTGACCCGCCAACGATTCCATTATGACTGGCACTGGCAACGACACTACGGCAACGGTGACTCCGGAAATCAAGGTCCACACCAAACCGACGTGGCTCGCTGGGGATTGGGACTGGAGCGGCATCCGGAATCGGTTCTGACCTACGCCGGACGGTTGGGCTACAAAGCCGAACGAAAGGATCCCGATTACGTCGACGCGGGAGATACGGCCAACACGCAGGTGTCAATTTACAACTATGGCGACAAGACGATCGTGTTTGAAACTCGTGGTTTGAGCGTCGACAACAGTGCGGACGAAGAGATCAACAAGTTGTTCGGTAGCAATCGCGGTAATCGAATCGGCGTGATCTTCTATGGCAGCGAAGGCTACGCGATTCAAGGACCGCGATACGAAAACGGTGCCGTCTTCGACAAAGACATGAAGCTCGTTCGTGAGTTCAAGCACAGCACCGAAAAGGACGGTGACTTGAACAGCGTTCACATGAGCAACTTCGTCGACTCGGTCGTCTCACGTGATGCCTCGTCGTTACACGCCGATGCGATGTGTGGTCACTTGTCCGCTTCGATCGCACACCTCGGAAACATCGCGTACTACGTCGGCCAAGACGACCACGCGACGCCCGACGAGATCAAGCAAGCGGTCGAGGCGTTCGATTCCAATGACAACGATGCGGAAACACTCGACCGCACCTTGCGCCATCTTCGCGACAACGGCGTGAAACCAGAATCAGAACCATTGTCGCTGGGGCCCGTATTGAACTTTGATCCCAAAGCCGAACGGTTTTCTGATAACGATGCGGCAAATGCGATGCTCACGCGTCAGTACCGCGACGGTTTCGAAGTTCCCAAACCCTCGGACGTCTAAGCCCCGATGGGGCGACGTGAACGGTTCAACGAACTAGCTCGTTTATGCGACGGTTGTCGCACAGGCAACCGCACGAACGTTAGAATGTTTGTCTAGGATCCGCTTGTTTGAGGTCGCCTGTCTGAGGTCTAAAGTCTGGCGTTGTTTTAGACGCCGATCGTTGTACTTCGGGCAGGCGAGCAAGCACGTTCTTTGAACCACTCTACGTCCGTCGGGAAAGCCAGCGGTGACTCTTTCTATTCGTGCATCGGTTGGCCGCCGAGGTGTCAATCAGTTTGCCGATACGGTCGTAATTCAGAACGCAATGAACCTCGTTCCCTTGGACGACGGAGGTTCACCGGTGCCGCTCAAGTCGGACGGGATCTGCGGCCGAAAAACAGTCGACGCGATCGAGCGATTCCAAATTCATCACTTCGGCTGGCACGCCGCAGATGGGTTGGTCGAGCCAGCAAAGTGGACTTTCAAACGACTGGTTCTGTATTCTTTCCCTAACCTGGAATTACCCCCCCAGCCGACGCGCCGAGCCGAACCACGGTCGACCAAGTTCATCATCATGCGAGAAAATTCGCGTGAGTCATTTGGTGCCAGCAATCACGATTACTATTTCGAAATCCGCTCGGTACCGCACAACTTTGCCAGCGTCTACTACCTTGAACGTCGCCCGATCGCGAAACCACGTCCGATTCCGACGAAGTTCAACGGGCACTTTTCAATCTTTCATACCAAGAAGCCGGTTACGACCAAAGAGTTTCAGTGCCAAGCGGTCTTTTTCTCCCGCGAACAAGTTGACCGACAAGTCGACAGTCACCTGTCGTTGTTCCTCGACAGCGGAGTAGTACAGGTCCCCATGCAGTCGCATCTAATTGGCCCAAACGGGATGGTTCGCTTCAGCCAAGGAGGCGCGAGCACATTTCAGTCGGGCACCTTTGCGTTTGTCTCTCTCGCCGATCAAGTGTTTTAACGATCTTCGATTGAGAATCGAAGAGACAAAAGGGGCGTCGGCTCGGAGCTTAGCCGTACGTCCCGATCAACTCTGATTCGGCAAGGATATGGCCATCCATGGCCGCATCCAGCGTGTCACGATCCGCACCTGCTTTGAGGTCAAGCTTTTTACTTAACGCATAAAGCTTGAATCGATAGTGGTGCGTCTCGCGTTCGGGAGGCGACATCGGCCCTCGGTAACCCAGCTTTGGGCCCGATGGCCATGAATGGCGTCCTTGTAATACATGAACCGGAGATCCTGGGCTTGATTCCGACGGCAAATGTTCTGGTAACTCAGTCACTTCCGGTGGAATTTTATAGACCAGCCAACGAACGCTCACTTCCCGCGATGATGCATCGGGGTCTTCGCAAACGATCGCCAGTTCTTGGGTTCCTTCGGGCAAGCCTCTCCAACGCAGGGGAGGCGAAACGTTCTCGCCGTTGCCCGTGTACTTTTCCGGCATCGTTGCCCCGTTAAAAAACGCAGGGCTTGAAATGGTCAGGCACATGGTACTCACCTTTTTGCTAGTTCACAGCGAACACGAAGCTGGCTACCAGCATAGAGCTCCAGCCGGTTCTCCATACGTGGCAATCGCCAACAACCGCTTCGCAAAAACAAGTCCACGACGACTGATTATAGCCGACAGCGAACCGTCATCGATTGATAAAGGCTTCGGTTCTCACCAAGAAGCCATCCGAAAACCGTTGGTCCGACCGCATGAATGTCACCCCTGATTTCGCAAACCTCGGCGAACCGCGGGCTCACAGCTAATGCCATGTTTGCAGTAGCTCTTGTGGACTAGCCGCGTGCTTTTAGCTACGGTTGATTTGTACTTGCCGGGGTTATGCCCATTGGCGGATCTGTCACATTCGTCTGCGAAATTGAACGCATCAATTTTCGGATAGATTCCAAAGATTCGAGCTTGTGATAGCAAAGTTACACCCGTGCGACTTGGCAACCTTGCCACCGCGCAACACAACGACGGTGTTGCACGCACGGTGCCAAACGTGTTGTTTAGCAGTCCTAAAGCGAGGAGAATCGGGGCGTACGCGGGGCAGTTTCCGGCTAGCCTTCCCCCAGTGCCGATAGAAACTCAATTGCGACGGTGATTTCAGGGGAAACGTGAATGATGTCGCCGGCTGTTCGGTGATTCACTCGGAAGCAAATTTGTCATGGCATTCCGTAAGCCAAAAACTTCGGGGGCTGAAGTGTGCTAGCGACGCACGGCCGAATGGCACAGACGTGCGGTTTCCGAACTGAATCAATGAACCTTCAATGAGTTGCCAGACGCAGGTGGATGTTCGGTAACGATTTGAAATGATGCTACGTAGGTTTGCCGATCGCATCATAAAAGTCATTTAGCATCCGGGTGGCATTTTCGATCTGTTCTGCTGTTGGTCGAAGCTTTAAGCGGGCGATTAGCATTTCGATCGTCTTCGTCAGATTTGTTTCCTGCCGGAGGTCACAGTGAATGATCCGATCGGCGGATCGATCAGCGAATTGCTTCAGACCGTTCGCCATCATTAACTGTTGTCGACGAATGGAACCGTCATCAGAGTCTTGGTTGGGCATTAAAGGATCTGCGATCACGATCAACTCAGGGTTCCACGCTTCGTCGATCTCCTTGGCTAGAATCGCGAGTAACGGATGGGTCGCACCGATCATCGAAATGTTTTGCTTCGCCGACCGACCTCGCTTTGCTGCCCAAAACCGAAGGGAGCCGATGCGATGGTGACCGTTTGTTTTTTCGATCCACCAGGGCTGCGAGTAAAGATGGTCAAAAAGTTGATCGAGCGCCGGTGCGGCAATCGCCGATTCGTGCTCCCAGGGGCGAGAGCCGAGCTTGGCGTTACCCATCGAAACTCCGAGGTGGTGCAAGATCGCGGCAACTGTATTCCGCGTTCGCGAGTCAGACCCAACGACGGGGACGACCGGATGGAGACGTTGTGGCTCCAATAAGTCGGCGGCGCTGACGAACTGTGTCGCTTCGACTTCCTTCATGCGGATGTTGCTAAAACCAGCGGCCTGTCCTATCAGCCAGTGTTCGGGGACATACAAGCCACCTTCAAATGGTGAATGCAGTTCACCGAGTCGATGATCCACGTGGTGATGTTCGCCCCAATGGTCGCGTTCAAGCAGATGCCGATAAATCATTTCCATCACACGTCGTCCGCGCAGCCCATACGCATGTGTGCGATGAACGTTATGTGGACGGTAGACGTGAGGGCAAACTCGAACCGGGAAGGCTTCGTGGTAGTGTAGGTGTTGTCCGCCTAAGTAGATCCATTCCCAGTCCCCGGGGACGTGATCTGCGAATGGCCGAAGTGATTCACTAAAGTCGAGGCAAAATTCGGCATCATCTTCGAGGATCAAGATCGAGTCCACTCGATCATTTAAAGCCGATTCAATCACTCGCAAATGCGATTGGAAGCAGCCCCAAGCTGATAGGCCGACTTGCCACCAATTGGGAATCGTCAGGTTGGTTCCGTCGAGTGCTTCGAATGGGACCGGGGCTTCAAAGGGCCAGTCGTCCGGGAGTCGGTCATAGAAACGGGCGAGTCGTTCAGGCTCACGGCGAAGGTTGATCACCACGACGCGTTCAAATGCGAGCCCGGAAAACGATTTCATGATTTGATGTAACGTTGCTCGTCGGTATTGATTTCAGCGGGATTTGAATCAGCTGGTAAGCAAGTATCGGCCGATGGACATGAGTGATTCGTCCAGATGAGTTGCGTCGGGCAATCATCAACTGACGGGCATTAGCGCAGTTGTTGCGACACAACCGGGCCATCGCCATTTGCCTAATTCTTGAATTCGGGGATTAACGAAGCTAGCTCGTTTGTTCTACCGAATCACCGAAAGGCTTGGCGGCTCCCGCCGCCGCCCCCCCCAACCTTCATTGGGGCTCAGGTGATCCAGGCGAAGTTCACGCCTCTTCGATGCAAGTATGGCATCATAATCACCTTGTCAGACTTCGCGAGAGCATCGATGGGATCGCCCTGTCTCCATTGAACGCAGGTCGTTGAATCGAAACAGAGTTCTTATGCGTTTCGTTCGATGTCAGCGGAGTCGTGCCCCATTTGTTCGCGTCGAAATTCACCGGGGGTTTGACCCGTTTCTCGTTTGAAAACGGCGCTTAAGC
Organism: Roseiconus lacunae; assembly: GCF_008312935.1. Classification (NCBI taxonomy): domain Bacteria; kingdom Pseudomonadati; phylum Planctomycetota; class Planctomycetia; order Pirellulales; family Pirellulaceae; genus Roseiconus; species Roseiconus lacunae. Next base: position 711,556 of record NZ_VSZO01000001.1, on the reverse strand, counting down.
TTTCTTTGTGCCGGTAGCCTGCCAGCGGAGCGATTTGCTCGAGGGTCATGTTGGTCTCATAGAGCAAGCGTCGCACCCTGGCGACCTGGATGTTGGTGATTTCTTGATGTGGCGTACGCGATAACTCGGATTGAAAGCGACGCTCCAATTGACGTCTGGAGAGCGTGGTGAATTCGGCGACATCGTGAACGTCGATCCCGTCACAAGCGTGTTCACGAATAAAGCGACAGACGCGCGCGATTTCACGATCCTCCACCGCGATGACTTGGGTGGACAATCGCTGGACCACTTCTTTAGGAGCGACGAACTCTGTTTTATGAGGTGCCGTGTGCCCGTTCATCATCGCATCAAGAATCTCGGCTGCCCGATAACCGATTTGTTCCGAAGCCGGACGGATGCTCGAAAGCGGTGGATCGCTCAGCGGACAAATCGCGTCATCGTCATCAACGCCGATCACACCGATATCGTCGGGAACGGCAATACCAAGGTCGCGGCAGGCGTTCAGAACCTGCTGGCCGCGGATGTCATTGCAGACAAACAAGCCCGTCGGAGGGGCGAGCGATCGAAGCCAGCGGGAGATCCGTTTCATTTCCGCCGCATCGGTTTGCTCTAAAATGGTTGTCGGGGCGCCCGGAATATTCGCAGTCTGGTAAGCATCCAGAGGTAGGCCGGCCGCATGTGCGAGTTGCCGCAATCGATCGAGCCGTGCGAGGGAGTAATGTGCGTGTTGGAACCCACAAAATGCAAAGCGGCGGAAACCTCGTTCTCTCAAATGCTCAAACGCAAGCTCGGCGACCTTCGCGTCGTCGGTCTCGACTTGTGGGATCCCTTCAAAGCGGTGGCTACAGCGGACATCGACGCAAGGAACATTTAGTTTCCGTAGTGAGTCGACGTTGCGAGGGCTGATCCGTCCGATGACCCCGCTGATGGCGGTTTCCTTCATCCAGTCGGGCAGCGAAACGTCAATGGTCATTTCTTGGTGCAGTAGCGACCAATGGCTTCGCGTCCGGGCAAACCGGGCAATTCCCCGCAATACGCCTCTCCCGTAGGACCGAGAGGTTTCGATCAAAAGTGCAACCTTTCGGCGGGTTTTGACTTTTCGGGGCATGGGGGAAGCGGTGGGGTGGGACGACGAGGACTTGCGTGGTGTCGCAAATCGTTATCCCAGTGTCGCAGATTATCCTCGACAGTAAACGCGTCTGGACGATAATCGCTTTATAATCTTTATCGTCGCTTCAGCTTCGAAGATGTCGCAGTTCATTCTACGCGGAAGTCTATGTTTGATTACCAACGCCTACTAGATCGTGGTTCGTTGCTTCTCACGCTCGCTTGGCTTTCGATCGGCACCATGGCTCCGCTGCTGGTCGCCGATGATGAGACGGCTGAGACAAGCAACGTTGATTTTCGGGCCACACCCGAACAGCTTGAGTTCTTCGAAAAGGAGGTGCGGCCGCTATTGATTAAGCACTGCTATGAGTGTCACAGCGTTGATGCCGATCGCCTTGAAGCCGGACTAACGCTCGATAGCCGTGCGGCGATGATTCACGGAGGTGACTCGGGGGCGGCAGTGATCCCTGGCGATGCTGACCAGAGTCTACTGATCGAAGCGGTTCGATTTGAATCCTACGAGATGCCGCCCAAAGGGCAACTTCCCGATCACGAAATCGAAGTGCTGACGCGTTGGGTCAACCTCGGTGCCCCATGGCCCGACGAAGCAGGTCCGACAGCCAAGGTGCAGCGCGAGGCATTTGATCTTGAAGAACGTCGATCGGACTTCTGGGTCTGGCAACCGATCGAAGTAACCGATCCTCCCATGGTTAACGATTCGGATTGGCCGATCACCGATGCCGATCACTACATCCTATCTAAGCTCGAAGCGGCTGGACTGAAGCCGGCCGCCGACGCCGATCGATCCGCGCTGCTGCGGCGACTCGCATTTGATTTGACCGGGTTGCCTCCCACACCCGATCAAGTCAAAGCGTTTCTCGCCGACCAATCGCCAGGTGCTTATGAACGAGTGGTTGATCAGATGCTGGCATCGGATCACTTTGGCGAACGCTGGGCACGCCACTGGATGGATTCGGTTCGCTATGCCGAATCTCGTGGTCACGAATTTGACAACGACATCCCGAACGCATTTCAGTACCGGGACTATTTGATCCGGGCATTCAACGCGGACGTTCCCTACGACCAGCTGGTGCGAGAACATCTTGCCGGTGACCTATTGCCCGACCCACGTTTGCATCCGGAAACCGGCGCAAACGAATCGGTTTTAGGAACCGGGTTTTGGTACCTCGGTGAATGGGTGCATTCTCCGGTCGATGTTCGCAAAGACGAAGCGGATCGTTTTGACAATATGATCGATGTTATGTCCAAGACATTTCTTGGCGTAACTGTCGCGTGCGCTCGGTGTCATGATCACAAGTTTGATGCGATCTCGACGGCTGACTACTACTCGCTTTCCGGGTTTTTGCAGAGTAGCGATTACCGTCAAGTCCGATTCGAATCGATGGAGCAGAACGGCGAGGTGGCAGAGCGTTTGGCCAAAGTCGATGAACGCTACCGCCGTCAGTTGATGGATGTCTTGGCCGAGCACGATCTTCGTCCCCCGTCGACTGCCGATGTGTTCGAGCATCCGGCGATTCTGGTGGACTATGCCGACATTCAACGATGGGAATTTCTGCAAGACGGCTATCTGTATGGCGATCAGCCGCGACGAGCGGGCACTCCGTCGATCAAGCAAATGGAAGGGAAAGCCAAGGGAACATCGGTCGCAGAGCCCGAAATTGAAGTCTCGATCTTTTCCGCAGCCGTCAACGATTCCATTTGGTCGGGATTGGAATCGGTTTCCGAGGGAGGCGTGAAGAATATGAGCGCCGTCGCAAAGCTCCCCAAGAGCGGGAGAACGCTTCGGACGCCGACGTTTGAACTAGAACACGGCAAGGTCCATTGCCGAGTCGATGGAGCCGGTTGGGTGGTCGCCTGTGTTGATTCACATCGGCTGGTTGCCGGTCCACTTCATGGTGAAACGATCCGGCCGATCAAACCCGGACAGCGTTGGGTCAAGCTGGATCTGGATCGCTACGTCGGACATCGACTGCACTTGGAATTTGTGCCGGAGCAAGACGCGTCGTTGTCTGTTCGGTTGGTCACCCAGGGACTAGATAAAGCCGGAATCGACGAACTGGATCGAAAGTTATCCGAATATGACGCACCAATGAAAGCGTTCGCCGATGCCGCCGAAGCGATCTTGAATCAGCGTGTCAAATTTGAATCGCGAGTGTTCTCCGATTTTGAATCGGGAACCTATGAGGGATGGACGGTCGAAGGTGACGCGTTTGGCACGACTCCTCAGACTCTGGAGACGATCGCCAAGTACCAAGGCCGAATCAATGGCAAGGGCGTCTACTTTGTGAACTCGCATGACATTCGACCGGGAGGTGACATCCGTCGTGGCGACGAATTGACTGGGACGCTGACTTCCGAAGATTTTACGATCGATTTCGACGAGATCGAATTCTTAATCGGGGGTGGAGCTTATCCCGGCGAAACGTGCGTCAATCTTTTGATCGACGGAAAAGTGGTTTTGTCGGCAACCGGTGACAATCGCAACCAGATGTCACTGCGGCGTTGGGACGTGCGTGCTTTTCGCGGCAACAGCGCAAGGCTTCAAGTGGTTGACCGTCACACCGGTGGCTGGGGAAACGTGGGGCTTGATCAAATCGTCTTCAAGACAGCCATTGAGCAGGCCGAAGGCGACCCGGTAGCGCGTCAAATCATCAAAGAATGGGATCTGGCACGTCGTCAGCTCGCCAAACAAATTGTTCGTCGTTCACGGGTAGCTCCCGCGATGCTCGACGGGACCGGCGAAGACGATCGTATTTTAATTCGTGGAAACGCATCCAAACCCGGTGATCTGGAACCGCGTCATTTCTTGACGGCGTTGTCGGGTGATGAGCCGATGAAGATCAAAGTCGGTAGCGGGCGATTGGAACTAGCCCAAGCGATCAATGATCCCACCAATCCACTCACGTCTCGCGTGATCGTTAACCGTGTCTGGCATCAATTGATGGGGCGTGGAATTGTCTCGACAGTCGATGATTTTGGCGTCTTAGGTCAGCGTCCAACACATCCGGCGTTGCTCGATCACCTGGCAACCAAGTTCGCCGATGACGGGCAAAGTCTCAAGTCTATTATCAAGTCGATCGTGTTGTCGCGGACCTATCGCATGTCAAGTTTAGCTGACCCGCAAGCCGTTGCTGCAGATCCGAATAACTTGCTTTGGCATCATCGACCGCCGCAGCGACTTGAAGGGGAGGCGATTCGTGATTCGCTTCTGGCGATCTCCGGACAATTGAATGTTCGGATGTACGGGCCTCCGGTACCGATTCATTTGACGTCGTTCATGGACGGTCGTGGTCGTCCCGGAAAAAGTGGCCCCATGGATGGAGACGGGCGTCGATCGATTTATACCGCGGTGCGGAGGAACTTCCTGTCACCCTTTATGTTGGCCTTCGATACGCCTGTCCCGTTTAGTTCGATGGGACGTAGGAATGTTTCCAACGTGCCGGCTCAGGCGCTGATCATGATGAACAACCCGCTGGTCGTTTCTTTGGCCGCCAAGTGGGGTGATCGAGCGCTCAACGAGGTCCCAGAAATCGGAACCGAAGCAGCCGGCGAACGAATCGAATGGATGTACTTGTCCGCGTTCGGGCGCCAGCCCACTCAGCAGGAAACGCAGACCGCACTGGCTTATCTCATGTCTCAGGCGAACGAGCACGGCTGCGCGGCCGAGAATCCCGAGCTGTGGGCGAAGCTTGCCCATGTGATCGTAAACACGAAGGAGTTTATTTTTCTCCGATGATCCCTCGACACTTCTATCCTTGCCAGCGACATGCGGGGCCTCCGCTTTCACGTCGGCAAATGTTGACTCAATGTGCAGGCGGGTTTGGTGCCGTCGCGCTGGCGGCGTTGCAAACCGATCCGGCGTTTGCCGAACTGACACCGGACGCTGCGCTGGGGACCGGCGATCAACTTGCCGGTCATGGCCCCCATCACCAAGTCCGTGCCAAGAACGTCATCTTCTTGTACATGGACGGCGGGCCATCCCAGGTCGATACCTTTGATCCCAAGCCGATGCTGGACAAATTCAACGGCAAAGATCCGGGGGATCTATTCGATGTCGAGCCGACGCAGTTCAACAACAACGGCACGGTATTGGCCAGTCCTTGGAAATTCAAGCAATACGGTCAATCCGGTATTCCCGTTAGCGACTTATTTCCACACGTCGCAGAATGTGTCGATGAATTAGCCGTCATTCGTTCGATGACATCAGGTTTTCCAGAGCATACATTCGCAAACTATTTCTTGCATACGGGCAGCGGCCTGCAAGGCCGTCCCAGCATGGGAGCTTGGGTGAATTATGGTCTCGGAAGTGAATGCCAGGAGCTCCCGGGATTTGTTGTGCTCAACGGTGGTTTAATTCCTCCGGGTGGCCTGGATTGTTTCGGTAGCGGTTTTCTTCCGGCAAGTTATCAAGGTTCGGTCTTCAAGCCGTCGGGAACAGGTGTCGCGAACATTCAACGGACCGAATCTTCTGTCGCCGAACAGCGTTCCAAGTTGGATTTGATCAGTCAGCTCGATGGCTTGGCGACAAAGCAGTTCGGCAAGCATGACAGCCTTGAATCGGCGATTCGCAACTACGAGCTTGCTTATCAGATGCAGATGGCCGTCCCCGACGTGATGTCACTGGCCGACGAGCCGGCTTATCTGAAAAAGATGTATGGCATGGAAGCGAAATATGAGCCGACAAAGATTTACGCGGCACAGTGTTTGATCGCGCGGCGAATGATCGAAAGAGGAGTCCGCTTTGTCGAATTGACGTGCCCGCAGGTGGGTGGCGACCGTTGGGATCAGCATTCCAATCTGAAGGCGGGGCACGAGAACAATGCCCGTGCCGTCGACCAACCGATCGCGGCGCTGTTGAAGGATCTTCGTCAACGTGGTCTGCTCGACGAAACGCTAGTCGTTTGGGCCGGCGAGTTCGGGCGAACGCCGTTTGCCCAAGGCAAAAACGGTCGCGATCACAATCAATTTGGGTTTAGCGTCTGGCTTGCCGGGGGCGGGACAAAGGCCGGGACCATTTTTGGTGCGACCGACGATTGGGGTTACAAAGCGGTTGAGAACCGAGTTGAGATGCACGACTTTCACGCGACAATGTTGCACTTGATGGGAGTCGACCATACAAGATCAACCTTTCGGTTCAGTGGGCGTGACATGCGGCTAACCGACGTTCACGGCCACGTAATCGAAGAAGTCATAGGGTAAACATCGTGTGATTCATCAACGATCGCAGCAAATACTGTCGCACGCGTCGGGTCCGACGCACCGGGAAGCGAGGATGATCCAGGTGATCGCGAACCACATCGTCAGGATTCCGTTTTCGGAATCCTGACGAACGGTCATCCTTCATGGTCGACGCATCACCAGTCCGCCTTAAGAACAACCCGATAGCGCGCTTTGCCTTCGGCCAGATGCCGCAATGCTTCGTTCACGTCACTCATCGGGAACGTTTCGATCATCGGTTTAATCTCGTGACGCGCACAAAATTCCAACATCTCTTTGGCCCGGACGATACTTCCGGTCGGTGAACCTCCGAGTGATTTTTCTCCGGCGATCATCGGGAAGACCGTTGCTTCGATTTTGTCGACCGCTCCGACGAGGTGCAGCTTTCCTCCGGGCCTGAGCGTATTGATGTAAGCATCGAAATTGAGTGAAGCGTTGACCGTGTCGAGCACCATGTCAAAGCGTCCGGCAACTGATTGCAGCGCGTCTTCATCCCGTGAGTTGAGAAAATGATGCGCGCCCATCTTGCGAGCTTCTTCTTCTTTGTCAGGTGAGGTACTGAATGCAGTGACCTCGCATCCCCAGGCGTTCGCGAACTGTAGTGCCATATGTCCAAGTCCACCGATGCCGATCACCGCGACGCGTGCGGTCGGCAGGATTTGGTTTTCCACAAAGGGGTTGAACACCGTCAGGCCGCCACAGAACAACGGTCCGCAATCGACGGGATCGACGCCTTCAGGGATCGGAATCGCCCAATCCGACTGGGCTCTCAAACGATCGGCGAAGCCGCCGTGACGTCCAACGATCGTCCCAACGGAGTCAGGGCAACGATTCTGGTAGCCACTGTGACACTGTTCGCAGCGTAGACAAGACGATGCGGTCCACCCGACGCCGACGCGTTGGTCCACTTCAAGTCCTTCGACGTTCTCGCCGACGTTCACGATACGCCCGACCACTTCGTGTCCACCGACGAAGGGATATTCGGTCATGCCCCAGTCGTTCTGCTTCATACTCAAATCACTGTGGCAAACCCCGCAGAATTCGACCGCGATCTCAACCTCGTCCAAGCCAATTGGCCCAGGGTCATATTCAAATTTCTCTAGTCGACTTTCAGGGTCACTCGCGGCATAAGCGTTGAACATCGTTATGGTCAGATTTGGAGGAACGATAAGAATTTGTTAACCATTGATGGTAGCGAAATCGCCGAAGCCATCGTGCGTCAGATGCGGTGCGTGTTAGGGAGGCGACTTGGAGGTACCTCGCAGTGAACTGCAACCACGTTTGGGATGGTCGATCCGTCGTGTGCATTGTTGACGGAAGAATCGTACTCGTTTGTCTAGTGTGCATCGCGATTTGCGATCGCAACGCGGCTACGGTCAAGCCGCAACCTGCGGGGCATTCGCCCATGAACAGATGTGTCACACCCGAGTTTTTTGGTGGCGCATAGCGCTGGCCGACTTGTTCAGAAGGCGACTGAGTAAGTATGCAACCGATGGGGCAAGGCGATGATCTGACCATCAACAAGCCGACGCTACGTCCTACACCCCCCATCGTTGAATTATCTAAATGCACCGAGGGCCTCGATCGCTGGCGTTGGTGAACTTCGTCTTAAGTGGACGCCGCGAATCCGTCGAGGTTGTCAAAAGAGGACGATACCACAGGGGTGTTCATGGCTGGGTTAGTGATCCGTCACCGTTCGAAATAAAGATCAGCCGCATGTGCTTGGCCACGGTTTTGTCGGCTGATATGCCGAATCTAAACATTGAGCTGAGACGAACACTCGGCGTCAATTGAGTTTTCTTGCGGGTGGTGGCCTGGAAACGGCTCGCTATTGATGTCAATCGCTCTCTGTATCACGCCGATTAATGCTTGCAAGCATTAGTTTTCAACCTTAATCACGGTATCGCTTTAACCGCCGCACTCGAACCATTTTTCGAATGAGTCAACACTACCGCATTCAGTTTCCGCCTGACAATTCAGAGCAACTTCAACAAGATGAAGTCTTCTTCACTTTGGTCGAAGACAACCACGCGACACGTCTTCGATTTCACGACTACGCTGAGATCTATCGACGCCCCGGTCTCTATGAGCAACTTTTTTACGAACGGTTGCGCTGTAATTCTCCCGAGAAAGTCGCCGAATTACTGCAGGGAGCGCTCGATACTGTACGCGAGCCAATCAGTGAACTGCGCGTGATCGACCTCGGTGCCGGCAACGGCATGATGGGAGAAGTCTTAAAGAGGAACGGTGTCGCAAGATTAGTCGGTGTTGACTTGATCCCGGAGGCACGCGATGCCGCTTACCGTGACCGATCGACGGTTTACGATGATTACTATGTCGAAGATTTGACTGAATTAGCCTCGCAGACCGAAACAGAGCTCCGCGAGTGGCGATTCGATTGCCTGACTTGCGTCGCCGCATTGGGGTTCGGTGATATTCCACCGCGAGCTTTCTTTAACGCGATGAAGCTCGTTCGCACCGATGGCTGGTTAGCCTTCAATATCAAGGTTAGCTTTCTCGATCACGCCGAACAAACCGGGTTCTCGAAGTTGGTGCGTGAGTTGATTTTTTCGAAATACCTCGATATCTATCATCTCGAACTCTACCGTCATCGCCTATCAATGGAGGGGACGCAGTTGTTTTACTATGGTCTGGTGGGACGTATGACTGATTCGATTCCAGATGATTTTCTAGAACAACATGGGATCGACTAAGGCTAAAAATGCGGGTTCACTGATCGGCGGTGACAGTGGCAGCACGCAGAATCAGCGATGTACAGCTTCCCCCACGACCGTCAAGCGAGCGTGGTGATGAATCGGTAAGCCGGTGACTACGGATTTGGCACGTGGGTTGCCACATCTACCGGCCGTGAGGCCACACGATGTTCATTTTCGTTTCCGAACGTGCCAGGCCCTGGACTGTTTTCTCTTCTCATCCCGCAGGATTGATCGATGAGTGACCAATGTGTTGTCGCACAGTACAACGACCCATCCCATTTCTTGACCGCAATCGAAGTTTTAGAGAAAGCCGGTTTTACGACCGACGAGGTCTCAGTCGTTCGTAAACGTTCGGATGTCCGGGAGGCCATTTCCGCAAACGTCAAAGACTCGACGTCCGATTCTCCACCGACAGGCGCGACAACCGCTGGTGCGACCGTCGCCGGAAGCACGATCGGAGCAGCGCTCGGAACCGCAACGATGATTGGACCTATGTTGGTCGTTGGACCGATCGCGGGAATGGTCGCCGGAGCAGCTGGAGGTGGGATGGCGAGTGCCGTTGAAAGCTGGGGAATGCAACACGGAGTCGCTTCACGCTACGAACGTGCCGTTCAAGAAGGCGATGACCTAATTATCGTCTCGGGGGACTCGGTGTTAATCAATCAAGCTCAGCGGTTACTGCACACAGTTTCCTATAAATCGCTCGAACGTTACGAAAGCGAGTGACTGGCACTGCTTAATCTGAATGTCCTGAGGGGCTTAAAGCGAGACTGGTGCCTTGTACGTTAGCCCGTCGCTGACGCCAATGGTCAATTCAAATTCTATTTTTTAAGTAGCCACTGCTGGATTGAGTCAAACACTTGTTCACGCTCTTTCTCCAATAGCAACGAGTGACGTAGCCCGTCAAAAGTGTGGCTATCGCACAGGGTCCCTGCCGCATCGCAGAACGCGTCGGTTGTTTCGACGTCGCATAGGTCGTCGTCCCCGCCACGCAATACCAATAGCGGTATCGAAAGTTCATTTGCGTTTTCAACCATTTGATGGCCACTGCTCATGAGTTCTCCACCGATTCCAATCGAAAGTTGTTCGTGCATCAGTGGGTCACGGCCAAGCTTGACCAAAACATCTTCGTCCTGAGTAAGGTCACTCGGGTCGATATCAGCTGACATTCGTACGCGTGGAATGACCTTCGAAGTCAGCCATGCCGCAAATGATTGTGCTTTCGTCGGTGGGTTGTCGGGGAGGATCATCGGGTTCGTCACGATCGCTCGAGCAACGTTGCATCGATCTTGATCGAGTACATATCGGAGTACCAAGTGGCCTCCCATGCTGTGTCCGAGAATCGACACCTGGACTCCTGAGTCGTCACGATTGTGTTGTTCGCTGACGTAGTTGCAGACGGCTTCTATGTCGTCGACAAGCGTATCCAGTGACGGCGCGTGTCCCCGGACACCGGGGCTCTTCCCGTGACCGTGAAGATCAAACGCGTATACCCCGATGCCGCGTTCACACATGACCGAGCCAAATTCGTCGTAGCACCCACTATGCTCGCCAAGCCCGTGAACGACGATTAAAACGTACTTGCATTGATCGTCCGCCCAAGTTCGGCAGTGCAGGCCGCGCTCATCGGCGGTCGTGATCGTAAATTGACGTCGCGGTTCGCATTTGTCGGATTGCAAGTCAATCATGTGGCCGTTCCGATATTGAAGTTGACGAATCCAATCGCGCAGGTCTTTTCGTCACAAAGTAGAAAGTAGTCAAGCATTATCGCCGATCCCCGAGTGGCGAGGCACGAACGCATTCGGCTTACGGTTTCAGTCCAGTTGTGCGACGTACGCTTCGCTGTCGAATTTTTTCTCGATCCCATCTTTGGATAGATAACGAACTTTTCCAAAGATAGGACGTTCACCGAATGCACGATCATGCAGCCCAAACACCCAGCCCACATTGGCGAAGGAGTTCGCGTCTCGACCATCGAGAAAATACTTGTTGTTTAAGCTCAGCAAAGTGCGATAGGCATACTCGGGCGTATTCGTCCATTCAAGGAATCGCTTGCCCCAATACATTCGCAGTTGATTGTGCAAGTAACCGTGCTCGCGGACCTCAGTCATCGCCGCATTCCAGATCTCGTCGTCTGTCTGTGAATGTTCCAGTTCGTCGGCGGTATAGATCGTTGGGCGTTCGTCATCACGATGATCCTGAAGTGTCTCGATCGCCCAATCGGGCAGGCAGCTAAACTGGTCGTAATCCGCGCGTGCGTAGTGGGTGAAGTTATGGGCTAGCTCGCGGCGAACGATCAGTTCTTCCAGATAGCTATCGATATCAGAAGTGCGTCGCTGTCGTGCATCACGAACCGCGATCGCGACATCGACGGGCGAGATCATCCCGAAGTGCAGGTAGGGACTGAGTGTCGAGACGTGCGCGGCAAGCGGATCAGAACGTTCACGTTCATAGCCGGTCAAGCGATCTTCGATGAAGTGTTTCAAACGCTTCCGGGCCGCCGAGGTGCCGCCTACGATCCAATCGAGCGAATCAACTGATCGATCAATCTTCATTTGTTTAAGTAAACGATCGATGTCGTCGAGTGACTCGCCATGCGGTCCGCATTGGCATTCCCTGTCGACGGGGGTTGTCCTGAGCTGATGAAGAAACTCGTCGGACAGTTCTTCGATCTTGGACCGAATCGTCCTGGCGGCGTATTCCCGTTTGGTGGATGCCGTCTCGACCGGGACAATCAGATCGCATTCGACTTGAGTCAGTCGAACCGCGATTTCTTTGGCGACTGATTCACGCCATTGGCGGTGGTGGCGAAGGTAACCGCGGTCGGTGACCACCTCAATCGCTTCCTTTGCGAGGTCGATCGCGACCTGGTCGGGCGAACCCAATCGCAACACGAAGCAGGCGTTACGCCGTTGGATTGCCTCCGCGGTTTCTGCCAATCCTTCGAGCATGAACTGGAAGTGTCGCAGCGATCCCTCGGGGTAGTCTTCGGTTAATCCGAAGCCGACGCAGAGGGGGGCACCATGTTCGTTGGCACGTCCGATCGCAAATTCGAGTGCCTCGTTGCGTTCGGCCCGTTGGCTGTGCTGCATCCAATACAGCACGTACGCATTGGTGTCGTCCGGCGATCGGTCGTTGAGGACCTTGATTCGCCGTTCATCAATCAGTTTCGTCGCCATCTTGTTGCTCTTGTGTTGACAATTGTTTGTCAAAGCTGGGGAGCAACAATGATGCCAGAGTCTGTATCGTCGCCCAGAAAGCGACGAAGAGTCTTTGGTGCCCGATCAACGATGCGATCAAGCGGTCACAGGTTTGCGCTTCGCGTGCGGCTTACGCCTGGACTTCGATCGCGTTTTCTGTGTGGTACCACGATTCTGCCCCGAGCCAGTGTTTCTTGAACCGTGATGTCTTGAACCAGTGTTTCTCGCCGATTTTTTCTTATTCGACGTTGATGACGATTTCGGGGATTTCGGCATGTGTTCTTCGTTTTCCACACGCAGATTCGATCCGATCAGTTTCTTGATCGCCCGCAGTTCTTCGATTTCTGCTTCAGTGCAAAACGAGATCGCGATGCCCGTTTTCCCGGCGCGGCCGGTTCGCCCGATGCGGTGCACGTAGCTTTCTGGTTCGACCGGCATGTCGTAATTGATGACGTGAGTGACGCCTTGGACGTCGATCCCGCGTGCAGCGACGTCGGTCGCTACCAACGCGCTCACCCGTTTGTCTCGGAATGCTTGAAGTGCACGCTGACGGGACTGTTGAGATTTATTGCCGTGAATGGCCGCGCCTGTGATCCCTTGTCGATCGAGTTTTTGAACCAAACGATTGGCGCCACGCTTAGTTCGAGTGAACACGATCGCACGTTCGACATCGTCGGTACTCAGAATCGACTGCAGTTCGGCGAACTTATCGCCCTTTTGCATGAAACGAATTGTCTGATCGACTCCGTCTGCGGTCATCGACTTCGAAGGCACAGTGACCGCGACAGGGTTGAACAAAAACGTTGCCGCGAGTTCACGAATCTTTGGAGCCAACGTCGCCGAAAAGAACATGGACTGCCGCTCTCGGGGCAACTTGGTCACGATTCGTTTCAGCGCCGGGAGGAAACCCATGTCGAGCATCCGGTCGGCTTCATCGAGAACGAAAATTTGCACGTCGCTTAAGTCGACATGCCCTTGGTCCATCAGATCAATGAGGCGTCCGGGTGTTGCTACCAGGACATCGGTCCCCTTGCCGAGTGATCGCGTTTGTGAACCTTGTTTGATTCCACCATAAACCAACGTTTGGCGAAACTTCATGTGCTTGCCGTAGCGATCGAAGCTTTCGCCGATCTGGATTGCCAGTTCACGTGTCGGGGCGAGCACTAACGCGGTTGGGCGATTGGGTTTGGCTCGCGGTTTTTCGAAGCCGAGGTAATCCAAGATTGGAATCGCGAAGGCAGCCGTCTTTCCGGTTCCGGTGCTCGCGCACCCCAAGATGTCAACGCCATCGATTGCCGGAGGGATCGCTTGTGCTTGGATCGGAGTGGGGTGTTTGTAATTCAGTTCCGAAAGGGCCCGTTGAAGGGGACGGAACAAATCCATCGATTCAAAATTTTGCATACAAGTTGTCTGATAATTGTCACGCATCTGGTCTTCGGTGATGCATGAATGGATCGTTGCGTTTAAAGAAGTTGCAACGAAAAAGGTGAAGGCAAAGGGGATTGGTTAGTGTTGCCCTTTGCGTTGTTCTGTTCGGCGTTTGGGTGTGGGCGTTGGCCCGGCGCCGTCTGGACTACAGGTCCATGTGGATTGTTGATGCCCGAGTGCTTCGTCAATCTTTAAAACGAGGATTAGCCGCATGGCGTTAGCCACGGTTTCGGTGCAATAGCCGGGGCTAACGCCCGTCGGCTGATGAACCGAACTCGAACATTTGGTCTAGATGATGCGCTAGTTTTGCAGGGCTCAGTCTTTAAAGAGCTGCCTTGCTAACTCTGTCCAAAAAATTGATGTGTGTTTTCCTGCACCCTATCGCTTGCCAGAGGGCTGACGCTTCGGCGACCGGGAGGGCCCGTCGCTGGGCCGGCTCCCAAACCATCTTCGGGGTGGTCGGATTGTTTCAAGGCAATTTCAGCCAAGATTTGATTCGCCCGCCACTCTTCACATCACAAAACGCTTCACCCCATATCCCTACGGAAGTGTTCTGAGCGTTGCTAGCTTCAGAATTCCTTTGCAGGCCTTCGTCGCGCGTCTATGGTGCGGTGTGGCGATCACGCGGCGTGATGATTTGCGGGTTCAGACGAACCGTTTGCAGAAAGCCGTTCCTGAGGGCGACTGATTCGACAGTCTCGTTTGACCTTCCTATCGGTCCGGTGAGACAGAAAACGATCCTTCTCGCTGTCAAGCCTACACCCTGGCTTAGCAAAATCCAACGGCAAACCGGTGGTTCCTCCGCTTTGGTGTCGAATTGCCCCCTGTCAGGGAAGGCGGTTTGTTTCAATCGCTAAAACGTGTGTCTTTGCTAGAAACTCAGTATTCGTCGAGCCACGTCAGCCCACGATGGGAAGCGGCGAGGGATGCACCTTATCCGAAGCTCTCACTCCCCCCCGAATTGTAAGTCAGTGTTTCCCTCGTTCTTGGATACCATGGTGCATTGCGAGCGATAACTGGTATCATTCTTTGCGTCGCGTTTTACTTCAAACGCAAGTTTCGCTGCCGGAAAAACGTGTGGACCTCGCGTCCAGCTCACTGAATTCGCCCCACATTGACGTTTGGCAGTCCCACCCCCACCCCCGCGCCGAGTCCTGGTTTTGACGTTCAGGGCAGGACATCTTCGGCGATGAATCGAGGACAGATCCTATGCAACGTTGCCTGATGGTTTTCGTCGCGCTTTCCATGATGACGATGATGACCAAAGCACAAGACAATGAACAACCTGCCGACGCTTCTGTCGGAGATGCTCCTGCCGACAAGGTCGGTTATTTCCTGGGGCTGTCGATGGGGCAGCAAATGGTTCAACAAGGGCTCCGCGCCGAAGACTTCACCGCCGAGTCTTTCACGGTCGGGGTCAGCGATGCGTTGGCAAGTCGCGACATGAAACTGACACGCGAAGAACTTGTGGCTGTCCAAACGACACTGCAAAAATTGCTCAACACACGTCACCAAGAGATGGCGGCCGAGATTAAGAAGCAAGCCTTGGAAAACAAGGCAAAGGGTGTTGCTTGGTTGAAAGAGAACGCGCAAAAGGAAGGCGTCAAGCAACTCGAAGGCGGGCTTCAGTACAAAGTCATCAAAGAAGGCGATGGTGGTACGCCAACCCAGTCCGACACCGTGCGTGTTCATTACACCGGAAAGCTAATCAATGGCGAAGTGTTCGATAGCAGCGTGCAGCGTGGCGAGCCGGCCGAGTTCACGGTCGGCGGCGTGATCAAGGGCTGGACGATGGCGCTTCAGAAGATGAAGGTCGGTAGCAAGTGGATGCTTTACATCCCTTCCGATCTGGCTTACGGCGAGCGTGGAAGTGCCGGTGCGATCGGCCCCAACGAAGTGTTGGTTTTTGAAGTCGAATTGCTAGACATTCTGTAAGCGATTTCGATTCTCGATGCGGCGGCTAACCGCCGTGATGGCAGCTCGAACAGGCGGTGCCGCAACCGCCTTGGGTTCCACAGCCGCCCCCGCCCTCGGTGCCACATCCGGGGCCACAGCCCTCGCTGAGTAACTCGGCAAGGTGTTTCGTCTTGACGACGCTTTCGTATTCCTCGGTGACTTCTTGCGCGATCGAGTCGGCGACGTCATCGACGTCGCCCAGGAATTGCATCACGATCGTGCCGCCGTCAAAGAGTTGGTCGACATCCAGCAGCGTACAATGACTGCCCGATTCAGAGAGTCGTTTGCGACAGGCTTCGACCGCCTTGCTACGGTATTTCTCTAAACGCCGCACCAGCATTTCGTCGGATTCCGTCGTCGGGCGGACCACACGACAGACCACCGGTCCCATTCGCCGCTGAGTCTCAGCGGGACAGGGCGCACTGACGTGACCGATCTCGATTCCTCGCTGCGTTCTGACCACCACACGCTGGCCACGTCGCAGCGGTAGCAGTGCCGACGCGATGCGGATTTCAGCGAGGGCGCCGATTCGTATGAAGAAAAATTGCACGGGTTGCCGGTGGTGGGAAAGCAGGACGATGGTCGCGTTAAAAGTCTAGCAGTTTCGGGGCTCCATTGCTCACGTGATCCTCCGCCGTGACGCCTCTAGCGAGGGCGGTGCCACGAACTGAGACTTCATTGACGTTCAGGCAACCGGCCGGCACGGCAGGTCAAACAACGCCGCATCAAATGTCTCTGTTTCTAGGGGGATTTTTCGCCTGCGGTGATGTGGCGACAATCGCGAGGAGGTTATTTTTAGGCCATCGAATGCCTGTTTCGGCCTTGCTCCGCCTTGTCGAGTTGGCTTCCGCAGATGAACATGTTGGTTGCCTGGTAAACTATCGTCCTCCCGCCGATGACCCTCCGTCGGGCAGAACGAACTTCCGAATTGATACGAGCACGCTCCGAGCAAGCAATCATGGCGACTGACCTAAGCCCCTCCACCGAAACCGCGCCCGTTCGATCTTCGAATCGTTTCGATGATTGGGCCGACCGAGTTTTAAGCGGCGGTGAGCTTACCCGCGACGAAGCTCGTCAAATATTGGAATCCGATGACGACGAGATCCTTCGGTTGGTCGACGCTGCGTCACGAATTCGTAAGAAGCACTTTGGCAAAACCGTTCAGCTTTACTTTTTGATGAACGCCAAAAGCGGCTTGTGCCCGGAAGATTGTCATTACTGCAGTCAGTCAAAAATCTCTGACGCCGAGATTCCAAAGTACAACATTCTGAAGCGTGACAAGTTGATGGACGCGGCTCGGATCGCGGCCGAGCAAGGTGCGAAGACCTACTGCCTTGTGATCTCCGCCCGAGGTCCGAACGAGCGAGAGATGAAAGCGGTCGAAGAGATCGTTCCTGTCATCAAAGAGCAATATGGGTTGGATATCTGCGCTTGCCTGGGGCTCCTTTCGCGTGAACAAGCCGATCGGCTGAAAGCATGTGGCGTTGATCGGGTCAACCACAACCTCAATACCGGCGAAGAGTACTACGGTAAGATCTGCACGACACACACCTACGCCGATCGCGTTGAAACGTTGCGTCACGTCAAGAACGCCGGAATGGAGATGTGTAGCGGTGGCATCATCGGAATGGGCGAAACGATTGACGATGTGATCTCGATGGCGTTTGACCTGAAGGACCTGGGGGTTCAGTCGATCCCCTTGAATTTCCTCAACGCGATCGATGGCACCCCACTTCAAGGTAACGACGACTTGTCGCCTCAAGATTGCTTACGTGCTTTGGCAATGTTCCGCTTTGTAAACCCCGATCGTGAATTGCGTATCGCAGGCGGTCGTGAATTGCATCTGCGATCTTTGCAGTCACTCGGTCTTTATATCGCTAACAGCGTCTTTGTCGGTGACTATCTCACCACCAAGGGTCAAGCTCCCGAAGAAGACTATCAATTGATTCGAGACCTTGGTTTCGACGTCACGACCAAGGTCGGTGAATGATCACCGGCGTTGTCTCGGCTTGATCGTTTCAATCGAAATGCTTTAGCAAGCTTGTATTGATGCATGCGAAAGTGTCCAGTTGATCAGGCGTAAAAGACACGGTCCTGATTTGACTTAAGAGCAAGGTTAGGGAATAGCGTCGCCCCTAATCACACAACCTGAACCGTTCCTTCAAAGAAACATTGAATTGATCTGTTACCGGTCCCGATAATCAACTATCGGACACTTAGTCAGCCCCAAAACGGATTGTTTTTGGCCGCACGAAAGTGCTTATTTCACGTCCATTCAATGGCGTGGAAAAGGAGCGGTGACGCGATGAGGTATGCCTACCTAGTTGCATTTGCCACATTGTTGGCAATGCCTTTTGAGTCGACTCTGGCAGAGGAGCCGACTCCCGGTCACGGTCTCGAAACACCTCGCTCACCTGACTGCCGACACCTCTCTAAAAACACATCGCCTTGTCGCCAATGCCAGCCCTTACCGGCTGGCGTTTTTTGTGAAGGGGGGCCAGTTCGCTTCAAAATGGTCCATGGCCGGCTCGAAGTCGATCCGATGCGCTATCGTAAGGGATCCGAAGAACACCATTGTGCACGCCTGGAAGAAAACATTTCGGTCTCCGCGTCGTCCGGGATACCGGCCGTTTATTACAGCTATCGCGACAGTTATCAAAGCGTTCGTTTAACGGCGGAATACAAAGGCGTGATTCGAATCGAATCGATGATCACCGCGACGGGCGAACAAGGTGAATTGATTCAACCGGTTGACGGACCAATCTTGTTTCGAACCCGTCGCATCACCGATGTTGCTTCGAATCTAAATGAAGCCTGTACCGGCCCAACACTTCTGCACAT